>JAAXGZ010000007.1 GCA_012271135.1 Caldilineales bacterium | reverse complement strand
GGCGCAGGCCCCGCAACGGGGACAGGCGCCCGGATCGTCGGGCAACGCCCGTTGGCGTTCGGGGTCGGCAGGCGCTAGGATGAAGTCCATGGCGAGGGTTCTCCTTGGTGGGTGTCATAAACACCATTGTAGGAACCCTCGCCGTGTGCGCGACCGCAACCAATATCAACGAGATTGAAACAGTGCCGTCCCGGAGGCCACAACACCGGTACCCCCTGCGCATCCGTTCCGGGAAGCAGGCCGCCGCGTCCGGCTCCGGCCTCCAGGACCACATCCGGTCGGCATCGTCGCAGGTCCGCCCACAGCTCCCGGTGCGCCGTCTCGAAGCGCCCATGAGCCCCAGGCCCACGACCGCCGAATCCTGGCAGCTACTGTAGGTCAGGAGAGTGCCCTTCACCCACAGGTACAGGCCCCGCCGCGAGGAAGCGTGAAGCATGGCCACACCCCGGGGCCTGATTGGTGAGCAGATCTCCAGTGTACTGGCTCGGCCATGCCTTCGTACCCCCCATCAACCGTAGCATCAATTTGTGCGAATACCCCTGTCAAGAGGCTGGGCTCGACCTGCACAGCCTGATCCGGGTGCAGGCCGAGCGCACCGGTTCCCGCGGTCGTCGGCAGCGCTCCGTGCGCTACTACATCCCGGCCATCCGGTCGATGCAGAGGTCCTGCTGGACCTCTGTGTGGCCACTGGCGGGGATTCTCTGGGTGGAAGAACGGTCGGCACTGTACCCTGGACGTGCCGTTCCAGGAGGACAACGGCCGTATGCGCAAGGGGAACGTCCCCGCCGTCATGGGCATCCTGCACCGAGCTGCCCTGAACAAGGTACGGACGATGCAACAGCATCTCGAAACGGATGGATCTATCGGCCTGCTGCGCGATCGCATCGGACGCCAACCGTGGTTCCCGGTCTCCGCCCTACCCTCAACCCGACTTTGCGTTTGCCCTGGTCTTTGCCTACGTACGGGCCTCTGACGACGAGCTGCTTTCGAGAAGAGGATTCTCAGGAGGAGGATCTTCACCTGAATGAGACTGCCAGTGCGAACATCCTGCTTGCTACCAGGGTCATGGCAGGACTGGCAGGCAAATTGGAGTGGTAGGAGATGTAAAGGGACGGTCACGACGGACGCGGCAATAGGGACCGCGTCCGCCATCATCATCGAAACAAAACGTCTCGCCAACAGAGGGAAAATCTTATGTGAAACACGTTTCTCACAATCGCTGCGCTGCCGCTATCGACAGGGCGCCACTCTCGTCTGACGCCGCGATACAGCGATCATCCGGTGACCAGGCCAAGCCGGCAATGGGGGATTCGAATACAACTTCCGCCAGCAAAACGGGTTTCTTCTTCTCGACTTTCCAGATGGCTAGCAGACCATCGTTGCCACCGGAAGCCAGCTGCATACCCCGTCGTTGAAACTTCAGGTGCTTGATGAGATGCCGATGCCCTTCCAGCGTGATCGGTTGCGTGTTTGCTGGCCCCTTGCCGGAACAGTCCCAGATCACCGCCTGAGTTCCGCCGCCGGTCGCCAGATAGCGACTATTGAAGCTCCATGCCAGTTCCAGCACCTTCGTTTGGTAGCCCCACATCTGCAAATCCTTCCCGGTACCGGTGATCCAGAAATGCACCGTCGAGTCCTGGTCGCCGGTGGCAATGTACTTTCCATCGGGACTCCATTCCAGTGTGAGTGTCGAGCCCTGCCATTCGAAACGGCGGCGTGGCTCCGCTTTTGTGGGGCTATACAGGACGACGCCATTGTAGGCAGAGATGGCGAACCGTTTGCCATCATGGCGCCACTTGATGTCGGTAATGGTGCTGTTCGCATCGGGATATTCGCAGTTCAATTCCCCGGTGGCATCCCACAGTCGCAGTTTGCGCCCGGCGGCTGACACCAGCCAATCGCCCGCAGGGCTGAAAGCGATACGCTCCACCCAGCTTGCGCCGCCGGCCATTTCAGAGGTCTGCGTTCCTGTTTCGGCATCCCACAGCCGTACCTGGCCGTCCTGCCCGACGCTGGCCAGGAGACGACTGTCTTTGTGCCACGAAATGGCCATCGTGCCGAGGGTATGGCCGGGTAGCTGGTGCTGTACCGCGCCGTCTGCACCATTAAACAACGTGATTGGTCCAGACACACCCGCCACAGCCAACCTTTTGCCATCCGGCGACCATGCCAACCCAATCGGATGATCGTCAATGTGGGTACGCCATATCGCCTTGAGCGATGACTGTGGCGGTTTGGGCTTGTCTTTGCGCCGCTTCATGACACGAGACATGCGCGGAAGCCTTCTTCCAATGCCGCCCGATCCAAGTTGCGGCCGATAAAAATCATCTTGTTCTGACGCAGTTCAGTCCCCCACAGACGATCCGGGCGGCCATCAAAGAGCATGTGCACCCCCTGGAATACGAAGCGCTCATCCCAGCCGCGCACGCTCAACACACCTTTCATACGGAAGATGTCCTGTCCATGCACGCGCAACAGTCGACTCAACCAACCATTGAGCTTCTCCAAGTCAAAATCACCGGGAAGGGCTATACCAACAGAAGTCACTTCTTCGTCGTGTTCATGATCAGGCTTGTACTCGCGGGTTTCGAGTGGCGCAAGCACGGCATCCGTGCCGCACAGGTGCGCATCGAATTCATCAGGGTGATGTTCGGTGAACAGCATGTAATTGCCCGGCTGTTGGATCGCAAAATTGAAGACGGTCTCGCCGTTGTTGTTCAGCACGAGCTGGTTGTGCTGTCCTTTGCCGAGGTGCAGCGTTTCACCTGCCTGTGCTGCCTGCTCATCTTCGGAGAAAGTCAACACGGCGTCCATCAACGTCTCTTCCTTCGCCGACAATCCAGTATTTGCCAGCGGGAGCAGTGCGGCCCCCATTACCGGATCAGGACCTTCGCTCATCACCCATTCGTAAGTCCCGGTGTTCAGTTCATAGATGCCCGACCATTCAAATGGATATTCCGGCTCCATGAACTTGGGGTCGATCTCCAGCGCCCGGTCGAGGTTGAAGCCGCCCACATTGAGAATCTGGTCCATCTCGACCACCGCGTCGCGGGTACGGCAGATTTTCGCCATGCTGTTCATACTTTTGATGCGTGCTTCGAGTCTGTCGAGGTCTTCCGGGGCAACCAGATCAACCTTATTGAGCAGGATCACATCGGCAAAGGCAACCTGTTCTTTTGCTTCATCGCTGTCGTCGATGTGTTCCCAGATATGTTTGGCATCCACCACCGTGACAATCGCATCCAGCATCATTTTTTGCTGCATGTCATCATCCACGTAGAAGGTTTGCGCAACGGGACCGGGATCCGCCATGCCGGTGGTTTCGATCACGATGTAATCGAACTTGTCGCGACGCTTCATCAGATGACCGAGAATGCGAATCAAATCGCCCCGAACGGTGCAGCAGATGCATCCGTTGTTCATCTCGAAGATTTCTTCTTCCGCGTCGATGACCAGATCGTTGTCAATGCCGATCTCGCCGAACTCATTTTCGATCACCGCGATTCTCTTACCGTGATTTTCGGTCAGGATGCGGTTGAGTAGTGTGGTTTTGCCAGCCCCTAGAAAGCCGGTCAGAACGGTCACTGCCACTCGTGATTCAAGTGTGTTCATCATGTTCCTGTTACCTCTGTTCAACTTTCGATTGTGATGGACAGTGCTTCAATGAGCGCCCGCGTCAGCGCGGTCTTTGGTTGATGCAGCATCTCGATAATAGCGATCAACTGCATGGGTAGTCTCCTGCTGCGATGGCTTCATCCAGCGCAAACAACGGGCGGTAGGCATCATGTCCTGTGCCATAAGTTCGATCCATCAAGGCAGCGTACTCGGCAGCATAGGCTGGATTGGCGCGCCAGCGCACACCGAGATATTCCGCCGATTTGACGATGCCCAGCACACCGTGTTTGATTTCCTCAAAGGTGTAATCCGGCCCTACCGGGACGCACAACCAGCGGGCGAGGTTCGCCGCCGTTTCCCGGTGATCTGGCGCGCCGTCAGAACCCAGCGCGGCATAATGCAAAGGCTGAATCTGTGGCAGCCAGCGCACGGGCGTATTTTCCTGCTCAACGTAGGCGTAAAACGTGGCGACATCGCTCTCTAGCGGAATCTGCACCGCGACCGCGGTCGCCAGCGCCAGCTTGTTCGGCTCGTGTGTCTCCAGCCCGGCGGCTTCACGCAGACCTCGCCGCACCTCGGCCAGATTCTCGCTTTGGTGCTCTGCCAGTTCTGGCAGACGTTCACACTGTGCCAATGCCTGTGCCGCGTTTGGGCAGTCAGCCGGTTGACGCAATGCTTTCACCTCTGCATGGAGTGCCTCATCACCGAATACCAACAGCGCACCGGGGCGGTTATCAACATCAGGCAGATGTAAGCCGTACAGCGTTACCGCCGGGCGCTCTGCCGCGTCCGGCGTAGGCAGGGTGTCAGCACAGTCGAGCCATGTAGCGTTCGGTGGTTGCCACAACCCGCACACCACCTGTGTCCAGGTGAAGCGCGTACTGGACGGTGCGAGCCGTAGATGAGCGTCAAAATCCAGAAAGCGCAGCAACGCCTTATGATGCTTGACCGACTCTGCCAGGTCATGGCTGGCATTCGCTGGGACACCGACCCATTCGCCTGGCTGAATTCCCGCCGCCTGATGCAGTAAGCGGCGAGCGCGGTAGGCATCGCGCACCAGCACAACCCACGCGCCGCCCAGGCGTTCCGACCATGCCGCTTCTGCCGTTTCAAGCGTCACCTCGGGGTGTAATGCTGCGTTAGCAGGTAGAGCCAGGAGATCATCCAGCTGTGGATGCGCGGCATAATCTGCGCCACGCACCGGCAAACCACCGAGCGCCTCCACCGGGCAGAAGCCCCCTAACCATAGCGTTGCCCAATCAACCGGCAAATTCAAAATCTTTGTCATTCTTATTATGCCAATTAATATGATTATACAGTTGGGATTGTCATATACCAGGACAATCTTTTCGATCTTGGGGAAGTGCACGTTGACCAGCTTTTGGTCCAACCCGCCGGGACCGCGGCCAGCTGAGGCCCGTACCTCCTGGGCAACACCTATCGCCGTGCGGCCGCCACCGCGTAGGCTACCGCAAAGATGGCCGTCGCCACCAGGGCCATGGCCGGTCCGGAGGCCACATTCAAGTGGTAGGAGGCGTACAGGCCCACCACCGCCGCCGATACGCCAAACCCCGCACTCAGGATCATGGCATGCTCAAACGTGCGGGCCACCAGCAGTGCGGCCGCCGCAGGGGTGATCAGCAACGAAATGACCAGAATGATGCCCACGGCCTGCAGGGCCGTGACCGTGGCCACGGCCAGCAGCACCAGAAACAGGTAGTCCAACCGAGTGGCGGACAGTCCCGCCACCTTGGCGCCCAGCGGATCAAAGTTGACGAACAGCAACCGGCTGTGCAACCCGTACAGCACCGCCGTCACCACCGCGGTCAGAATCGCAGTCATCACCACATCCACCCGCGAAGCGCCCAGCACCTGGCCCAGCAGAAGATCCTCCAAATTGAGGCGGACGTGGCGCACCAAGGGCAGGAGCGCCACGCCCAAGGCAAACAGGCCGGCGAAAAGGATGCCGATGGTGGTGTCGGCACTGAGGCCTGTGCTGTGCACCAACCAGCCCAGCAACAGTGCGAGGATGATGGCCATGGGCACGGCACCCCACAGGGGGTGCAAGCCGGCCAACACCGCTGCCACCACACCAGGCAGAACGGAGTGGGCCAGGGCATCGCTCATGAATCCGAGATCCCGGGTGACCACATGGGTGCCCAGAAGAGGACACATGACCCCCACCAGGACCGAAACCGCCAACGCCCGCACCATGAACCCGTAGGTAAAGGGCGCGATCAACCAGCTTTGCAGAATCTCCATTGGCTCGGTTGTTGGTCCGTGGGCAAAACGCGTTGCCCGTCAGACGGTGCCCACCAAATTCCGGATAACCCCGGATTCCACGAGGTCCCGGGTGCGGCCAAATCCGACTACTCCCCGGTTCAGGCACAGGCAGCAGTCGCAATTTTTCTCCACTTGGTCCACGGCATGAGAGGCCAGCAGAATGGTGCGTCCCTGATCGCGCAGTGTATGCAGGATTTCCATCAGGGACTCCTTGGCTCGGATGTCCACGCCGCTGAAGGTTTCGTCCAGCAGCAGAATGTCCGCTCCTTGTGCCAACGACCGCGCCAGGAACACCCGTTGCTGCTGGCCCCGAGACAGCGATACCATCGGTTCCCCCCTGTGTGACCACAGTCCCGCCTGCCGCAGGGCCTGTTCCGCGATTTCGATGTCCGCGGGACGGAGCCGCCGCAACCATCGATGCCCGCGGATGCGACCCTGCATGACCACCTGGATGACACTCAGGGGCACACGCCAGTTGATTCGTTCCTTTTGGGGCACATAGGCCAAGGCTCCCGACTTCCCGGAGGCCGGCTGGCCGTGAATCAGCACTTCGCCGCAGGCGAACGGCTGCAAGCCGGCCAAGACTTCAAACAGCGTGCTCTTGCCAGCCCCGTTGGGACCCAGAACCCCCACCATCTGACCGGAGTCGATCTGGAACGACACGCGCTCGAGGGCTGTTGTGTCCCCATAGGCCACAGTCAGGTCGCGAACTGCAATGGATACGGAAGCCATGGTGTTCGAATCTACTCCGTCACGGGGTTGACAAGGACTGAACGATCGTCTCGACATTGTGCCGCATCATGTCGATGTAGGTCTCGGCTCCGCTGTCCGGTCCTCCCAGCGAACCCGTGTACAACCGTACCACGATGCCGACCCCAGTCTCCTCTGCCAGGTTGGCGGCCAGCTTGTCGGTCAAGGCTTCGGTAAAGATGGCGTTGACACCATGGTCCTTGATGGTATCGACCAGTCGGGCGAGGGCCTGCGCCCCGATTTCCGCACTCGTATCCAGGCCGGGAATGATGGTACCCACCACCTCGAAGCCATAGAGGCGAGCGAAGTACTGGAAGCTGTCGTGCGAGGTCACCATCACCCTTTGCTCCGCCGACAGCACTGACACCTGCTCGGTAATCCAGCCGTGCAACTCTTCGAGTTCGAGACCGTATCGGGCAGCTCGCTCGGCATAGATCGCTGCATGCTCGGGATCCGCAGCGCCCATGGCCTGTGCCAGACCGGTCACCGCGGCGCGAACCCGCAGCGGATCGAACCAGAAGTGCGGATCCTCCGAGCCATGTTCGTGGTGGTGGTCATCTGCGGCATGTCCCTCGGAATCCGCATGGTCCTCATCCGCATCGTCATGGTCCCCGTGGTCGTCATCCGTCTCCTCGTCGTGACCGTGGCCGTGGTCCTCGTCTGCATCGTCATCGTGACCATGTGCGTCCTCATGGTCGTCATCCGTCTCTTCGTCGTGGCCGTGGCCGTGGTCCTCGTCTGCATCGTCATCGTGACCATGTGCGTCCTCATGGTCCTCGTCCGCATCCTCGTCGTGCCCGTGGCCATCTTCGTGGTCCTCGTGTTCTTCCTCATCGCCATGGGAATCCCCGTCACCCTCCATCGGCAGGTAGGGTAGGGGATCGATGAACTCCTCCAAACTAATCACGACCGCCCGATCGGCCCGTGCCTGCTCGAACAATTGATCAAGCCAACCGGCTTCCAGTCCCATGCCAATCATGACCACCATATCGGCATCGGCCACACGCGCGACATCCTGGGCCCCGGGCTGGAACATGTGCATATCGCCCCCGGGGGGCACAAGTGCCGACACTTCCACGTGGTCCCCACCAATCTGGTGGACCCAGTCGGCAACGATGCTGCCGCTGGTCACAATCCGCAAGGGTTGACTCTCCACCGCTGGACCGTCACCGGCGACAGGAGCCTCCACTGGCGCGACACAGGCCGCCAAGGCACTGCCGATCACAATCAGAAGAATGGGAATAAGCCGGAAGATCGAACGCGGTACAGTCATGGCGATGCTCCTAGGGCAACACTCGGCTCGGTTATATTAATATAGCACAGCATACAGCTGGTTGGCTTCCTGCCAAGAATCGACTTGGGGCGCTCACATTACTAAAGTGGGTGGTGCCGGCTCTGGGTAGGATGGGATGCTGCATCCCATTCCGGCGGCTCCCCCATGGCCGACACCGCCCCCGTACCCTTGGTTTCCTGTCACCGAAGTCGACGATCCCCGTCGGTCCCAGGTCCAGTTGCATGGTCTGGAGGACATTCTCCTGATGGTGACCTTGCCGTCATCTGCGGTGCCGACAGTTGGACCGAGGTTGATCTGTTCGGACGCCAGGAGCAGGCTTGGCTGATCACGTTTCTGGAGCTGCTGCACGGGATTCCCTCGCACGACACCTTTAGGCGTGTCTTCGCGCGGCTGGACCCCTAACCGCGGGAAGGCTGTTTCACACGCTGGGTGCAGTCGTTGGCCGCGGCCCCCCGGGCCCAAGTCGTAGCGGTGGACGGCAAGACGGCCTGCCGTTCCCACGACGCCGGCCGGGGCGTGCCGTCCCTGCACCTGGTCGGTGCTTGGGTGGACGCAGCACGTCTGGTGCTGGGCCAGCGGCGGGTGGACAGCCGATCCAACGAGATCACGGCCATCCCGGCACTGCTCGAGACGCTGGTGCTGGAGGGCTGCACGTTTGAGCACGCCATGATCTTGAGTGCGGAGTTTGGCGTATCGGCGGTGGTGGGCCTGTACGCCTCCTGCCACCTGAATGTGGCCTCCGGCCCGGCCATGGCCCTGGTGGCGACGGCCATCTTTGCGGTGGCCTACGCGGTGGCGGCCGCACGGCGATAGATGTTGCCCAGGAGGTACGGGCCTCAACTGGCCGTGGTTCCGGCGGGTTGGACCAGGGGCAGTCGCACGGTCATTTCCGTGAATTCCCCCGGTTCGGACTCGACCTCGATGGTGCCTCCGTGGCCCCGCACGATGTCGCTGGAAAGGGCCAGGCCCAGGCCGGTTCCCTCGTTGGTCGGTTTCGTAGTGAAGAAGGGGTTGAAAATCTTCTCCTTCACCTCGGCGGGCATGCCGGTGCCGTTGTCGTGCATCCGAATTGCGACGCGGTCTCCCTCCAGCCAAGTGGATACCTTGAGTGTCGGCATGTAAATCTGGTTGGTCGTCTGCGCCTCCACGCGGCGCAGATTGGTCGCGTGGCAGGCATTGCTGACCATGTTCAGGAACACGCGGCCCAGGTTCTGCGGGACGATCTCCACTTCCGGGAGATCCGGGTTGAGGTCCATCTCCATGTGGAGTTGGAAGTCGGGGTCCCGGGCCCGCGCACTGTGGAAGGCCAGGCGTGTGTGCTCGTCCACGATGTTGTTGATGTCGATCTTGACCCACTCGCCGGTGTCGCGGCCCATGCGCAGCATGCTTTCCACGATCCCGTTGGCCCGCTCCGCGTGCTGCCGAATGCGCTTCAGGTTGTCGGTCAGGTCGCCGTTGAGCTCCTCCAGGTAGCCGGGCCGATCGTCCTCTTCGGGAACCTCCGCGTCCGCCAGCAGGTCCTGGAGCTCCTCCTGCATCTCGTCCAACAGTTCCTCGGACACCTCGGAGAAGTTCTTGACGAAGTTCAGGGGGTTGCGGATTTCGTGGGCCACCCCTGCAGTCAGTTCACCCAGGGCAGCCAGCTTTTCCTGCGTGACCACTTGGTCCTGCGCCTTTTCCAGTTCGGCCAGTACTTGTTCCAGCTGGTCGTTCTTGCCCTGCAGCTCCTCGGCCAGCTTCTCCACCAGGTTCAGCCGCTGAACCTCCAGGGCGTGGCGGCGAAAGACTTCGAGTGCGGCGGCCATGTCGGCAATCTCGTCGGCCCCGCCGATGTCCACCTCGCCCTCCAAGTCACCGTCGGCCATACGCTGCATGCGCCGCGACAGGATCGCCAGTCGCCGCAGCAGGAGCCGACCCACGAACAGCCAAGCGATCAGCAGGGCACCCACGATGCTGACGACGATCAACACCAGCAGGAGTGTGCGACCGGTGGCAATGGCGAGAGTCGACATGGCGCTGGCCGTACGGGCCTGGCTGCTCTTGTCCTGTACCAGGTTCTCGACTGCCAGGAGGAGGGCCACGCCCAGTTCCCGGTTCGTTTCCAGCAGTGCCGCCTGGCGGCTGTCGCTCCCAATGATTTCGGCCACGAGGGCAAAGCCGGTGTCCTCGCCCAGGGCAAGTTCGAACAGCCTGTCGAACATGGGCGACACCTGCAGACTGATCGGATCGCTCTGACCAAGGGCCTGCAGGCTGCGGTCAATGCGCCTCCGGGTGGCTTCCGAGCGCTCCCGCAGCGGCTCCAGCCTGGCCGCTTCGGTGACGGCGAAGGCGTTGGCCAAGTCCTGGATGGCCAGGCTCGCGTTGGACTGAAGGTCGGTCAGGTGCCGGTACCGGGTAATCTGAATCTCGTTCAGATGCAAATCGCGTGACGCGGGCGGGGCGTTCAGGGCGCGGTAGCCGGTTAGGAGATAGAACAGTTGATCATCGAGGGCTTCCACCAAGACGGATTCGAGGCCGACCTGGAGGCTGGCCAAGTCGGCCTTGACCACATCGGCCCGTTCCAGAAGCAGAAACCGGTCGTCCACTTCCTGCTCGATGATGCCAATATTGGCTATCAGTGTCTGGGCATTGGCCTGAATGGCGGCGAAGTAGTCTTCCTCTCCAATGTCACTGGAAGCGCGGATGGCTGAAAGTTGCTGCTCAAAGGCGTCCCGTTCCCGGGCGATGTCAGCCTTGATTTGCGGGAGGTTGTCGACGGTGGCCGCGGTCAAGAGCGGCGCTTGGGCGACTAGTGAACCACTCTGTTGGGCAGCACGCACTGCCGCGCCCATGTCCGGGATGCTTTCGTTGTTGACGACATCCTGAAGCAGGCCAACCCGGTGGAAGGAAAACCAACCGACAAGGCTGGCTACAACCGTGAGCAGGACAGCGCCCCCGAGGCCCAGATAGAGCCGGGTACCGAGCCGTCGCAGGCTGTGGAACAGGGCGTTCATGGATCCGCTACTTGGAATGAGTTGACCGGAAGGTATTGCCCGTCGGGTCCGATCACTGTCAGAAAGACCGCATCGGAACCTTGGTTGTCCCAAGGTCCGAAGACCAGACTGAATCCGCCCAAGTCCATCGTGGTGCCGAATTTGAACGCCCAGAGGAAACATTCCCTGGTGACTTCAATACCGCAGCGCCGCAAAGCCTCAACCGTCATGCGGCCAGCCAGGTAGCCTTCAAAGGAAACGAAACCGGGTTCCACCTCCGGGGCAAAGTCGGCCAGAGCCTGATGGTAGGCAGCCGTGATCGGCAACGAAGCGTCGGTCGGGAAGGGCACTACCTGTGTCACGAACACGCCTTCACCGTCCCGGCCCAACTCTCGGGCCAAGGCGTTACTGCCGACAAAGGAAATGTTGACGAAGACCGCCTCCATCCCGATGCGCCGCGCCCAGGCAATGAGGTTCGCTACCGGTTCATAGGCTCCAATGATGATGATGGCTTCGGGATTGCCCCGTTGCAGGTCAACCAACCCGGTTTTGACCGCAGTGGTGTTGCGCGGATACACACCGCTCGCCGCCGGCTTCTTGTTGCGTTTGGCGAGGGCTGTGACGGTGCCGTGATAACCCGCCTGACCGTACGAATCGTCCTGGTAGACGATGCCGATGCGTGACAAACCGAGAACATCCACCAACTGCTTCACCATCTCCTCGGTTTCCTGGTTGTAGGAGGCGCGCAGGTTGAGTACGTTGTCCCACTCTTGCAAGCGTAGGAAACCCGCACCGGTAAACGGTGCGATATAGGGAACCTCGGCGTCCCGGGCCACCGGCAGGGCGGATCGCGACGTGGGTGTGCCTACCGCCCCGATTAAGGCGAATACCGCCTCGTCCTCGATCAGCTGCTTCGTATTCGAGATGGCGGCTTCCGGTTCGTAGGCATCGTCGAGGGACAGGAGTTCGAGGCGGCGGCCGAAGACGCCGCCATCCCGGTTGATTTCCTGGAACGCCGCCTCGATCCCAATCTTCATGTTCTTGCCCAGTTCCTGGGCGGGACCGCTGAAGGCGGCCGACTGGCCGAACAGGATGCGGTCAGGGAAAATGCCGGGATCGATGCCCGCGGGCGCGTCGGATTCGGCGACCGGGACGGTCACCGGGGTCGGCGCAGGTTGCGAGGTCGGAGTTGGTCCAGCCGGCGCGTCGGGTGGGGAACACCCCTGGAGGATGAGGACCGCGGCCAGCCAAAGGGCGGCCGCTAGCCACGAGGCCGGCTGCAACAGGACTGCGGGACCGTGTGCCTTCATGGCGTCCGGTGCTTGACCAAGGTCAGTATGTTCCTGCCGTCCTCCCGCCGGTAGTCGACTTTGTCCATCAGGGCTCGGATCAGGTGCAGCCCCAATCCTCCGATCGGCCGGTCTTCGAGGGCAGAGGTGACATCGGCTGCCGGTGCATCCGTGGTGGGATCGAATGCGATCCCGTCATCGACGACTTCGATGGTAACGGCTTGGTCCTGGGAGTTCAGGATGACTGCCATGTAGGTGCTTTGGGCTTGCGCACGGTGTTCGACGAGATTGTCGCCGATTTCGTCCAGCGCCAGCTGGATTTGGAACGCTAGGTCGGGCATCCACCCTTCGGTTTCGGCCATCTCTTCCACTGCGACCGCGAGGCGCGGCAATTCGGGGGCGCCGAGATCGATTTGGATGGAACGGGTGGCGCTCATTGCACCGCGCCCGTGAAACGCAGGGTCAGGCAGGTGATGTCGTCGAATTGGGGGGTGTCGCCGACGAAGGCCTGCAGGTCCTTCAGCACATAGTCGGTAAGGTCGTGCGCATTCCGATCCCTGGCTGCCGTCAGGGTTGTGCACAGCCGTTCCATGCCGAATTCCTCATCGTCGCCGTTGATCGCTTCCGGAATGCCGTCGGTATACAGGAACACCGTGTCGCCGGGCGTCAAGTTGATGGACTTGACGTTGTAGTCGAGGTCGGACATCACTCCCAGTGCCACGCCGCCGGTCAGGGGCAGCTGCTCGGTCGTGCCGTCCTCGTGCAGCAAAACAGGGGGATTGTGGCCGCCGTTGGCATAGGTCAGGGAGCCGGACACCGGGTCGAACACGGCGTAGAACATGGTGACAAACATGCCCACAACGTTGGTTTCGGTCAGCAGGTCGTTGACCTTCTGCATGGTGCTGCCGGCATCGGGGGTTCTGGCCGCCGCCCTGAGCAAGGTGTAGCTGGCCATCATGAAGAGGGCGGCCGGCACGCCCTTGTCGGAGACGTCGGCGATGGCCAGGCCCACGCGCCCGTCTTCCAGCGGTATCGTGTCGTAGAAGTCGCCGCCGACGTTGCGGGCGGCTTCCATGCTGGCATGGAGGTGGAAGCCGATGCCCTGTGGCAACCGTGTGGGCAGGACGGACTGCTGGATTTGGGTGGCGATCGACAGTTCGTTCTGCACGCTGACCAGCTGATCGCGGGCCCTGAGCACGCTGCGCCATTCGGCCAGGTGTTCCAGGGTCCGATCGATGGTGACCTGCAGGTCGGTGAAGTCGATCGGCTTGGTGATGAAGTCGAAGGCGCCGCGGTTCATGGCCGTGCGGATGTTGGCCATGTCGCCGTAGGCGGAGACGATGATGGCCCTGATGTTCGGGTCCACCGAGGGAATCTGCTCCAGGAGGGTGAGGCCGTCCATCTGGGGCATGTTGATGTCGGAGACCACCATGTCGATGTCCCCGACTGCCCGCAGGAGCTCAAGTGCCTCCACTCCATTGCCGGCGAAGAGGAACTGGTACCGTCCGCGCCGGATGCCCCTGCGCATGCGCTGCAGGACCAGGGGCTGGAGGTCGGGTTCGTCGTCGACCACCAGAATCTTTCTAGGTCGCTGTTCCTCTTCCACCCCTTCCTGCTCCTGTGCCTGCGTGTGGTCTGCGATGGCGATGGGTGCGGGTAACAACCCGCTCCGGGCCCGCCGACCCTCCCGGCGGGTGCGGCTGGCGTCAGCGGCGTGGTGTCCTCACCACCTCAGGAACATCCCCGGCGGTGTCCGCCGGGGATGTTCGGTGGTTGAATGTAAGGCCGCCGCCGTTGGACGGTGGCGAAGTGTGGGTTCGGTCGGCTGGCGGCCGGATTGCCCGACAGTGCCGCTCAAGCTTCCATGGTCGCCAGTGCCTCCGCCCGCGACCCCTGGATGTTGATAATCTGGTCGAAGCCACTGATCACGAAAATGTCCTGGATGGGGTTGGAAAGCGTGCAGATCACGAACTTGCGCTGGCTGGACTGCAGGCTTTTGGCCGTGGTGAGAATGACCCTCAGGCCGGCACTGCTGATGTACTGCAGGTTTTCACAATCCAGGACCACGCCGAGATCGCTGTCGGCCGTGGCGTTTTCGATCGTGGCGTTGAATTCAGCGGCATTGCTGCTGTCCACGCGCCCATCGAGCGCGACGACAAGGCTGTTGCCGGAGGTTTCGGTATTGACGTTCATAAACCTGCCCGTTAAGAGAAAAAGGTGCCAACCAAGCCTTTGCGGTTCGTTCGTATCCGGCAGCACGGCGGCGGGACGGACCAGCCAGCCTGCACCGCCGGGACAACCCGAATCGACGAAGAACCCTGGATCAATTTTAACGCGTAAATCGCCATTGTGGGTGAAGTCGCGCGAAAGTCAGCGCACGCAGCCTTCGAAGGAGCGGCCCTGGATGGGGTAGTACACCGGACCCGCTCCCTTCCCGGTGTAGCGGGATTGGGCCGACATGTAGGAAAGGGCGATGGCCCGACGCCAGGTGTCGGAGCGGTTCGGCGCCGTGTAGTGCGGCAGCAGGGAGTGGAAGAACAAGCCGTCGCCCGCCTGCATCGGCAGGGTTTCCATGTCGTCGGAATTGAAGTGGTCCGGATCCACGACGTAGTCGTCCCTGACTTCAATGTGCGGCAGGGCACCGCGTCGGTGGGCGCCGGTAATCACAGCCATGCAGCCGTTTTCCAGCGTTGCGTTGTCCAGGGGGAACCAGCAGGAGCACAACTCCATGGGTTCGATTGGCCAGTAGGGGGAGTCCTGGTGCATACCCTTGGCCGAGCCCACTTCCGGCGGCTTGAGCAGCAGGGCATTGCGAAACATCTTGATGTCAGGCCCCAGAATCGAAGTCAGCACACCCAGAAGGTTCGGATGCTTGCCCAGGTGTTCGAACAGATCGTCGTTCTCGACCAGGCCGTCGATCTTGCGGATGCCGTCTCCCGGGTGCTCCACCGACAGTTCGCCGCGCGTTACGCGCGGCTCAACCTGAATCCGCAGTGCCCCCGTCGGCCGTCCGCCGTGCGTGTACTCCCTGAGCCTTTCCCCCAAGGCGCGCACCTCCGTCGGCGGCACCAGGTCCCGCACGAGCAGGAAGCCGGTTCTGTGGTAGTGATCGAGTTCCACGTCCGTGAGTGTGCGTGTCATAGGGTCTGTCTCGCCGGGCAAGGTTTCGGGCGACACCCATTCTACCGTTGTAAAAATGGTTGACGTTGGTGGCAAACCGCCGTCAGCCATTCCTGCAGACGCGGTCCTTGCCGCGCCGCAACCGCACCCCAGTATGTCCACACGTGCTTCACCCGCTTCCTCACGGGTACGCTGAAGGCGACCTGGACGCCCTCGCCGACGAGGGCCACCCGTCGGCGAGGGATGCGCTCGGAACAGCCGAGCCCACGTCGGGCCAGCACCAGGGCTGCTGCCTGGTGCACGCTGAGCCCGTAACGTTCCATGAATTTCACCCGACCAATCACCGAACTGAAGGCCGGGTTGACCTGGCGTACTTCCACTCCTTGGCGGTAGCTGCGAGAGAGAAAGTACGCCTTGACCTTGTCGTAGCTGAAACTCGACAGCATGCGGCGGTAATGGCGGTTCTCGCCTTCCAGGGACACCCGCACCGCGTTGAACATCCGCGCCGGGATCCCGTACCGCTTCAGGTACTCGCGCTTCAACGAAACCGCCGATTGGCCTGCCGCCACCTCGGCAAACAGCTTGCGCTCCACGCGCCCGTAGAGCTCACCGTAGGCCGACAGCGCCGCGTCGCCGGCCTTGCGCTCAATGCCAGCGTACTCGGCAACGCGCGTCTGGTAGGTGTCGGGATGCGGCATCAGCCTGCCTGTACCTCCGCCCGCGCGCTCCGCCCGTTGGCGTGCCGAACGTTGCCCGTAAAGTCGAGCGCACCGCGAAGTCGTCACCTCGGTTGCGTCCCTGACCGGATCAGCCTCAATCTCCCCCTCTTCCATCACCAGAATGCGGGGTCCCCGTCCCACCAATGCGGCCTCCACATACTCAAACCCGAAACGGCTCAAGCATTCCCGGTGCTCCACCACAATGGTCCCCACCGTGTGATCCGCGACCAGCCACCGCAATCGACGACGGTGGCCATGCAGGCCGGAACCGATCGCCTTGACCATCTCAGCGGGCCGGTGGGCCGGTCCCGATCAGCCTTCCGGTCTGCAGACGCAACGCGCGCGTACACCACGCAACGTCCATCCTGCGTGGGCGGCACGACCACATGGCAACGTCCGTTGGGCAGCCGCTCCATCGGAAGCTCGGGCGACAACCTCCCGGCATGATGCCTGCGGACCGTGATGGCCTTGTCAAAACCGTACAGGCGACTCCATGCCGTGAGACTGGTGCGTTGACCAACAACGTCCATGGCCAACTATATTAGATCAAATCGTCAGCAGTTGCCAGCCCGTCGAGCCGGAGGACCTCCGCCGGACCGCGGGCGGCAGGTACAGGGCCCGATGATAGGATCGCGGGCATTGGCAGCCCTGTTCCCGCACCCCAAACCATCCATGGACACCAAGCGCCCGGTAGCAGACACCCACATCCACCTTTGGGATCCTGGTCACTTAACCTACCCGTGGCTGGAAACCGTGCCTGCCATAGCGGGTCCGCACGGGCCGGCCGAACTGCAGGCCCAAGAGGCGGAAACAGATCGGTTCCGGCTTGCGCAGATCGTCTTCATGCAGGCCGGGGCCGAGGACGCGGAGGCGGTTCTTGAGGCCCGCTGGGTGAATTCGCTGGCGGACACGGTGGAGCCTCGCATCACGGGCATCGTCGCCTGTGCGCCCGTGGAGCAGGGCGAAGCCGTTCGACCCGTGCTGGAGGATCTGGCGTCCATGCCCAGAGTCAAGGGGGTGCGCCGCTTGATACAGGACCAGCCGGCCGGCTATGCGGCCACTCCGGCCTTTGCCGCGGGCGTGCGGATGCTGCCGGGGTACGGGTTTTCCTTCGATCTTTGTATTCGCCACCACCAGTTGGCCGAAGTGATCGGACTGGTGCACAGGTGCCCGGAAGTCGCCTTCATCCTGGACCACATCGGCAAGCCGGATATCGCGGCCGGCACCCTCGATCCCTGGCGCCGCGACCTGAAGGCCCTGTCGGAGCTGCCGAATGTGGTGTGCAAGATTTCCGGCATGGCTACGGAGGCGGACCATGCAAACTGGCAGCCGGACGACCTCAAGCCGTACGTGGACCATGTCGTCGAGTGCTTCGGCGAGGACCGAATTGTCTATGGCGGTGACTGGCCGGTCAGCCTGCTGGCGTTGAGGCACTGGGGCCACTGGGTCGATGTGCTCGATGACCTTACCGGCCATTTGGGTCCCGCAGTGCAGCAAAAGCTGTACTTCGACAACGCCATCCGCTTCTACCATCTTTCGGACTGATTCGGCGGTGCGATGACCGGAGGCCAGCGGGACGGCCCGGTTGCCGTGCCCTTGACACGGGGCCCGCGTCATCACTTCTTCGGCTACTACGAGATCTGTCCCTGGAATGCTACCCGGCAGTACCACCTGTGCTTGGAGACGGACTTCCACGACCGGCCGCCGACGGCGCAGGACGAGGCGGCGATCGGACTGGTGGAGAGAGATTCGACGACCTTCCAGCCCCTCGCCCGTACGCAGGCCTTCAACCTGCAGCAGGGCGCCATGTTGCATTGGCTGCCCACCAACCCGGCGCGCGAGATCTGCTACAACGCGCGGCAGGGGGATCGCCATGTGGCCGTGCGCATGGATATCCACAGCGGCCACACGCAGGTGCTGCCGCGTCCGGTGAGCGGATTGAGCCATAGCGGCATCCTAGCGGCCAGCCTCAACTATGCGCGCCTCGCCGAGATGCGTCCGGTGGTTGGGTATAGGGGGCTGCCGGATTTATTTCGGGGGCAGGGGCAGCCCGAGGACGACGGACTGTTCATCCTCAACATGCTGACCGGCGAGGCAGACCTGATCCTGTCCTATGCCCAAATCCGGGATCTGTTTCCACAGTATCCCGACATGGCGACGCATAGTCTCTGGTTCAACCACACCGAGTTCAGCCCGGACGATCGCCGCGTTCTGGCGGTGGTGCGCTGGAACGAGCCCGGGGTCGAAATTAAGCACACGATGCTGTTTTCGGTGGGCGTGGACGGGCGCGACGTGCGGATACTGGCGGATCTGGGGGCCTCGCACTTTACCTGGCGGTCCAACCGGGAGGTGTTCGGCTGGCTGGTCTTCAAGGCCGGCGAATGGTACTGCCAGGTGAATGAGGAGACCGGAGCCGCTTCCGGACCCTGCTGTCCGGATCTTCTGACTCGAAACGGGCACTGCAGCTTCAGCGCCGATGGGCGGTGGCTGCTGACCGACGAACACTGGCCCGACCAGCAGCAGAAAGGACTGTTGCTTTTCGACATGCGGGACCGGCGGCGGATTGAACTCGGCCGGTACGATGCGCCGGATCGCTTCAGCAGTGAAATCCGCTGTGATCTGCATCCGCGCTTCAACCGCAGCCAGACAGCCGTAAGCTTCGACTCGGTGCACGAGGGGACGCGGCAGGTGTACGAAGTGGATGTCGCACAATGGATGGCCGACAAGGCGGAGGCAGGCAAGTGAACGCACGCACCAACATCGGAGATGCCCTCGAACGGGCAGGGGACGACAATCCCCCGCTGTTGCTGGATGGAGCCACCGGCACCGAACTGGAGCGCCGGGGTGTGGAGATGGTCGACGGCCTGTGGGATGCACTGGCCACGAGTTCGCGGCCGGATGTGCTGCGGGAGATTCACGCGGACTACCTGCGATCCGGATCGCAGGTAGTGATTGCCAACACCTTTTCGACCTCTCGCTACGTGCTCGCGGAGGCGGGCCACGCGGACCAGTTTGAAAGCCTCAACCGCAATGCGGTCCGGCTGGCCGTGGAGGCCCGCGACGAGGTGCGGCCATTCGCTTGGGTGGCGGGGTCCATTTCTACTCTGAACTTCGGCGTAGAACCGTCTTCATTGCAGGCGGCCCGGCAGGACTATCGGGATCAGGCCGAGATCATGGCCGGAGCCAGTGCGGATCTGATCATTCTGGAAATGATGCGGGATGTGGAACTGACCGACGCGGCGGTGGACGCGGTCAGGGCTGTCGGTTTGCCCTGCTGGGTCGGCTACAGCGTCGAACAGGACGCTGAAGGGCGACTGGTTTCCCAGGAACGGGGTATTTCCCTGAGGGAGATGTTGGAGAGTCTCGACTTTGCGTTGGTGCAGGCCGTGGGGGTGATGCATTCCCTAGTGGAGCCGACTGGCCCCGCCTTGGAAGAAGTGGCCGTCGTCTGGCCCGGTCCGCGCTTTGCCTATGCGCACTCCGGCGGGTGGACGATGCCGCACTGGCACTTCGACGGCATCATTGCCCCCAACGACTATGCTCGGGTTGCTGCCACTTGGGTGACTGACGGCGTGCAAGCTGTTGGCGGCTGCTGTGGTCTAGGGCCCGAACACATCCGTGCCTTGGCAGGGGAAATTCTGTAGCCCGGCCGCGGATCGATCCGTCGGTACCTGCCTGCGTCAAGGGGTTGAGGGCTTCGCGGAACCGTCCAGGCCTGGCAGGCATGGTTGCCCCACAGCCTGGCGCATGCAATCTCTCCGGCATCGGCAAGGCTGCTTCGACATGGCGCCGCTTGGAAATGCATTGGGACACGAAGCATTGCTGTTCCTCTTGGCAATGCAGTTCCTGACACGGCTGCCCCTGCCGCGGAATCTTGGCTATTCTCCGGCTAGGCTGAGGGCTGCTCGGCGTTACTTCCCCCTCGTGGGAGTCGTGGTGGGGATCATAGGGGCACTGGTCTACGGAACTGCCACCATCCTGCGTTTGCCACAGGTGGTGGCCGCGTTGCTGGCCACAGCCGCAACCATCCTGGTCACGGGTGCTCTCCATGAAGACGGACTGGCCGACACTTTTGACGGGCTTGGGGCATTCAGTCGCGAGAGGATGTTGGAGATCATGCAGGATAGTCGGATTGGCGTCTTTGGGGCCGTGGGGCTTGGAGTGACACTGGCCCTGAAGGTGGCCGCCTTGGCTTCCCTGCCTGTGGCCCTGGCCATGGCTTGCCTGGTGGCCGGCCACGGCCTTTCCCGCTTCTCCAATGTCGTCGTCGCTGCCACCTCGCCCTACGTTCGCGATTCAGGATCCGGCAGTCTGCTTGCCGGGCGCCTGGGCTGGGGTGGTACAAGCTTGGCGGCGGCAACAGGCCTTGGTTGTCTGGCCGTGGCAATGACTGTCTCCATGTCCGATGCTCTTGCAGGACTGGCCGGGTTGGTACTGGGGCACTTGGCCATGCGCAGCCTGTATGAGAAACGTTTGGGAGGGCATACCGGTGATACGCAGGGGGCTGTCCAACAGTGGAGCGAATTGGGTTTCTATCTGGGGATTTTGACCTGGCACTCACACTGATTCGTCATACGCGGCCCGCAGTCAAACCCGGCATTTGCTATGGACGCACCGATCTGGCTCTGGCCCACACGTTCGCGGAAGAAGCCGAGGTTGTTCTGGCCAAGCTGGAACCGGCGGAGGCACTGGTGTCAAGTCCCCTGGGCCGTTGTCGCGTCCTAGCCGAACGGATTGGATCCGCCTTTCATCTTCAACCTGCCTACGACCGGCGCTTGCAGGAAATGGATTTCGGTGCATGGGAAGGGCAGGACTGGAACGACATCCCGCGCACGGAGCTTGACGCGTGGGCTGCCGACTTTCTTCATGCCCGGCCGCATGGCGGGGAGAGTGTCCATGCCTTTGTGGCCCGCGTCCATGAGGCCCTGGCCGAACTACGACAGGATGGTATTTCCTGTCTAGTGGTTACCCACGCAGGCGTGATCAAGGCATCCACGGTGGCAAAAGGCACCGACCTCGCTTCTTTTCAGACCTCGGTCGCCTATGGCGGTGTGCTGAGAATCTGACGTTCCGACCCACACCTGTTCCCTTGGAAGTTTTTGGTAATTCACTCTCGGTTGGGTTGATAGGGGACAGGTTTGTACGTCCCTGCAACTCGAGTCTAGGTGGAGCAGTTCCCACCTGCAACCTGGTTCTCTCCGCGAACTGGGCCTTGATTTCCCAATGGGGCGTCCACAACGTGATCCCGTTGTCATGGAAGCGGAATCGGCCTTCGGGCACACTGTGGTGTATGGCGGGCGAGCAACGAAACGCCGGGGCCAAGGTTGTTGTCGGGAACAGGCGATGTCTCGTCAGTCAATACGATGGCGCAGCTTGGGATCCAGGAAGTCCCTCAGGGCATCGCCGAACAGGTTGGCAGCCATAATCGTCAATGTGATGGCCAATCCGGGAAAGACCACCAGCCACCAAGGCGGCTTGAAGGCGGCCGCAGTCACGCCGCCCAGCATGTTGCCCCAACTGGGAGCCGGCGGAGGAATGCCCAGGCCCAGGAAACTGAGTGCCGATTCGGCGAAGATGGCACCGCCCAGGTGCAGTGTGGCCACCACCAGGATTGGTGCGGCCACCTGCGGTGCCACATGCCGCACCATCAGGCGCAGGTTGTTGACCCCGATCGACCGGGCTGCCTCCACGTACATGGCTTCGCGCACGGAGAGCACCACCGACCGTGTGATGCGCGTGGCGGCGGGAATTTGGGTCGATGCGATGGCCACAATTACGGTTTCGATGCCTGCGCCCAGCACCACCAGCAACATGAGGGCCAGGATGAGCGAGGGAAACGACATCAGGATGTCGATCACGCGCTGGCTGAACAGGTCGAAGCGGCGGCCCAGGAAACCCGAGATCACGCCCCAGACAAAGCCAATGGCATCGCCCAGGAACACGGAGGTCACACTCACCAGCAGCGTGATCCGCGCACCGTGAATGATGCGGCTGAGAATGTCGCGGCCCAGGTTGTCGGTGCCCAGCAGGTGGCTTGACGACGGCCCCTGGCGCACGGCGCTGTAGTCGGCTTCATTGGGCGGATAGGGTGACAGTATTGGTGCCCCAATCGCGATCACGAACAGCAGAATCCAAGCGATCAACGACACGGTGCCGAGCGGCGACACGGTCCGAAATCGGCGCATGGCAGCGCGCAGGCGCTGCCATGCGCTGACTTCCGTCAAGGGCCGAAAGGCGGGATTGGGCGCGGCCTGCACGTTGGAAGGTCCGTGGTGGCGTCAGCTGTAGCGGATGCGGGGATCCAGCATGCCGTAGCTCAAGTCGACCAGAAGGTTTACAAAGACGTAGATCAGGCCGTATACCAAGACCAGATTCTGGATCATCATCCAGTCGCGCTCCTGCATGCCCTGGACCATTAAGCTGCCCAGTCCGGGCACCGCAAAGGCCTTCTCCACCGAGACGGTGCCGCCCAGCAGGCCGCCGAGGGCGAGGCCGGTCGAGGTAATCACCGGCAGCATGGCGTTCTTGAACACGTGCCGCCAGATGATCAGGCTGTTGCCCAGCCCCTTGGCCCGGGCCGTGCGCACATAGTCGTCGAACAGTGCCTCGAGGGCCGCCGAACGCGCCATGCGGGCGGTGGCCGCGCCCAAGCCCAGGCCCAGGGTGACGGACGGCAGAGCCACGATTGCAAAGTTGGCCCCGGGATCCTCCCAGAACTGAATGATGGTCAGGGGTGGTCGCCAAGTCAGCACCAGGACGGTAAAGAGAATGATCAGCAGGCCCAGCCAGAAGCTGGGCACGGCCAGGAAGATGGTGATCCCGGCCCTCGACACCTGGTCGGCCCAGCTGTTGCGGAACCAGGCGCTGAGCAGGCCGATGGGCACGCCGAACAGCCATGACAGCACCACGGCGAAGATGGCGATCTGGGCGGAGATGGGCCCCCGGCGCAGGATCATCTGGCTGATGGGATCCTTGGTCCAGAACGAATACCCCATTTCGCCCCGGAACACCTGGCCCATCCAGGACAGATACTGCTGCCACAGGGGCTTGTCCAGCCCCAGACTGGCCCGGACCTCGGCCAACTCCTCCTCGGACAGGATGTAGGCTCCGGTCGATTCCGTGTAGATGGTCTGCAGCGGATCGCCCGGGATCACCCGCATGGCGAGGAAGATCAGGACCGTGACTCCGAACACTGTTGGAATCGCGATCAGAAGGCGCTGCAGGATGTACTGGCGCATAGTGTGCCCGACCCCGTTTGGCCGGGCCGATCAGTTGAACATGTGGCCGGAGAGCCGGGGATGTCCCGACTCTCCGGTCCCCAACAACAGCCGGTAGGCTGACTGATGTCTTAGCTGTCGATCCAGACGGTTTCCATGCGGCCCCATTCGGCAAAGATGCGGTCGTGGAGTTCGATGCCCTTGACCTTGGAGTTCCACATGGGCAGGTGGTAGGTGTAGCCGATCAGGTATTCCGGCGGGTTGTCGTCCAGGACATCCTGGGCATCGTTGATCTGGCCCTGCCGGGTGGCCACGTCGGTTTCGTCGTCGATCTGGTCCAGCAGTGCATCGAACCGCGGTTCGGAGTAGCCACCGAAGTTCTGGGAACCGCCGGTCCGCCACCACAGGTTGCCGCGCGGCGAGATGTCGGAGACGCCGTGGCCGCGGGTGTGCACCATCAGCTGGTAGGTGCCCTGCTGCTGTTCCGTACCCAGGCTGGCGCGCTCGATGATGCGGATCTTGGTGGGAATGCCCAGATCGCGGTTGAGCATGTCCTGCACGGCGGGGGCCAGCAGTTCGGCCTGGGGGCCGCTGGCCGCCAGGATTTCCAGTTCGGGGAAGTTCTCGCCGTAGCCGGCTTCCGCCAGCAGGCGCTTGGCCTCGGCGATGTCCTCGGTCTTGTCCTCGCGATAACCCGGCATGGAGGCCAGGTCGGCCGGGGAGGTGGCGTAGGGATCGCCCTGCGGGACCCAGCGCGTGATGTTGATCACCTCCTGGGTGCCGAAGGCCGCCTTGAGGTTCTGCTTGGACACGCCCAAATGGATAGCCTTGCGCACGCGGGAATCGGCCAGGGGGCCGGACGCGTTGTTCATGAACAGCCAGTAGGCGCCGAAGTTCGGCAGCAGTTTGTTCTCGATGTCGTCGCGGGCCGAACCTTCCTGCCAGGTCTCGAAGGCCACGTTCCAGGACATGTCGGCCTGACCGGTCAGGACCGCCGTGCCGCGGTCGGACCAGGCAGGCACGTGCAGCAGTTCCAGCTGATCGATGTAGGGCAGTTCTGCATCCCAGTAGTCCGGGTTGCGTTCCAGCAGCCAGCGCTCGGCCGGCTGGTGCTCGACGAACTTGAAGGCACCGGTGCCGGGGACGATTACGTCGCGCAGGTCGAAGTCGTTCTCCTGCAGCGAGGCCTCGGAATAGATGTAGGCATTGGTGGCCGACAGGACGTTCAGGAAGTAGGAGCGGGGCGCGCTCAGGTGGAACACGGCGGTGCCCGCATCCGGTGCTGTGAGGTCCTCCACGAAGGAGAATTCGGCCTTCAGGGGCGAGATCATGCCCTGGGGCGGATCCATGATGCGGTTGAAGGTGGCCAGCACGTCGGCCGATGTGAAGTCGGCTCCGTTGTGGTACTTGACCCCCGAACGCAGGTTGAAGGTATAGGTCTTGCCGTCGTCCGACACGTCGACGCTGCGGGCCAAGTCCGGCACGACGGTGCGCAGGCCATCGACCAGGTTGTTGCGCACCAGGTTGTTGTACATGTGGCTGAGCACGTGCGTGCCGCCGCCCTGGTGGGCGTCGAAACTGGCCATGGTCACGCCGAACGCGGTCTTCAGGTGGCCGCCGCGCTTGGGCGTGCCGGAAGGCCGCATCAGGCCGGGATCGTCGGCCGAGGCGGCCACGTCCGCCTCCGACATGGGCACGGGCGTGGGTTCGTCCACCACGGCCGGCGCGTCCGGTGCGGCTGGGGCACAGGCAGCCAGAACGGCGAGGCCGGCACCGGCGCCGGCCAACTGCAGGAATCTACGACGGTTCAATCTCAGCATGGAATTTCTCCAATTGCAAGGTGTCCGCAGAGGTGCCTAGTCCCAGGGTGCGACCCGGGACGGACAGAAGTCCTGTCTGTCCGCGGCGGCTCGTCGGAACCGCCGGCACCGCATGGATGTAATGGGGATGCCCATTCTAACGCACCGGTGCCGTTGATGTATGGCCCCGTGCGTCGTGGGGGCGGCTGCAGTTTCGATTGACATTGGTCCGCGCTCGGAAAGGACAAGGGACCCCTTGCCGTGGGCTCCATCCTGAGCACCCGCTCGCCGATCCCGTCTACCCGAGGCCTGCCCCCAATTGCGGCAGCCATGCCGCCGGAGCCCACCGCGAAACCGGTTCTTTCCCGTACGGGGACCGGCCGCGCCGGATCGTGGGTCGGACTTGCCAACCCGCTCTCAGCCAAGCGCAGGGCGCGCCGCACTGAAACTCCTCCCGTACCCGGCCACGTCTCTGTGAGCATGTACAGTCGAACGCGGGGCCTTGTCTTTGCCTGGTTGTCGTTTGATAAAGGGATCAGTGGTGGAGTGGCGAGTTCCAACCGCCCAGCCAACGGACGGGGATGGGCTATATTGGGCAGATGATGTGCGCAGCAATCCGTTATCCGGGAATGATCCATGCCCGTCACCCCCCCCCAATGGTTTCCTGCATACGCAGGGATGGATGGCAGAGGACAGAAGCGCAATCTGTCCCCTGCTACCCGCCATCAGCGATACACTTCCCGCCGATGTGCTATCCGTATCACCAGCACTGTCAACTTGTCGTCCAGCACCTCATACACAATCCGATAGTGGCCGACCCTCAGACGGCGTAGTCCCCGCAACCCTCCCTTGAGCAGGGCACCCGCCAAGGGTCTCTCCCCGAGCCTGTCGATGGCCTCAACGAGGCGCTCCCGGACATCGTGCGGTAAATGGGCCAGTTCCTTGGCCGCGCTGCTTTTAATCCGAACGGAGTAGCTCACACCGCACCTCATCCCAATCCAACACCGGATCGGAAGGGTCGCGTAGTCGCTCTACTGCTACCGACAGATCGTCAAAATCCTCCAGATACCGCTCTATGGCCTGGCGAACCACTTCGGCCCGGCTGCGCCTGAGTGCGGTGGCCGCCGCATCCAAGGCGGCAGTCTGTGCGTCCGGCAAACGCACGGTGATTTGGGTTGACATCCTACACCCCTTTTTGAATGTCACTGCAATTCAATCGATTCGGATGACATTGGCAGGATTACGATAATGGTGTCGACACCGCTTGTCAACTGAACCCGTGGCGCGTCGTGCGCTCTGCAACACAACCGATAATGTGCGTATCTATGGCAGAGGCGGTCCGCGACACGGCGCGAACCTGGGAACGGACCGTGCCAACGATGTTTGCAACCAGGAGAGCATCATGGATGTCCGGGACGTGGAATCGGTGGTGGTGTACAAGGATGCCGGCCAGGCCTGCAACCAAGGCAGCATCATCCAGCTGGCCGACGGCGATATGCTGATGGCATTCAATCAGGAGCGTGGACGGGTCCACTCCGACAGCGGCCAGTCCTGTCTGATTCGGTCGACCGACGGCGGCCGGTCGTGGGATCAGGCTGGCATGCAGGTAATCTGGCCCTTCACGGATCATGGCGGCAATTGGGACTGTGCCCTAAGCCAGCGCGCGGATGGCACATTGTTGATGCATACCCGCGTCTGCAGTTTCATCGCACCCACCGCCCTGCACCGCATTGACCTGCAGGGCCTGGGCTCCGGCGGCGAGCGGCTCAAGCGCCAGACCGGCTACGCGCTCTTTCGCTCCGCCGACGCCGGACGGACTTGGGAGGGGCCGATTCCCGTCAACACCTTCCCCATCGCGGACTCGGGCAACAGCGCCTACATGTGCGGCGGCTCGGGCGCGGGCCATGTGGTGGAACTACCGGACGGCGGACTGCTGATGCCGCTTATGGGCGGCATTCACCGCGACGGCTTTACGGGCTCGCGGGGCCTCACCGTCGGCGAGACGATGCGCTGCTTCGCTCTCCGTTCCGATGACGGCGGCGACAACTGGGAGTACTGGAGCACGATCGCCTACGACCCTGCCCAGATCCGCGCCTTTCAGGAACCTTCGGTGGTGCGCCTGTCTTCGGGACGCCTGATTTGCATGATGCGCGTGACGGTCCGCCCCGAACGCTTTGACAACATGTGGGTCGCGCATTCCGACGACGACGGCATTACCTGGAGCCCACCCCGGCGCACGGCCCTGTGGGGTTATCCGCCCGATGTGCTGCAGCTTCAGGACGGCCGGGTGCTGGCGGTGTATGGCTACCGCGCCGAGCCCATGGGGGTGCGCGGATGTGTTTCGGAGAACGGCCTCGACTGGGACCTGGCTGCCGAGTTCACGATCTGCGGGTGCGTGGGCGGCCCTCTGGAAGATCCCGTCTACTGGCACACCGGCTATCCCTCCGTGGCCCAGTGCCCGGACGGGACGCTGGTGGCGGCGTATCACGAATACAGCATGGACGACGAGCCGATTCAATACATGCGGACCACACGGTTTCAGCTGACATGAACTGGAACAACCGGTCCACGGTCCGATTCCGCAATCCGGTCCCAATGATTGACAAGCCCGGATGTGACAACACAGGCTCCGCCCGCGGATCCCGTCCACCGGTTTTTGAAGGCGAGTACAATGAGGCTGCAGTGTCGACATCTCCCATAACCTTCGCGTTGGTTCGGGTGCCGACTTCGGTGCGTCTCAGCCGGTTGCACGGTCCCTGCACTTGGGCAGGGCGTAGCCGGGGTGTGGCTGCCCCTCTGAAGCAGGCGGGAATGTTCGGTCGGCGGTGCATCTGGCAGGGGTGCCGGGTACAAGTCCCGTCCGGGTCTGCTCCTCTCCTCCGCGGATCCACGGGGATGCATACCGGTTCTCCTCGCCGACTATGGAAGAATCCATCATCAAGGAGAAATTTGGCATGAACGTCAAATTGAACAGGCGCAGTTTTCTGAAGATGGCAGGGGTTGCTTCGGGTACCGCCGTACTAGCCGCTTGCGCGGCGCCGGTTGCGGCTCCTGGTGAGCCCATGGCCGAGGACTACATCGTCAACCATTGGACGTGGCTGAGCGCTTCGGACGCCGAGGTCTGGGGAGTGCACATCGACAACTTCAACGAGGCGCATGCCGATCTGGGCATCCAGATTGAGCGGCTGGAAGTCTCGTCCAACGAGTACAAGACCAAGGTGCTGGCGGCGGCCGCCACCGGGCAGGCCCCTGACTTCGGCTGGGCCGATGCCGGCGAACGCGCGGACTTCATCTCCGACGGAGTCATGATCCCGGTGGAGGAGCACCTGGCCGAGGCGGGCCTAGATTGGAGCGACTTCACCGCACTGTCCGTCGCCAAGGGCCGCTATCCCCAGTTCAACAACCAGCTCTACCACATGCCGCTGGACGCCATGACCTGGCAGCTTGAGATCAACCTCGATCACGTGGAGGAGGCGGGTCTGGATCCCGATAGCCCCCCAACCAACAACGACGAGTTGCTGGAGTGGTCCAAGGCAATGAGCGTGCAGGAAGGCGACACGGTTGTCCGTTCCGGCTTCCTGATGACGGGCTCGGGTCTGCACGTCGCGTTCATCTGGGGGTTGGTGGCGCATCAGATGGGGTTCCGCATCACCAACGACGAGTTGACCGAAGTCTGCATCAACCCCGACGCGGCCAAGGAAGCGGCACAGTGGACGCTGGATCTCTTTGATGTCCACAAGGTTGCGACCCGCGATGTATCCGACCGTTACAAAGCTTTCGGCACGGGTGAGGGATCCATGTTCCTCACGGGTCCCTGGACCCTGAACGGTTACATCGAGCAGGGCCTCAACTTTGCCGTCGAGTTCACGCCCAACATCGGGGGAGAATTGGCGACGCGCCTCAGCGTGGGGTCCCAGGAGATGTACATCCAGGAGGACGAATCCCGGTACGCGCGGTCGGCTCAGGCGCTCACGTGGCTGTCGGACGAGTCGTTCCTGTGGACCACGCAGGGCCGCGGCGCGGCCTGTCGCCAATCCATCCTGGAACGGGAAGATTACAAGGAGCACCGCTGGGAGTACCGGCAACCCTTCGTCGAGGGCATGGAATTCGCCACGTTCATCCCGCCCAAGCTGAAGGCCGCCCCCGACTTCAAGTACTACACCAGTCCCAACCTGGTGCACCGCATCATCGATCCGGTCTGGCAGGGAGATAAGTCCGTGGACGAAGGTGTTGACGAACTGTGCGCCGCCTGGGAGGAACTGCTGGCGGCTGAGTAGCCGCGCCAACGGTTGTTGCGCGACTCCGGGACGGGCCGGATCGAAGTTCGGTCCCGTCCATCGGTCAACGATGTCTCAATCCGGACGGGTGGAAGAAGCTTCTTCCACCCGTCCGGGAAAGGGGTCCCCGAACCGTCGGCGTCCCGGTGTCAGATCCCCGCTGTTTCGTGTGGCGCCCAGGCCGGACAACCGTTCCGGATGCATCGGCATCTCCGGACGCCGGTACCATGCAACGAGTATGTAAATGACTACCCGACAACTGCCGACCGATACGTCGCTGCGTACCCGCCTGGGCAGAATGACCTGGAAGGGGGAGCGGATCGAGTGGTCCGCCTACTTCTACGTGCTCCCCTTCTTTGTGCCCTTCGTGATTTTCACGATCCTCGCCATCATCTTTGGCGCCTACGTTTCCTTTACCGAGTGGCGCATCATCGGCGATCCCCTGTGGGTGGGGTTCGCCAACTACGTGCGGGCCTTCAATGACGATTTCGTGCCCAAGGTCTGGGGCAACACGTTCCAGCTGGCCGCCATCGTGGTTCCGGGCACGACCATTCTGGCTCTGCTCTTTGCCCTCTACGTCAACCAACGCCTGCGCGGTTTCACCGCATCCCGGCTCGCCTTCTACGCCCCGCGTGTGGTCTCCGTGACCGTGGTGGGCCTGGTCTGGGTGTGGATGCTCGACACGCGGTTCGGCGTGATCAACCAGTATCTGCACAAGGTGGGGGTCCCCTACATTCCCTGGCTCACCAATCCCGACTGGGTTCTGTGGGCCGTGGGTATGACCACCATCTGGTGGGACCTCGGGTTTCACATGGTGATCCTGTTGGCCGCCCTGCAGGACATCCCCTCCGAGCTGAAGGACTCAGCATCCATCGACGGTGCCAGCGCCCTACAGCAGTTCTGGTATGTGGTAGTTCCACTGCTGCGGCCCGCCATCAGCTTGGTGATCACCCTTGAGATCATCAGCGCCTTCCGCATCTTCAGCCAGATCTTCGTGATGACGCAGGGAGGACCGGCCGGTGCATCCTTCTCGATCATCTTCTACATCTATGAACGCGGCTTCATGAACACGGAGCTGGGCTATTCCTCGGCCCTTTCCCTCATGCTGTTCCTGACCATTCTGGTGGTCACGCTCATTCAGCTGCGCATCATCAGGGAACGGGCATAGCCATGGTCGCCAGGGTAAAACTCATGATGGGGGCGCAAGGCCGCCTGACCGTAGGGCGCGTCCTGCTCTGGCTGGCCGGGCTCTGGCTGGCCTACATGTGGATCCTACCCTTCGTGTGGATGGTGTCCACCTCCTTCAAGCTGCCCGGCGAGGTGATGACCCAGACCATCGAGTGGATCCCGCGCACCTGGACCCTGGACAACTACCGGGTCGTGTTCCAGAAGCCCATTGTCCGCTGGTTGTGGAACAGCATGGTGGTCACCACCTCCATCACGCTGGCCAGCATCATGCTTGGCGCGGCCGCCGGCTACGCCCTGGCGCGCATGAACTTCCCCGGCCGGAACGTCTTCTTCATGATGCTGCTCCTGTCGCTGATGATCCCGACGGAGATGACCATTGTGCCGCGGTTCATCGCTTTCCTTAAGCTCCGGGCCACGGACAGCTACGCCGCCCTCATCCTGCCGCCGATTGCGGAGGTCTTCAGCGTCTACCTTTTCAGGCAGTTCTTCCTATCCCTGCCACGGGAACTGGAAGAGGCGGCCGCCATGGACGGCGCCAGCCGGTTCCGCATCTTCCGCGTCATTGCCCTGCCCCTGGCCCGGGCGACGACCATTGCGGCAGCGGTGTTGCTGTTCACCACCAACTGGAACGCCTTCCTCTGGCCGTTGCTGATCACCTTCTCGGAAGAGATGAAGACGCTGCCCATCGGCATGGCGGCCTTCGCCCCGGTGACGATGAACCGGACCCAGATCGAGAGCTATGCACCCGGCATGGCCGCGATGACGATCCTGGGCGTGCCCAGCCTGATTGTGTTCCTCTTCCTGCAACGCTACTTCATGGAAGGGGTGATTTCCACCGGCATCAAGGGGTAGGCGGCAACTTTCCGGGGCACCGGCGATGGGGCGGTTGCGGTCAGACCCTGCCATTGATGCCAGCCGGCACTTCATTGCCTTGAACAGATCACGTCTCCAGCCAGTTCTCCACTGATAATCCGGGGATACGCTGAAAGTGCCGGATGTTGCCAGTGACTACTGTCAGGCCCCGGGAGAGCGCGATGGCGCCAATCCTGAGGTCCGCTTCCCCTAGCGGCGTTCCCTGGCGCTCCAGTTCCGCTCTCACCTCGCCGTAACGACGCGCTGCGTCTCCATCGAACGGGAGCACCGGCAGATGAGGCAATAGTGCCTTTTCCAGCCGATCCAGAAGAAGGTTGGTGTGTGTTTGCAGCTTATAGGCACCGTAGACCATTTCACTCAAGGTAATGCTGGATGTGAACTGGGCTTCCTGAGGTACCAACGCCAACTTGGCGACTAGGGCGGTGGAAGGTGTGCGTTTGGCGATGTTGCTCAGAATGTCCGTGTCGAGGAGGTACATCAGATGCTAATCTCCACCGGGCGGCCCAAGTCGTTGTCCCGTTCAGCATAGATTTCCTCTACCAGAGACTCCATGTCGTCATCATCAATCTCCCGCCATGCTCCTGCCAGGGCGAGAGCACCCCGGGGGCGCTCGGATGTCATCTGGGCCTGCCCCAGGTGCTCCAGGTCGGAGACCCTTACCAAGGCTACCCAAGGTTTGTTTCGCCGTTCGATGATGACATGCGGTCCCCCGTGGGCCACCTCTGACGCTATGGCCGAAAGTTGAGCTTTGGCCTTCGCTGCACTCACTCTCTTTACCATCATTCGCTTCTCCCTCAATATGACTTATAGACCGATATGACCTATTGTATTCATTTAGACTAAAATGACCAATCGGTTGATATGTTCGACCATGCTGGGCGGCTCGGAGTGAGTGCCGGGCGGCGGCGCGTCGGGAATACGCTTGACATTTCCTCTCGCGTTGGTGCGAGCGTTCTCCAAAGGTTGGAGTTGTCCTGAGCGGGGGCTGCAGCCCGTGTCCTACTCGGCCCGGATTGCGTCTGTCAGTCTGTGAACGGGCGCGTCCGCGACTCGCATGGCGGGCAGCAGATGTCCCGGTTCCCGATCTTTGGCCAGGTCATGTAAGGCCAAGAGATAGCGGTAGCTGAGACTGGTCTCCCCTCTTTGCCATCGGTTGGGGGGTCGTAACAGTTCGCTGAAAGGGAAGCCCGGCACGAACGTGAAGCGAAGCCCGGCACGAACGTGAAGCGAAGGCCGGACTCAACCGGAAAGTCGCCTTGGGTGGGCAATCCGGGTATGGTGCAGGGCAAACGGATGTCTGGCTGGGAGCAAAACGACCGAAAATGGATGCAACACCCCTTCGCAGCGAATGGACTACGGTTGAGCATGCCCTGACGTACTTGACCCGCGCCGATCAGGTTCCCCATTGCGGGGAAGCCGAAGCCATCCTGCTGGAAGTTGTTCCCAAAGACGTTGACCGGATACTCGACCTGGGTACCGGCGACGGTCGCCTCCTGGGTTTGCTCCGGATTGATCGAGGCGATGCGGCCGGAGTTGCCATTGATTTTTCGCCAACCATGCTGGCCAAGGCCCGTGAGCGATTTCACGGGGACACGAAGGTTCAGGTCCTCGAGCACGACTTGGAAAAGCCGCTGCCCGACATGGGCCGGTTCGACGCGATTGTTTCGAGCTTTGCGATACATCACTGCACCGACCAACGCAAGCAGTCCCTCTATTCCGAGATTTACGCTGCCTTGACGCCCGGTGGTGTTTTCTGCAACCTGGAGCATGTTGCACCAACTTCAAACGAGCTCCATGGGCAGTTTCTGGAGGCGTTCGGCATTACTGAGGCGGACGAGGATCCATCCAACAAGCTGGTCGGCTTGGAAACTCAGCTTCACTGGCTGCGAGAGATAGGATTTGACGATGTCAACTGTCACTGGCAGTGGCTGGAGTTGGCGCTGTTCAGTGGGATAAGGAAGGGACTTACCAAGCAATCTTGACAAACAGTGCTCCCGGGCCGATTGCTTTTTGCAAGGTCGGTGTGCCTGTAGCATAATGACGTTCATAAATGCGAGAGTCCGGTGGCTGCCGGACTCTCCGCCGGACACGGAACAGGAACTTCCATGCCCAACACCCCCGATTCTACAACGCAGGCCCCGGAGACCGTCCACCGCACGGTGCGCCTGCGCCTGTTTCCCGGCGACGCCGCCACCGGCATCCTGCTGACGGCCATCGCCGGGGCCTGTCGCTACGTCTGGAACCACATGCTGGCCGACTGCGAGTGGCGGTACGCGCGCTGGAAGGAGATGCACGTGCCCGCTCTCAACTGGCCGGAGGTCCGGGAGGGCAAGACGGCCTGGGCCAAAGCCGTCCGCAAGAAGATGGGACCCGGTCCGTCCACGAGTTTCTTCACTCTGGGCCAGCGGTTCACGGAACTGCGCAACGACCCGGACCATGCCTGGCTGAAGGACTACCCGTACAAGGTGGTCCGCTACAGCCTGAAGTACCTGGCCGACGCGTACGCGCGGTACAAGGCGGACCCGGCGAACGAAGGCAAACCCCGGTTCAAGGCCCGGCACTTCACGGTGCCGGCGTTCACCATTCCCGAGGCCGTCCGGATGGACGGGGACCGGCTGCACGTGCCCAAGGTCGGTTGGCTGCGGCTGGCGGGCAGCGACCCGTACGCGGGCTGCAAACCGCTGACCGTGCGCGTGCGCATGGAAGGCACGGAACAGCACCCCAAGTGGTATGCCTATGTCTGCTACGAGGTACCCGCGGCGCAGGTGAAGCAGCCCGCCGCGGACGGCGCGCTGGGCCTGGACCGCAACGTGGGGCAGGCCACGGACAGCGAGGGCACGGTGTACGCGATGCCCGGCACGGACAAACTGGACGCGCAGGTCGCGCGCAAGCAGCGGGAGCTGAGCCGCAA
>JAAXGZ010000033.1 GCA_012271135.1 Caldilineales bacterium | reverse complement strand
ATCCCGTTCGCTCCCCACGCTTTCGCTCATGAACGTCAGGTCAGTGCCAGGGCGCCGCTTTCGCCACTGGTGTTCCTCCCGATATCTACGTATTCCACCACTCCACCGAGAATTCCGCACCCCTCTCACTGCCTCTAGCAGAACAGTATCCGACGACCCCTCCTGGTTAAGCCAGGAGATTTCACGCCGGACTTGAACTGCCGTCTGCGAGCCCTTTACGCCCAGTAAATCCGGATAACGCTTGTCACCTAGGTGTTACCGCGGCTGCTGGCACCTAGTTAGCCGTGACTTATTCGTGAGGTACTGTCCTTGTCTCATCCCTCACAAAAGGAGTTTACAACCGAAGCCTTCTTCCTCCACGCGGCGTTGCTGGATCAGGCTTGCGCCCATTGTCCAATATTCCCTGCTGCTGCCCCCCGTAGGAGTCTGGGCCGTATCTCAGTCCCAGTGTGGCTGATCGTCCTCTCAGACCAGCTATCGATCGTCGCCTTGGTAGGCCGTTACCCCACCAACTAGCTAATCGACCGCGAGCCCCTCCCAAGGCGCCTGAGCTATACCTGTACGCGACCAGTGCGCACAGGACTACGGGGTATTAGCCGTGGTTTCCCACGGTTGTCCCCCACCTCGGGGCAGGTCACTCACGTGTTACTCACCCGTTCGCCACTCTCCAGGTCGGACCGAAGTCCTTCCCTTCTCGTTCGACTTGCATGCATAAAGCACGCCGCCAGCGTTCATCCTGAGCCAGGATCAAACTCTCCGTAGAAGAGTTGTCCTGTCCAATTCAAGTGATTGACAGGAATGGTTTTTCCATTCGCATCCGTCTTACCACTCTTCAGTTGTTAATCTGCCGGGCCTCCCCGCGGCCCCGGGCCGCGTTCGCAGAGGGCAGGACGGGAACGATACCAGACCCCCACGGGACTGTCAAATCCGGATCGTGGGGATTCGCACAGGACAGGAACCGGGGACGCCCACCCTACGGGGCCGCGAAGGGGGCCGCGGCCTGTCCGGCCACCCGCATCCTGAGGTACTGGTGCTCCCAGGGGGATTCCCGCAGGCGCGTGGGACCGTTGCGGATGTCGTGGGCAATGCCGGCCCGTTCCGGGAAATGGCTGTAGATCATGAGGCGCCGTGCCCGACCGGAGGCGTTCGCCACCGAGTTGTGAATGAGCAGTGCGTGGAACAGAAGCACGGAACCGGCCGGGGCCAGGACATCCTGGCCGCCGTTGAAGTCCACCAGCTCGGGCCGGACCTGCAGGCCGTTGTCCATCTGATAGTGCTCCAGGTGCTCCTTGTGGGTGCCGGGCCACACCCGAATCGGGCCGCTGTCGGCCGTGCACGCGTCCATGGTGATGGCCGAGGACAGAATGTCCTGCGGATAATTCTGGGCTCGATAGTAGGCCCAGTCGCTGTGCACCGGGAAGCGATCGTCCGCATCGCGGGCCGTCATGTTCGGCGGCGGCGCCGGCAGCGGCTGCTTGTAGTTGAGCTTCTCCTCCATCAGGATGGGCTCGTCGTCCATGAGCTGCCGCATGGGATCGAGCAGGCGCGGATCTTCGGACACGGCAGACAGGTACGCCGACAAATCGTTGATCGGCTGGATCTTGCGCACCGTCCAGTTGCCATCGCGCTGCCGGATGTCCAGCCGCCGGCTGCGCCGTTCGTTGTGGATGGAGGAGTTGATGATCAGTTCGAGAATGTAGTCGGCTTCGGCACGCATCCGGCCGACTTCGTCGTCGTCGAACACCGCGGGCAGGACCAGAAAGCCCTGTGCATCAAACACGTCCAACTGAGCCTGCGACAGGCGCGTTTCCATCGATGAATTCTCCTTGGCCAAAGTGGCGGCCTTGCCTTGGCTCGGAACCGGGAACAGAAGGCCGATTATAACCGCCGGGTCCAAGCCGGAACGACCAGCAGGGACGGCTTGTCCAGGACCGGGGCTTTTAGTTGACACCATGGAGCCTCCTTCATGGACCCTTGTCTGGCCGCGTCTCTGCGGACCTGTCTAGAGGACGTGTCAGTTCCCCTCAGCGCCCATGCCCGCAGATACACGCTCACGTCCATGCTGTTCCTGGTCATGACCGCCGTCATCGGAGGTGCCGACACCTGGGTGGAGGAGTTCGAGAGGTGGCTGTGCCTGCCACACGGCATCCCCTCCCATGACACCTTTGGCCGGGTCTCGGCCCTCCTTGACCCGGAACAGTTGGATGAGGGATTTGCCCGGTGGGTGCAGACCCTCCACGGCCTGCTCACCGGTCAGGTGGTGGACCTGGACAGCAAGACCACCCGACGCTTGCACGACCGGAACCACGGCTGGTCGGCCCTGCACACGGTCAGCGCCGGATTGTGCCCTGTTTCCATCTCGTTGCTATGGGTTCCGGGCCTGACCAGGGACGAGGGATCCTTGATCATGGGTTGGCTTCCACAACTCAAGAGAGCCCCTCATCGTGGACTTCAGTCCCAGCCCCGGTCCCGTCGAAGCCGAAGCCGCTCAGGCACAGGTCCAGTCGTGCGCCCTTGGGGCCCAGGACCACGGCCACCGGGCACTGGGCACCCCCTAGGGGCCACCTGACAAGGGCACTGTTTCAATCTCGTTGA
>JAAXGZ010000150.1 GCA_012271135.1 Caldilineales bacterium | reverse complement strand
CCTGTCCCCATCAACCGAGAGCGAATCACCCGAACCGGTACCGGAATGTACCAGGTAAAGGAACAGGTGTGCCTCCAACTCTTGAAATCTCGTTTCAGAGGCGGCACGGGTTTCCTGCTTCGCCTTGAGCGTGGCTTCCGCCTTGTCGGCGCGGGTCTCTACCTTTTTGCATGGCGTCCCCAAACCCCACATCGTCTGCCCCTATCAGCATCAAGGGCGTGCTGGCCTTGCATCCCTGGCCTGACCGGATTCTCCACGTCCCTTTGGTGGATTTGGGCTTCAACGGGGTACGGACGCCTTGCATTGCAGGACGCCCGGCGCCCCTTGTTACCGTGCTGGAATACCGGCAGGACGTGTGGTGGCTTCCTCTCGATTGTCGGGCGGCGACGCAGAGCGTCCCAAGGGTACTTAGGACCTGTTCAGCTTGGTTACCCTGCCCCCAATGAGCCATTCGGCCACATACAGGTTGCCATTGGCGTCCGCAGTCAAACCGTGAGGACTGTTGAACTTACCCGTTTCCAGGAGGCTCGTGCGTACTGACTGCCCTGATTCGTTCACATTGTTGGGCCAGCCCTCAACGTCACACACCTGCTGGTTGTCACCGATGTGCGTGAGCAGTTCATCATTTTGATCGACGACCGTGAGGCGCGCGCGAAGCTCGGCAATGATCATCAGTTCGCCATGAGCCGCGAAACAGCTGGGCAATGTCAGAAAATCGTTGCCAAACATCCGTCTGAATCCACCCTCGGTGTCGTAGACCTGTACGCGGTTGTTGGCCCTGTCCGCCACATAGAGCTCCGGCTCGGACTTGCGAAAATCTACGAAGACGCCGTGCGGGCAATCGTAGGCCCCGGCTCCCTCCTCGCCATTGATGCTGCCGACATGCTCGCCGCCCTTCGTGAACCTGTGGACATGGTACGCGCCGTACCCATCGGCCACCCAGATGTCGCCGTTGCCACCGAATCGCTGCTCGTTCACCGCGATGTCTGTGGGGGAGTAGCGTGTATTGTTGTACACGGGAAGGGGAGGCGTCTCCAGCCTCATGACCACTTCACCGTCCAATGTCGTCTTGAACACCTGACCGGGTGCTTCGCCCACGCCCGGAGGGTTTTGATAGCCGTGAAGGTAGTGATTCTTGGAGCCGTGGTCCACAATCCACAGGTACTCGACTCCGCCCTCGTTGACGAGGGTGATCCCATGCGCCTCGGCAAAGTCGCCGCGCCACGAGGAAATCAGGTTGCCGTCCCCGTCGAAGGTCATCACTTCCGGTTCGCCGGGGTGGCTGGTCAACACGTTTCCCGATTGCGTGACCACGATGCCCGGATGCGCCCATCCCTTGCGTGAACTGTCACTCTCGGGAAGCTTGGCCCAGTTGTCGAGCCAGTTATATGAATGCTCTTCGCTTCCTACCCGCATGTCACAACCTCCAGTACTTGCCATTCCCTTAGTTGAATTCCAAGGGCAACTATCTTAAGCGCCTGCCTGTGCTTGAAGCGCGCCTACCGTTCCCGAACATGCAGGGAGAAGCTTCGCAGCACGAGTGATCACACGCGGCCGGGGGATGCCGCACCCACGGCATCCCCTGCTTCTTTGCGTACGTGCTGACCGGGAACGAACCAGCGCGTTCCGGTTATGGTTTCAGGATGACCTTGGTGTACCCGTCGATGCGCTGGTCAAACTTGTGATAGGCATCGGCGGCATCGTCCAGCGGCACCTCGTGGGACACTACGAAGCTGGGAGTGGCCTTGCCGGATATGATGAGGTCGCGCAAGTAGGCGTTGTACTGCTTCACGTTGCATTGACCCGTCCCCAGCTTCAGACCCTTCTCAAAGAGCTTTCCGAAGTTGATGGACAGAGAGCCCTGCTTGGCACCCTCGTCCACTCCACCGGGGTCCGATGGCACATACAGGCCTGGAATGCCCATGATCCCCGTGGGATTGATCAGGTCGATCATCTGATTCAGGACCACGTTGGGAATCTCTTTCTGCTCGCCTCCGGCGGCTGACGATCCTTGCGCAGCGGCCTGATAGCCCACGGCGTCAACCGTCTTGTCCACACCGTCGCCCCCGCGCATGTCCCTGATCTGCTCCACCGGATCGCCGTCATCGAAGTTGATGGGAATACCGCCAATCTCGCTGGCCTTGTCCAGCCGCTCCTGCACGTGATCGATGGAATAGACCTCCGCCGCGCCTCTGATGATGCAGCTATAGACGGCCATCAGGCCGACCGGTCCCGCGCCCCACACGGCGACGCTCTCGCCGGGACTCACGTCGGCAAGTTCAGTGCCGTGATAGCCCGTGGGGAATATGTCCGCCAGAAGAGAGAAATCCCACTCGAGCGCATCCCCGGTCGGAAGAGGCAGACAGTTGAAGTCCGCGTAAGGCACCTGGATATACTCGGCTTGCCCACCGCGCCATGGTCCCATTGCCACGTATCCATACGCGCCGCCGGCAAATCCAGGGTTGACCGTGAGGCAGAAGCCCGTAAACCCCCGCTGGCAGTTCTTGCAGAAGCCGCAGCCGACGTTGAACGGCATCACAACCCTGTCACCTACGGACAATGTTTTCACAGCGGACCCGACATCTTCGACTACGCCCATGTTCTCGTGTCCGAAGACGATGCCCGGTTCGGCCGCAGTTCGACCTTCATACATGTGCAGGTCGGAGCCGCAGATGCAACTCGACGTAATCTTGACGATTACGTCATTCGGATGTTTTATCTCGGGATCGGGAACTTCCTCTACGGCAACGCTGAACGGACCCTGGTACACGACGGCTTTCATGGCGACCTCCCCATTGCCTCTTCGACTGCCAACTATGCGGTCGATCTCTTAAGTCAGCGAGTGTATCAGGCTACAACATTTTTGTCTAACCCCGAATCGACCCTAGAAGTGGGTGATTGGAGGCCTGGTCAGATCAGCCGTATTCCGATTTGGGTTGCACCGGTTCTGGGTAGGATGGGGAGCTTCGTTCCGCCCTGGAGTCCTGCTCATGGCAGACCCTGGTGTCCCTGCTGGTCGAGGTCGACGATCCCCGTTGCCCTCAGGCCCGGCGCCATGCCTTGGAGGCCATTCTCCTGATCGCCACCTTGGCCGTCATCTACGCTGCCGACAACGGGACCGAGGTCGAGTTGTTCGGTCTCCAGAAGCAGGTCTGGCTGGAAACCTTCCTGGACCTGCCGCACGGCATCCCCTCGCACGACACCTTCGGGCGTGTCTTCGGTCTGCTGTTTCCGGCCCGGCTGGAAGCCTGCTTTGCTGCGTGGGTGCAGTCTCTGGCCGCGACGCTGCAGGACGAGATTGTGGCCGCGGACGGCAAGGCGACCCGGGGTTCGCACGACCAGGCCCGGCGCGTGTCCCCCCTGCATCTGCTCAAGGTCCTGTCAAATTGGAATGCGATTGCCCTGAGGCACAACCGCACCTGCGATTACAATAGAGACAGTCCGGATCCAACCGAACCCCAACCCCCTCGCGAACCTGGCCTCCGGCACAGGACGCGTTGGGTCCCCACGGGATTCCGGTTCCGGCTGACACACCATCAACAAGACCCACATGGAAATTACAGGCGACGTACATCTGGACTATCCGCAGGAGGACGTGTGGAACGCCCTCATGGACCCCGAGTTCGTGGCCAAGGTGATTCCCGGGTGCGACTCCCTGACCCCCAAGGACGATCCCGATACCTTCGCGTCGGACCTGAGAATCAAGATTGGCCCCATCCGGGGCAAGTTCAAGGCGGATGTGGTGCGCCATGGTGTTGAACCCATGGATCGGTTTGTCCTGGACGTAAGCGCCAAGGGCCCCACCGGTTTCATGGGAGGATCGGGCCGAATCGAACTGGAACCGGACGGCACCGGCACGGTGCTGCGGTATGCCTGCACCGTCAACGTCGGCGGGCGCATTGCCCGCGTCGGACAGCGTTTGGTCTCCACCGCCACCAAGACCGTCATCAACCGCAGCCTGGATGGATTCCGGGATGAACTGGATGCAGCCCTGCGGGCGCGGGTCGGAACCGAATGAGGGGAAGAGCCCGCGCATGGGCAGCGTGCCGTCTGTTTGCACGCCACATGCATGTATTGCCGGCCGAAGCGCCGAGTAGCGGCGGGGAGGTGAATTGACGTACTGACACAGGTAGTTGAGTTTGTTGCCAACCAACGAAGGGGGTTTGGTTATGGGTGTGAGCATTTCCTTGAACATCAACGGCGAGGCCCGTAGTCTCGACAATGTCGAGCCGCGGCTGCTGCTGGTGGATTTGATCCGGGAGGAACTCGGTCTGACCGGCACCAACATCGGGTGCGACACGTCGCAGTGCGGAGCCTGCACCGTCCACATGGACGGCCTGGCCGTGAAGTCCTGCACCGTGCTGGCCGTCCAGGCCGACGGATCCGATGTGGTAACGATCGAAGGCATGGCCGAGGACGGCCAGCTGACTGCCATGCAGCAGGCCTTCTGGGACGAGCACGGCCTGCAGTGCGGTTATTGCACCCCGGGGATGATCATGGCCGGCGTCAAGCTGGTCGAGGGCAATCCGGACATCTCCGACGAGGAGATCCGGCATGGCCTGGAAGGCAACATCTGCCGTTGCACCGGGTATCAGAACATCGTCAAGGCGATGAAAGTAGCGGCCCAGGCCGCTGCCTAACGCGGAGGAGGTGAATTCATGGCCAAATTCGTTGGCAAGAGTTTCAAGAGAGTCGAGGATCCCCGTTTCCTGCAGGGACAGGGGAAGTACGTTTCCAACCTTCAGCGTCCGGGCATGGCCTATGTGGCGATTGCGCGCAGCCCGCACGCCCACGCCGATATCAAGGGCATCGATGCGTCGGCCGCCCTGGAACTGGACGGCGTGGTCGCCGTGTTCACGGGCCAGGACCTGATTGACGGAGGCGTTGGCCAGTTGCCATGCGGCTGGGTCGTTCCCGATTGCAAGATTCCCGAGCGCTGGCCTGTTGTGCCGGACCGCGCCCGTCACGTGGGGGATGCCGTGGCCGTGGTGGTGGCGGACAACCCCTATGTGGCCGAGGATGCCCTGGAGCTGATCGAGGTCGACTACGAGCCGCTGCCTGTGTCCATGGGTGCGCGTGCCACGACCGAATACCGGGCCCAGCAGATTCACTCCGAGATTCCCAACAACACGGCCTATTCCTGGGCCCTGGGGGATGAGGACGGCATGCGCCGGGCGTTTGTCGAGGCCGCACATGTCGTGGAACTGGACCTGATCAATCAGCGGCTGATTCCCAATGCCATGGAGCCTCGGGCCTGCATGGCCGAATGGGACGACACCATGGAGGAAATGACGGTCTGGACCACCAGCCAGAATCCCCATCCCATTCGCCTGCTGCTGTCCGGCTTCACGCTGGGCATACCGGAGAACAAGCTGCGAGTGATTTCGCCGGACGTGGGCGGTGGTTTTGGGAGCAAGATCTTCCACTATCCCGAGGAAATCATCGTGCCCTGGGTGGCACGCGCCATCAATCGGCCCGCGAAGTGGGTGGCCACCCGTTCCGAATCCTTCATGACCGATTCGCAGGGTCGGGACCATGTGACCAACGTCCGGATGGCAATGGACGCGACGGGCACCATTACCGGCCTCCATGTGCAGACCTGGGCGGACCAGGGTGCCTACCTGTCGACGTTCGCACCCCTGATTCCCACTGCCCTTTCCATCACCCTGTTTTCCGGTCTGTACAAGATTCCGGGCATTTGGGGAGAAATGAAGGGCACGCTGACCAACACGGTGCCGGTGGATGCCTACCGGGGTGCCGGGCGGCCCGAAGCCTCCTATTTGCTGGAGCGCATTGTGGAAAAGGGAGCCCAGAAGATGGGCATGGACCCGATTGCCTTCCGGCGTCACAACCTAATTCCGGCCGACGAGTTCCCGTATCAGACGCCGGTTGCGTTCCAGTACGACAGCGGCAACTATCAGGGATTGTTCGACAAGCTGGAGGAAATCTCTGGTTACGGCGATCTGCGCGAGGAGCAGAAGTCCAAGCGAGCCGAAGGCAAGCTCTGGGGCGTGGGTGTCTCGGGCTGCATCGAGGCCAGCGGTCCGGCCCCGTCCGCGGTGGCCGGCAGCCTGGGCAGTGCCGTGGGCTTTTGGGAAAGTGGCACCGTGCGTGTCCATCCCACCGGCAAGGTTACGGCCCTGACCGGTTCCCACGCACACGGCCAGGGACACGAGACCACCTTTGCCCAGATCTTGGCGGACGAACTGAACATCCCCCTTGAGGACATCGAGGTGGTGCACGGCGATACCGGCCGCGTTCCGTTTGGGATGGGCACCTATGGCAGCCGCAGCGCTGCGGTGGGCGGCAGTGCGCTGGTTCGCAGTGCCACGCGCGTCCGTGAGAAGATGACCAAGATCGCAGCCCACCAGATGGAGTCCCGGCCGGAGGATGTGTATTTCGACGACGAAACTGGAAACATCCGGGTTCAGGGCGCGACCGACGAAGGGATGTCCTTCTTTGAGGTGGCGTTGGCAGCCTATACGGCTCACGATTTGCCGCCCGACATCGAACCCGGGCTGGAGGAGACGGCGTTCTTTGATCCGTCCAACTTCACATTCCCCAACAGTGCCCACATAGCCGTGGTCTCCATTGATCGCGAGACCGGCGAAGTGACGCTGGAGAAGTACTTCGGTGTGGACGACGTGGGCAAAGTCATCAATCCGATGATTGTGGATGGCCAGCTGGTGGGCGGTGTGGCCCAAGGCGTTGGTCAGGCCCTGTGGGAGCACGGCATCTACGGCGAGGACGGCCAGCTGCTGACCGGCTCCATGATGGACTACGCCATGCCGCGGGCCGATCGGTTCCCGCAAATCGAGACGGACCGCATCGAGACCCCTTCGCCGACCAACCCCCTGGGCGTCAAGGGTGCGGGTGAAATGGGAACCATCGCCGCCACGGTCACAGTGGCCAACGCGGTGGTTGACGCCCTCGCCCCGCTGGGCGTGGATCATGTCGAGATGCCCTTCACCGCCGAGCGAATCTGGCAAACCATCCAGGCACACAGCTAAGGCTGGCCGCTGTAAGGAGAGAATGCTATGTATCCTCCCAATTTCAATTACGTGCGAGCAGGTTCGGTGGCCGAGGCCCTGTCCCTGATCGCGAGCGAAGATGATGCCAAGTTCCTGGCGGGAGGCCACTCGCTGGTGCCCGCCATGAAGCTCCGGCTGGACGCTCCCGGAACCCTGATTGACATCGGTCGCATCGATGATCTGAGGGGCATTTCCTACGGGTCCGGGGATGAGAACGATTGCATCGGTCCGTTGACCACGCACTCCACGATTGCTTCGTCCAACCTGGCCGCCGCCCTGGTGGAGGCTGCTGGTGGCATTGGCGATCCTCAGGTGCGCAATCGGGGTACCATTGGCGGCAACATCGCCCATGCGGATCCGGCTTCGGATTTGCCGACCGTGCTGACAGCTCTGGGAGCGACCATTCGCGTCGAAAACCCGAGCAGTGCCCGCAACATCGAAGCCGCGAGCTTCTTCACCGGCCTTTTCGAGACCAGTCTCGAGGAGAACGAGCTGATCACCGTCATCGCGGTGCCCCGCGAAGGAGCTGGTACCGGCTCGGCCTATGCCAAGTTGTTTAACCCGGCCTCACGGTACGCGGTGGTGGGAGCTTGTGCCTCGGTGACTGTGAACAATGGTGTCGTGTCCCGGGCTCGCGTGGCAGTGGGCGGGTTGACCCCCATGGCCACACGTTGCGGTTCCGTGGAAGCTGCCCTCGAGGGCAGGTCGACGGATGCCATCAACGGAGCGTCAGCACAAGTCGCTTCCGATGTCGGCGATGACATTCTGGAAGACATCCACGCCAGTGCGGAATATCGTCTGGGGGTAATCCCGGTGTATGTGGAACGGGCGTTGCAAGCCGCCTGTGCCCGCGCTGCCGGGTAAGGTTTGAAGGGCTTCGGCCCATATAGATGCAGTGGACTGCCAGCCGGGTGTACACCACCCGGCTGGTTTGTTGCAGGTGAGCAGGTGAACCTTGGCGGGCAACCGTGCAAGGGGGCAACCGGTGGCGAGTTCCCGGTGCGTTGCCTGACGGCTTGTGTCCTCATCCCGTCCGCCACGGTGCTGCAAGGTCCGCACACCAGACATGCTGTCGAAGAGATTGGAGTTGGTCAACCGCTCACGAGGTCCAGGTTGCATTGACTTTCACCTCGCAAAAAATCACTATCCCTCCTGGTTTCCGCCATTTGATGGATTGCTGATGCAGGTGCGTACAGACCCGGACTACTACGGCCATCTGGCATCTTCTGTTGCCAACTAATCCGTAGCGGCAACCCCTAGGTGGACGGTGCCGTCCAGACCCCCGGTGGCCAAGGTCGTCCGCCCGTCCGAACTGAACGTCACGCCGGTGACGCCCGCATGGCTTTCCAGGATGTCTCCGGAACGGCGAAAGGAACGTAACCACCCGGTGGGCGAGAGTCGCTTTGGCCCCTGACCTGATCACGTGTTGATACCATCGATGCATTGATAAGGCAGATTATGCAAATACATCATGAGAACCACGATTGCCCTTGACGACCGGCTTGCCAAGCAAGTATGCCGGGCAGCCAAAGCCCGCGGCCTTAGCGTAAGCGTCTTCATTTCCAGAACGTTGGACGATGCTTTGAAGCGTCGCGAGCCATCGGAGCTGCCGCCTTTCCATTTGATTACCGTTCGCGGGGTCCATGCCCGTCCCGGAGGCGACCTCGACCGGCCCAGGGCACTCGACGCTCAAGACGACGAGATCCGTTTCAAGTATGGGAGCCGGTGATTTGAGCTGCTGCTTCCCGACGTAAACGTCCTGATATACGCACACGTTGAGGTATCCAGCCCCGATCACGACGAATATACGCCTGGATCACTCGTTTGACGACAGGACCGGAACCATTCGCCTTCTCCATCCTCGTACTGTCCGGCTTTGTTCGCATCGTGGCCAACCATCGCATTTTCGACTCGCCATCCACGCTCGACCAGTCCTTCGCGTTCGTATCCTTGCTCGTCGAGTGCTTCACCGCGCGCATCGTGGGTCCCGGTCCCGATCCCGATCATCTGGACATATTCGAAAGTCTGTGCCGCGAGTCAGGAGCCATCAGAAAGCTGGTTGCCGATGCCCAGCACGCAGCAGCACTGTTTCAGTATTGTTGATTTGGGTCGGACCCGGAAAGGACAAGGGAGCCCTCGTCGCCGCGCACGATTTCCCGGAATGCCTAAGGTGGGCAGCCACACTATCCCGCCGCCAAGCGTGTCCACGCAGCGACACCCGCGCCCGCGTCGGTGTTCCATGGCAACTTTGGTCAGTTTTTTGCCTGTTGAAGACTACTGCACATAGAATCGTGTCTTCGGAACCGCGGCAGTCCGGTGGTCGCTCCAGCCATGACAGTGCACGACAGGCGCTACAAGCGCATCCTTACCAGCCCCGTCTTCGCCTACGACGTGGCCCGTCTGTTGGCCGACGAGTTCAACCTCGGCACCGTCGCGCGGCCCTCCCTGCGGGCCGGTCCCACCAGCTCGGTCCGGGAGTCCGAGCGCGAACGCATTGCCGACGCCGCCTGGACCTTCGACACCGAGCGCCAGCGCACCGTCATGATGATCGTCGAGGCCCAGTCCGCGCGCCAGCGGCATCTGGCGGTCCGTCTGCTGCGCTATGTCGTCGACCGGCTCCTCGAGCTGTACGAGGACCGGGAGCGGCACGACCCGGTCGGGGGCCTGCCGCCGGTGGTCGTGGCCGTCCTCTACCGGGCCGGACCGGTGGCGGATGCCCTCATTGCCGGACCTGTTCAGTCCCGTAGCCCAGGTTCTCATGCGGTTCGAATTCCCGCTGCGGTACTACGACATCCACCACATGGACCGCCGCGAGGACCCGGACCAGCCGCTGTTGCGCCTGGCCTTCGACATCGAGCGCGCCGGGGACCCGGGCGAGACCGTGCCGGTGGCGGAGGCCGTCCGGGCGTTGGAGGACGCGGAGGCGTACGCGCTCATGACGCGGTTCCTGTCGGATAAAATGCGGCAGTGGATCAATCTCAGGGATGCCCGGGGGCGGCGTTTGGTGGATGTCGGCCGCCTGGACGACCGCCGTCCGCTCAAGGAGGTGGAGAGGGAAATGGAGACCATTCAGGAACGCTTCAATCGTCTGATGGACGAACGGCACATCGCAGGACGGGCCGAGGGTCTGGCCGCAGGACGGGTTGAGGGTCTGGCCGCAGGGGAGATTGTGGGAGTGCTGGTCAGCTTCCGGCGCGCCTTGGCCGACAGCGGTCTGGACCCCCGGCTCGCGGCAGAGGTGGAGACCCATGCCGACCGCATCGTCGAAGCGGCCCGGCGCGGCGTCCGCTTCGACCTGGACGACATCCCGGATGCCGCACGGCTCATGGCCGCGATCCGGGACGGCGGCGGTCCGGCCCGGGTGTCCGCCGAGCGGATTTGGGCCCTGCTGCCGCACATCCCGGAAGAGGATGCGGAGCCGGAGTAGCCCCAGCCCGACACCGTCCTCGGACCGCCACACCCCACGCAGTTCCACCCTGGCCGGGCGCGCCTGCCCTGATCGATCCGCGGCTTTCATTGTGCCCGGGGAATATCAACGAGATTGAAACAGTGCCGCACGCAGCCATTGCGATCGAGCATGGCTGCATCATGGTGTCCACGGACTCCGACTTCAGCCGTTTCCCCGGATTGCGATGGCAGCATCCACCGAGTCCTGACGGGATGTAGGAGTCATACCATGCTCCTGCCGGAATCTTCGTTCTGGGGCGACCTCAGGGCGAGTCTCGTCTTGTCAGTGAGGGATGCCGCTGCCTAGGCCGATAGGTTTCGGTCTGAACCTCAAGTAACAAGGCAAGAAAACAGGCAGAGTTGGTCATGGCGAAACTCCGGGGGCTGCCTTATCTCCCGCAACCTGCCACATGACATCTCGTTGCAGTGCTAATCAGTTCGCTACCGCGTCCTTGAACCAAACCAGTAGATGGCATCTGGCCAAGCAACTCTTGCACCATGGCTCTCGGGGTGGCTCAAAACCTCCCGTGTCCTGCATAGATATTGAACCGATCGTCCCGCAGGAAACCAATCAACGTCATTCCGAAGCGTCTGGCTACGTCCACCGCCAAGTGGCTGGGAGCCGAGATGGCGCACACCGTGGGGATTCCGGCCGCCAGAGCCTTCTGCATGATTTCGAAACTGGCCCGGCCGCTGACTAGCAACACCCGGTTTTCAAGAGCTGGCAGGCGAGCCTTCAGCATCCAGCCGGCAATCTTGTCAACGGCGTTGTGCCTGCCGACATCTTCCCGCACGGCCAGGAGCGTGCCCTCCGTGTCGAACAGCCCGGCCGCATGCAGGCCCCCGGTTTTCTGAAACAAGCCCTGGGCTTCCGCAAGGATCCCAGGCAATCGCTTGACAACGGCCGGGTCCAGGTTGGGTTGTAGCTTCGGGAACGCCTCGCAGCCCTGGATTTCCAAGGCGTCCAATGATGCCTTGCCGCACACGCCGCAGGCACTGGTGGTGAAGAAACTGCGTTCCAGCCGGTCCAGTTCCGGCAGGTGCCGGCCTGCAAGGTTGACGCTGACGATGTTGTACCGCTGATCCTCTTCCACGTCCGCGTCCAGGCAGTAGGAAACGTGGCTTACTTCGTCAAGACCGGACAGGACTCCTTCCCCGTGCAGAAAGCCCAGGGCCAGTTCGAAGTCGTTGCCCGGCGTGCGCATGGTAACGGCAACGGTTTGCTGTTCCTCCCGTGCCAGCAGCCGAATTTCCATCGGCTCCTCGGCCACCAGCGTATCCTGCTTCCACCGGACAGCCGTGCCCTTGTGGGCCTGCACCCGCGCCTTGACACGAGAGCCAACCCTGCTTGTGGAAGGCACGGGACCTAGCCCCCGACCGTGTCGGCCACAGCTATCTTGTCGATCCTCACCGTGCACACCTTCAGTTCGGCCGTGTGCGTGACGGGGTCGTAGCCGGAGCCGGTCAGGGTGTTGATGGGCGTGTCGCTGAAACTGAAGCTGGAAAAGACCGTGCCCATGGGCGACCGCTTGGAACCCGCCACCTTGATGGCAATGCGACCCCGACGGCTGGACAGCCAGACGGTTTCGCCATCCTGCAGATCCCAGGCCTCCAGGTCCCTCGGATTGACTTCCAGTGCTTCCTCCGCGGCCAGGTAGTCCATGCCGCCGGCGCGACCGGTCTGGGTATTTGTGTGGTACGTGGCCAGCCGGCGTCCCGTGGTCAGCCAGATTGGGTAGGTTTCATCGACGGTTTCCGCCGGATCCCGATACTCGATCAGGCTGAACTTCCCGCGGCCGATGGGGAAGGACTCCTCATGCAACCGGGGCGTGCCCGGATGGCCGCGGTAGGGAACGGGCCAGTGGTAGCGGCCGGTGGCCGCAAGGTCCCAGTCGACGCCGGCGTACGTCGTCGAAAGGCTGCACATCTCGTTGAAGACTTCCCGCGGGTGGTTGAAGTCGAAGTTCCGCAGGCCCATGTGCTGCGCGATGCGGCTGATGATCCACCAGTCCGGCCGGGCCTCGCCGGCGGGCGTGACGGCTCGGCGTACCCGTTGGATGCGCCGTTCCGTATTGGTGAAGGTGCCGTCGGTTTCGGCCCATGCCGTGGCGGGGAACACCACGTCCGCCATCTCCGCGGTCTCCGAGAGAAAGATGTCGATGACGACTAGGTGTTCGAGGGACTCGATGGCTTCGCGCGTATGTTGCTGGTTCGGGTCCGACACCACCGAGTTCTCCCCGTCGATCAACATGGCGAAGATGTCCCGGCCCGCCTCTTCCATGGCGGTGACCTTGGTGATGCCCTTGGTGGCATCCATCTCGCGGCCATAGGCCTTGCTGAACTTCCGCTGGTGGTCGGGTTCGACGACCGCCTGAAATCCCGGATACTGATCGGGGATGGCGCCGCTGTCCCCCGCGCCCTGGATGTTGTTCTGGCCGCGCATGGGGTTCAGGCCCGTGCCGGGACGGCCGATTTGACCCGTCAGCAATGCCAGGTTGCAGAGGCACTGGACGTTGTCCACGCCGCAAATGTGCTCGGTGATGCCGAGCGTGTAGTAGATAGCGCCCTGGTCGGCCTCCGCATACCAGCGCGCCGCCTTTTCGATGTCCGCGGCCGGCACCTCACAAATCGATTCCGCCCATTCCGGCGTGAACTGGGCGATGTGTTCCAGATAGGTTTCGAGGTGCTGGGTACGCGTTGCCACGAAGTGGTCGTTCATCAATCCGTCGCGCACGATCACGTGGGCCATGCCCTGGAGGAGAGCCACGTCGGTGCCGACCCGCAGGGGCAGGTAGAGGTCGGCCAGCGTCGCCAGGTGGATGCGTCGCGGGTCCGCGACGATCAGCTTGGATCCACGAGCCAGGGCTTTTTTGAGACGGGTGGCCGCGACCGGATGGGCCTCCGTCATGTTGGTGCCGATGCAGAACGCCACATCGGGGAGCTCCATGTCCGACAAGGGGTTGGACATGGCGCCTCTTCCCAAGGTTGCCGCCAGACCGGCGACTGTGGGGGAGTGTCAGGCCCGGCTACAGTTGTCGATGAAGTGGGTGCCAAACCCCGCGCGCATAAAGCGCTGCATCATGTAGTCGGCTTCGGTGGGCGTGCGGCCGGAGGCAATGCCGTAGACCGCGTGGCGGCCGTGCCGTTCCGCGGACTGCAGGAACCCCGCCGCTGCCTTCCGCAGAGCCTGCTTCCAGGTGGCGCGTTCCAGCACGCCGTCGGCATTCCGGACCATCGGATGCCGGAGGCGGTCCGGATGATGGACGTAGTCGTAGGCAAACTGTCCCTTGACGCACAGGGCACCTTCGTTGGCAGGCCCGTCCATGGCCGGCTGGATGCCGACAATGCGATTGTCCCTGGTCAACACGTCCACGGTGCATCCGACACCGCAATACCCGCAGATGGTCCGCGTCTTTTCGAATGCTGTTGTCATGACCGTTTTCTCTTTTTTCTGGGCGATTCTACGGGATCCTCGATTTGGGCAAATCTCATCGCCTTGCGGTCCGCCAAGGCACCGGTCGGGCAGGTCTGCACGCACTGGCCGCAGAAGGTACAGCTGGAATCGCGCAGATGCCCGTTGAACTCCACTGAGATGTTTGTGCCGAAGCCGCGGCCGGCCACGGTGATGGCATAGTCCCCTTCCTGTTCGGCGCAGACCCTGACGCACCGGTAGCAGGAGATGCACAGATCATAGTCCCGCAGGATAAAGGGATTCTCGTCGTCGGGACGCGAGCTTCCCGAGGTGGCGCCCTTGAATCGGTCCAGGTCCGGTTGCAGCTCGACGACTGCCTCGTGCAGCTCCTGTGAGGCCAGCCCCCGCAACGGGTCGACCGCCAAGCGTTCGCTGCCATTTTCGGACACTACCATGGCGAGTAGGGTTCGTCGCAGATCGTCGAGTTCAGGTGTACGGGTCTCGACCTCCATGTCGAGCTGGGCCTGGGTGGTGCAGGAGGCCGGAAAGCCGTTGACGCCCTTGATGGAGACCGCACAAAGACGGCAGCCGCCGAATGCTTCCAGGCGATCGTCGTAGCACAGGGACGGGATGTCGATCGCCTGCCGTCTGGCGGCCGCCAGCACCGACTCGCCCTCGTGGAACTCAACCTGCCGGCCGTCCAAGGTGAACGTGCCGGCTGCGGGAGGTGACATCATTCGGGGGCCTCGAATCGTTGTTCCAACTGGTCCGGGAAGTTCCGCACCAGGGAATCACTGACAAACGACGCAGCCACCCCCAAGCCGCAGGCACTCAAGTTCCGCATCACGAGACCCAGGTCGTTGACTTCGTCCAGCCATTCACCGCGGTCGGTATCTGGGCCGACGGCATCCAGTCGTTCGCGGAGGCGCCGGGAGCCGATGCGGCAAGGGAAGCACTTGCCGCAGGACTCTTCGGCAAAGAACTCGATCGCGACGCGGGTCTCGTCCACCATGTCGCGCGTGTCGTCGTACACAATGATGCCGGCAGCCCCCAGCATCGAATTGCGGCTTCTCAGCGACGGTTCGTCCAATGTGACATCGAAGTCGTTTTCCGACAGGAAACCGCCGGACAGCCCCGCCATGCTCGCCGCCTGGAAATTGCTTCCGGACGGCGGGCCGCCAGCCCATTCGTACAGGAGTTCGGACAGGGGAAAACCGAAGGGCACCTCATAGTTTCCGGGCCGCTGCACATCGCCCGAGACGCTGATCACCTTGGTGCCGGCAAGGTCGCCACGCCCCAGGTCCCGGTACCATTCGGCCCCATGCCGCAGGATGTGGGGCACAGCCGCGAGGGTTTCGACGTTGTTGACGACAGTGGGTTTCTGCAAATAGCCGTGCGTCACCGGGAACGGGGGACGGTTGCGGGGAAACGGATGCCGCCCTTCCAGGCTGTTCAGCAGGGAGCCTTCCTCACCACAGACATACGCGCCGGCACCCCGGCGGATGTGGATGTCGAAGTCCGAACCGATCTTGTTTGCCGGGCCCAGCAGGCCGGCGGTGCGGCAGGTTGTCAAGGCCTCCTCCAGTTGGATTTGGAGTTCCGGGTACTCGTAGCGCAGGTAGATGAATCCCAATGTGGCACCTGTGGCAAAGGCGGCCAACATCATGCCCTCGAGTACAGCGTAGGGGTCGTATTCGAGGATGGCCCGGTCCTTGAAGCAGCCTGGTTCGCCTTCATCGGCGTTGCAGACGATGGTCTTGGGCGAACCCGGTGCCTCCCGCACCGATCGCCACTTCCGACCCGTAGGGAATCCGGCGCCGCCCCGGCCGGCCAGGCCACTATCATCCAGAGTTTGCAGCAGCGGGTCGGGACCGGTGTCCAAGGCTTTTGTCAAGGCCCGAAAACCATCTCGGGCGGCATATCCGTCGTAGGTGGCCTGATCCGGCTGGCGGATGTGTTCAAAGATGCATTCCGGCAATCCGTTCGGATTGGGCACCGGCAAGGGGCCCTTGGCCGCCGGTTCCAAGACGCTGCCTGTCAATTGATGGGTGGTATCTCCCTGAAGCACTGGAACCGGAACGTCGCAGCGGCCTGCACAGGCCATGGAGTGGGCCTCGGTGCAGTCGGCCAGCCACTGCTCGCTACCCCGCAGACGACACACCGGACCGGTACATACTCTGGGAGTGGTTCGGCTGCCGTTGCCCAAGGTCAGGTGGTGGTAGAAGGTGGCGGTTCCGTAGACATCCGCCAAAGGCATGCGCAGGCCGGACGCAATGGCCCGCATGGCATCGGGAGTCAGGCGGTCGTCCCGGCGATGGAACTGGTCCAACAGCCACAGAAACGGGGCTGGCTGCCATCCGGCCATCTCAATCAGTTGTCTGTTGCTGTACATGCTGTTGCGTGCGGCGCTGGAACGCAGTACGACCCATGGTGGGAACCGGAGGGCATGCCAGTGGCGGTCCTGATGGCGTGCAGATGTTTTCTCTGGTCAGGGCCCGGATGTCGGTTCGCAGGTTCCGTTCAACCGAATCAAACCCGCGGGGTCAGTTCCCCGTCGCCATGCCTGTCATGCTTGGATACCAAGTGATGGACCAATCGGCCCAACGGGCCGCATGTCAGCCACACTTGGCAGGGAGTTCGGAATGGTTCTCGGTTCCCGTTGCGGTTGGTGTCTTGCTCGGGGCCTTATATGCCTGCTGTGCGAGCACACTCAGGCACATCGTGTTCACGGGTCACAAAAGCCCACACCTGAAACGCTTCTTGTAAATTTGTAGATGGCTGCGGCCACCGGCCGGAGCGGCGGTGGCGAAGACACGGCGCAGGCTATCTCCGAGGAGATGACGTGTCAATCTTACCGTAATGAGACATCACGACCAAGATCTGTGTGGGAGCCCCGATGTCGGCTCCAAGCAACTGGTTCCGTAGGGGACGGGCAGGCCCTGCCGTGGCATATGGCCCCATTCGAGGTTGGGAATACCCGCCGTGTGCGATCAACAGGTCCCGACCGTTCCGTACCAAATCGTGACAGCAACCGCCGACAGCCTGCATGTGCCGAGGCCACACCTTGTAGGAAATCGGTTTGCCGT
>JAAXGZ010000047.1 GCA_012271135.1 Caldilineales bacterium | reverse complement strand
CGGGTCTTGATGTGCATGAACTTCTCGAAGCCCAGGTCGGAGGCGAAACCGGCCTCGGTGATCACGTAATCCGCGTAGCCCATGGCCAGCTTGTCGGCGAGGATGGAGCTGCAGCCGTGGGCGATGTTCCCGAAGGGGCCCGCGTGGACGATGGCCGGCTGCCCCTCCAGCGTCTGCACCAGGTTCGGCATAACCGTCTGGTGCAGCAGGGTCATCAAGGCGCCCTGCACGCCCAGTTGACCCACGGTAACCGGATCGCCGTTGCGGGTTGCGCCCACCACGATGCGCGAGATGCGCTCCCGCAGGTCATCCGGCCCGTCGGCAAGCGCCAGGATGGCCATGATCTCTGAGGCCGAAACGATGTCGAACCTGGCCTCTCGCAGCGGGCCGTAACCGCTGCCGCCGACTCCGGCGATCACCTGCCGCAGGCCGCGATCGGAGGCGTCGGTCACCCGCGACCACTGGATCCCCGAAGGGTCGAAGTCTGGGATGGCGTTGCGAAACACGGCGTTGTCCACCAGCGCCGCCAGCAGGTTGTGGGCCGAGGCGACGGCATGGGCGTCCCCGGTGAAATGAATGTTGATTTCGTCCTCTGGGACTATGCGGGCGTTTCCGCCACCGGTTCCGCCGCCCTTGATGCCAAATATGGGCCCCAGCGTGGGCTCGCGAAGGTTCACCGAGACCTTGTGGCCGAGTCGCCCCATTCCCTGGGTCAATCCGATGGCGGTGGTGGTCTTGCCCTCGCCGGCGGGAGTCGGCGTTATCCCGGTGACCACCACCAGCTTGCCCTGTCCGGGACCGGGATCCCTGATGGCGTCGAGGGAAATCTTGGCCTTGTAGTGGCCGTAGGGCAACACGTGTTCCGGCTTGAACCCCAGTGAGTCGGCTATCTTGCTGATGGTCTGCACATTGCCTCCGGGTCTGCGCCGCCCCGCCGGGCGGCGATGGTGGTGGTCTTTCGCGGAACAGGGAGCAGGGGTCAGTCGCCCAGCTCCGCCTCCAAGCGATTGATGTCCCGCTCGCTGAGGTTGAAATACTTGGCGTCAGGATGATGGAACACGAGCGCCGACACGGTGGACTCCGGGTCCATCATGTGTCCTTCTGTGAGCTCCACGTCCAAGTGGTTGGAGACCTCCAGCAGCCGGAAGAGCTGCTCCTGGTCCTCAAGCCTGGGACACGCGGGATAGCCGAAGGAGAATCTGCGCCCGCGATACTGGGTCCGGAACAGGTCGTATGGCGTTATTCCCGCCGGGTCGCCAAAGCCCCACATCTGCCGCAATTGCTGGTGCAGCAGCTCGGCGAATCCCTCGGCGCTCTCCAGGGCCAGGGCCTGCAGGATGTGGGAGTCCAGGAACTTGCCCTCGGAAATCCACTGCGCGGCAAGATCCCGGACGCCGGGACCGATGGTAGTAACGAACATTCCCACGTAGTCAATTCCCTCCAGTCCGCCGCCGGGAGCGGCAGGGCCGGGGAGCGCATAGTCGGCCAGGCACAGCCCATCGCGTTGCGACTGTCGGCCGAAGTAGAACCGCTCCAGCACCTGGGAGCCGTCGGGCGAGTAGACCAGCAGCCGCTGGCCGTCGGACCCACAGGGGAAGAACTTGAAGACCGCGCTGGCCGAAATGTCGCTCCGGGCCAGCAACAGGTCCTCGACATGGCGCACCGAGTCCCTCAGGTCAAGCGCGGCCTGCACCCCGGAGTCCAGGTCTTCGGCAAAGCGGCCCTTGTACCCCAGGTGGCGCACGTAGAGCATCTGCGGATTGATATAACCGAAGATGTCCTCCAGGCTGTAGTCGGTCAGCACGTGCAGGCGAAGGTCGGGCGGGTTCGGTACCGGGAAATCGTGGCGCACCCGGGCCGGGGGAACGTCGTCACCCCCGTCATCCGGCGCGCGCCGGCTATCGTCGTCCAGCATGGCCTCGGTCTCGGCATCCAGTTGCGCTGCCAGGTGGGCCCGCTCGTCGGCTTCCTGGATGGTGTTGGCCAGGGCCAGCCCGGTCATGGCGTCGGGGGCATAGGCCACCAGCCCGCTGTACTCCGGCGCAATGCGCAGGCGGGTGAACCGGTTGGACAGCGCCGCGCCCCCCACCAGCACAGGGACCGACACTCCACCCTGTCGAAAGTCGCGGACGGTTTCAACCATCATCTGCGCCGACTTTACCAGCAGGCCGGAAAGTCCGATGATATCGGGATTGTGCTCCCGGTAGGCCTCGATCAGGTCCTGCGGCGGCACCTTTATGCCCAGGTTGATCACCTCGTAGCCATTGTTGGACAGGATGATCTCCACCAGGTTCTTGCCGATGTCGTGGACGTCTCCCTTGACCGTGGCCAGCACCACCCGGCCCTTGAGCGAGCTCTCCAGCCGCTCCATGTACGGCTCAAGGTGGCTGACAGAGAACTTCATGGATTCCGCCGACTGAAGTACTTCGGCAACGATCAGCTGGTTGGCGTTGAACTGGCGGCCAACCTCGGCCATTCCATCCATCAGCGGGCCGTTGATGATCTCCAGCGGTGTCCGGCCCCGCAAAGCCTCGTCCAGGTCGTCGGCCAGACCCTCCTTGGTGCCCTCGATGATGGCCAGGGCCAGCCGCTCGTCCAACGGGAGGCCGCGGCGTTCCTCGTTGGTGGCCGCGGGCGCTTTCTCCCGGAAATGGGCCGCGAATGCCGCAACCGGATCGTCGCCCCGGTACCAGATCAGGTCCTCGGCCAGCCTGCGCTCCTCTTCAGGGATCGAGGCGTAGCGCATCATCAGCTCCGAGTTGACTATGGCCATGTCCAGCCCGGCCTGCACGCAATGGTAGAGGAACACAGAGTTCAAGACCTCGCGGCCGGCGGCAGGAAGGCCGAAGGATACATTGGAGATGCCCAGCACTGTCTTGCACCTTGGCAGGGCTTCCTTGATCAGGCGCACGCCCTCGACGGTCTCGGCGCCGGAACCGATGTAGTTTACATCGCCGGTGCCCACCGGAAAGACCAGCGGGTCGAAGATCAGGTCCTCCTCGGGCACTCCGTACTTCTCGGTCAGCAGCCTGGCCGACCGCAAGGCGACCTCCAGCTTGCGCTCCCGGGTGAC
>JAAXGZ010000121.1 GCA_012271135.1 Caldilineales bacterium | reverse complement strand
ATCCACGCCCACCAGCAAATCGGTGTCGGCAATCGCCAGGTTCAGGGACTTCGCATCGGGCACCAAGCCGTTGGCGAACAGGATGGCGCGCGGCCCGGATGTACCCGCCGGTGGATCTTGGTTCGGACGTGTTGGCATGCGGCAATGTATCTCCCAAGCGTTCATTCGTGAATGTCAAGTGGCTAACGCAACAGAAGATTCCTCCCCGTCGTCCGTCCCCGTACGCAACGGGGCGTAATCACCTAGCCGGCAGCCGGAACCAAGTCGCCCGGCGGGGGCAGTCCACTATTGCAAGTTCGGCTCCCATCTTCTACGAGTCTCACATGCACACAACTCTGTGCCGCCATGCCACAGGATCATTGGACAACTATGCCCGACAGTGGCACGGGGTCTGAAAGGCACGACCGTCACCTGCCATTGCCCGTTGCCGGACAACATCGTCTATGGCAAGCACATGGCGCCGGATGAACTGGACACCTATCAGAAGGTATTTGAGAAATACCTTTGTACGGAGTTAGGCAAGACCGAGGCGGTACCGCATGCGGTCGATCGTGGCGATCCGGATCCAGATCTCGGAGGTTTCCGGCAGGCCTTCGTAGTCCTTGACGAGACGGCGCGCCTGAAAGGCCGCCGATCTCAGCCAGGCGAAGGTGCGGTCCACGGACCGCACCGCGTCCCGGCATCCCCTGAGCCACGATGCGCGGTCCTGCACGCCGCTCGATCGTCTGGTCCAGGCCGAACACCAGGGGACCGGCACCGTCGTCCAAGTGGCGCAGCAGCCGTTCCCTCCCTGGCGGTGAGTCGCCAAGGAGGGCCCGCGGGCCCGGTTGCACACCGGAGAGTACAGGGCAAAGTCGGACGCGGCCTGCCCAGCGCCCGCAAACAGGCCGTCACCGTGCGCTTGCCCGGCACCAGCACGGCCCCAATCAGTAGCCGCTGCGCCTTGCGCCACGTGTGCGCGTCAAAGAGCGACGCGAAGGGGACGGCAGCGATACAATGGCCGTCGGCAGGCTGGACATGTTGAACCTCTTGTGGTGATTTGGTGCATTGTGCCAGCCTGTTTGGCCGATCGGATACCGACGTCAAGTTGTACAAAGTCCAGCTTAGATCCTGGTTCAGGTTGAACAGGCACCAAAATGATCCCGACAGCAGCAGAGACCCAAAGCGGAAGGCTGCGCAACCTGCTCAAGATGCACTTCGGGTTCGACTCGTTTCTGCCCATGCAGGAGGAGATCATTACCCACGTATTGTTGGAGCGGGACGGGCTGGTGCTCATGCCCACAGGCGGCGGCAAGTCTCTTTGCTACCAGCTTCCCGCGCTGTCGATGGACGGTGTGACCCTGGTGGTCTCACCCCTGATCGCGCTTATGAAAGATCAGGTGGACGGTCTGTGGGCGAATGGCATCCCAGCGGCATTCCTGAACAGTTCGCTGACTTCCGCGGAAGCTGCACATGTGCGATCCCAAGCCATCGGAGGCTTGTTGAAAGTACTCTACATAGCACCGAACGACTGGCGACATCCGGGTTCAGCGAGTTCCTTCGGGCATTGGATGTCAGCCTCCTGGCGATCGACGAGGCCCATTGCATATCGGTGTGGGGCCACAACTTCCGGCCTGATTACCGCAACCTGAAGGCCCTGCGGGACGGCAGGCCAAACATCCCGATGCTTGCGCTCACCGCCACCGCCACTCCCAAGGTCCGAGAAGACATCGTCAGCCAGCTGGAACTCAGGGAGCCGCGTACCTTCCTCACCAGCTTCAATCGTCCGAATCTTGTCTACCGAATAGAGCCCAAGGCCAAAACCTTCGACCACCTTCTCCATCTGCTGCAGAAACACAGCGGCGAATCCGCCATCGTCTACTGCTTCTCCAGGCGGGAGACCGAGCGGATTGCCGGCGATCTGCAGGCGAACGGAATAAATGCCCTGCCCTACCACGCGGGACTGGACGAAGCGGTGCGCAAGAAGACCCAGGAGCAGTTCATCAGGGACGCTGTACAAGTCGTCACCGCCACCATCGCTTTCGGCATGGGCATCGACAAGCCGGACGTACGTCTCATCGTCCACTATTCGTTTCCCAAGACCATTGAGGATTACTACCAGGAGACGGGACGCGCCGGACGCGACGGTCTACCGAGCGAGTGTGTGCTGTTCTACACCTTCCGCGACAAGCGCAACCACGACTTTTTCATCAAGCGGATCGAGGATGCATCCGAACGTGAGAGGGCCGAGCACAAACTTCGCCAGGTCATCGACTTCTGTCAGAGTGCCGACTGTAGGCGGCGCACGGTGCTCCGATACCTCGGTGAACAATGGTGCGAGAAGAACTGCGGGGCCTGTGATGTCTGCCTGGCAGAGAATGATCAGATCGATGCCACCGTCATTGCCCGGAAGATCCTGTCTGCCGTCATTCGTACAGGCGAGCGTTTCGGGGCCGGGCACGTGATAGACGTCCTGCGTGGTTCCCAGTCCAGCAAGATCATCACACGCCGTCATGACAGGCTGTCCGTCCACGGTATCGCCCGTGGCCATTCGGCAGGAGAACTCAGGCATTTCATTGAACAACTGACAGGCCGCGGCTTGCTGGCCTACGGATCCGGCGACTACCCGACCTACCAGGTTACGAAGGTTGGAAGGGACTTCCTGCAGAACCGCGAGACGCTGACCTTGGCACGGCCCAGACAGCCGCAGTCAACCCGTACTGACAGCCCACGAGCGAACCTCGATCTTGAGTACGACTCATCACTGTTCCAGAAGTTGCGTCAACTGCGCAAGGACATCGCGGACTTGAAGGTTGTGCCGCCCTACATGATCTTCGCAGACAGGTCGCTCCAGCAGATGGCCTACTACTACCCCCAAAGCCAGGATGCCTTCTCCCGCATCTCCGGCGTGGGCAAGGTCAAGCTGGAAGAATTTGGCGAGGATTTCCTGCGCGTCATTTGCGACCACGTGTCACTGAACCAGCTGCAGGAGCGTCCGATCCCGCAGGCAACTGGGCGGGAGCACAGGAATACCCGGGCCTTATCACAAACCCACATCCAAACCAGGGAGTTGCTCAGGAAAGGGCTGTCCACCGAGGAGGTCGCCAAGCTGCGAGGCTTGGCCACGACCACCGTCATCGGCCATTTGGAGCACCTGGCGGAAGCCGGCGAAATCGACATCTCCAGATGGCTGCCGCCCCTGGAACGCTTCCTGGTCATTGAGAACACCTTCCACCAGACTGGGTCAATGCTGCTGGGACCAGTACGCGAGCTGCTCGGCGACGATTACTCATACGAAGAGCTGCGTTTCGTCCGACTCCACCTGATACAGGAACGGAAGGAAGAAAACACGAATGTGGAAACGTCTCCGACATCGCCTGATGAACTTGCCGGATACGCGGCTGAGTCCCCCGCCCATACTTCTGCGGAGAAACTTCTATCGCGACTGGTGGACCATCCGGTGACCGTCATGCCACTGAACCCAGACTCGGACAGGGATCTGAGCGGCCAGGTTGAGGAGGTTCTCACCACACTTGAGGAGCAGGAGGCTGAGGTGCTCAGGCTCAAGTTCGGCCTTGCAGATGGCCGCAGGCACACGCTGCAGGAGATAGCCAAGAGCTTGGATATTTCCAAAGAATGCGTCCGTCGGATTGAGCAAGAGGCCCTATGGCAGCTACGCCTGAAATCATTGGAGACTCTGTTCGACAACCACGCAATCCGAGTCTTGGAGACAGAGGGGTCTTCTTCAAAGGGTGAGTCTGCTTCCTCGTACATTCGGCAAATCCGGGAGGTTCATCCACGCGCCTACGAACCATGGTCGCCCGTTGAAGAACAGGAACTAACCCGCCTTTTCAAGTCTGGGCAGTCGATCAATGACATGGCATCTGCGTTGAAACGTAAACCTTCCGCCATCAGGTCGAGATTGAAGCGCCTTGGACTCATCCCGCCGTAGATCGGTCTCGCTTGGGCAAGCCCAAACCACACGCGCTCCCGTCAATCGGTGCAGTTGATAAAGCCAAACCCAGTGCCCATATCTGAACTTTGGGTATCGCTTGGAAAACTAACATCGGCTTGCCCAGGAATTGTGCTGTCTTCGTTTTCCCTGACTACACATCCAAAGCCCGGGTGCAGGACGGAGCCCGAAGAACTCCGCCCTGGACTGGCTTCACCAGCCGATCCGCGGTCACGCGGATCCAAAACACAGCCCCCGCCGGGAACAGCCACTCCCACATCAACCGGATCCCCAGCCAAGAAGGCACACTTGGCTCCTTAGCTGGACTTTGTACAACTTGACATCGGTATCCGGCAGGACGGTGATGGGCGGGATCCGGCACTGGCAGGCGGCCAACCGCCACAGGGTCGCGCAGGTCCGGTCCCCGACGACCACCGGCTCCCGGTCGGGCCGCCCGCGGCGCAGCCCCTTGGCCTTGACATAGCGGCCATGGGAGGAGCAGGCCGGGTTGCGATACCCCCGGGGCATCGCTCTACGCCCCCAACGCCGCTCCAGGTCCTCATCGCTCGCCAACCGGAGTGGCCCCTTGGGACCCAGTGCCGAACCCACGGCCCCAGCAGCACCCAACGGACCACCAAGGACGACCAGGACACCCGGCTGGCAACCGGGACATCCGCCATGCTGTCCCTTGATTCTGGGATCCAGGCAGCGGCACGTTCATAATCCCTGCATGGATTGGCGGCAGGTCCGCCATGTCGCAACCAAGTCGCTCGGCGAAGGAAGTCCACCATCTCAAGCACGGAAACCATCTTTTACGAGTCCCACATGCACACAACCCTGTGCCGCCACGCCACAGGGTCCGTGGACGACTATGCCCGGCAGGCCGTGGAACGGGGCCTGAAGGGCATGACCGTCACTTGCCATTGCCCGTTGCCGAACAGGATCAACCACGAAGCGCGCATGGCGCCGGACGAACTGGACACGTACGTGGAACTGGTATTCCGGTCGGCCGCCGAGTGGCGCGGCCGCCTGGACATTCGCATGGGCATGGAGAGCGACTTCGCGCCGTTCCTGATCCCCTACCTGACCGAGCTTCACGCGTCGCGTCCCTTTTCGTACATTCTCGGTTCCGTACATCCCCATGCTGGTTACTTCAAGGAACGATACGATACCGGCGAAACGCCCGCGTACCGCCGCACCTACTATCGAATGCTGGCGGAGGCGGCGGAATCCGGACTGTTCGACTGCCTGTCCCATCCCGATCTCATCAAGAACATTGATCACGCGGAGTGGGACTTCGACCGCTACGCACCCGATATTGAAGCGAGTCTGGACCGCATCGCAGCCACAGGGACCTGCATGGAACTGAACACCTCAGGGCTCCTCAAGACAATCAAGGAGTACAACCCCGGCCGGGCCCAACTTGAAATGATGCACCAACGCCGCATTCCGGTCGTGGTGGGAGCCGATGCTCACACGGCCCACCGCGTGGCCGACCATTTCAAGGAGGCGTTGGACCTGCTGGCGGACATCGGCTACCGCACCGTGTCCCTCTTCCTGGACCGGGAACGCCGGGACCTGGCCATTGAACAGGTCCGGCCTACCCTGCGCTGACCCCGTCCGCGGCAGGTTCGTATCGAAGGGCGCCCGGTGAACGCCTACCGACGTACCGTAAACACCCACCTGGGAGCAGTGCCGGTCACGGATACGCAACCCGGAGGCGGGTCCGGCCCCGTCCTGATGCTGCTGCACGGATTCCTCTGCGACAGCACGTTTTGGCACCACTTGATTGAAGTTCTGCCGCCCGGTCCGCGCATCGTGGCACCGGACCTGGCAGCCTTCGGCCGATCCGGAACCGACAGGCGAGAGTTGGACTTCAACCACTTGGCCGAGATGCTGGAGGCCCTCCGGCTGGCCATGCACATCACCTGCATCCAAGCCGTTGCCCAGGACCTGGGATGCCTGGTCCTGCTGCGCTACACATCGCTCTACCAACACCACGTGGACCGCATCGTGTGGTTCAGCCCCTCCTTCTACCCGGATCAGTTCGTGCCCAGGGGCCTGCGGCTGTGGCGCGGGCGATGGATCGGTCCCGCCATGAACGGCATCCTGTTCGGACAGTCCGTCAAGGCCTACTTCCGAAAGGCCAGCGCCGGCGCATCCCCTGCCGTCGATGACTGTGCCGTTGCGGCCCTGGCCACGTACGGTCCCCCTGAAGGTCGTCGGCTCCTGCGCCGCTGGATCCATTGGGGAGAGCCCAATGCCCTGTTCTGGGACCATCCGCGCATGCTGCGCAACGTCGCCAGTCCAACCCTGGTCATTTGGGGCGGTGCCAATCCCTGGGTCCACTTCAGCCAAATCGAAAGACTGGGTCGCCATGTGGATGACATCAAAATCGTGGCCCTGACCGGTTGCGGCCACTTCCCCTCGATGGACAACCCGGAACGCGTCGGCCGCGAAGTGGCCGGTTTTCTGGGTCTTGTCTAACCGCGATATACGCTTACCGGCCGTTGGCCCCTTCCAATCCCTCCGCCCATGACCTCTGTTGATGAACTCAAACTGAAGGTAGCCCGTTGTGCCTTGGATTTTGTCGAGTCGGGCACCGTTGTGGGTCTCGGCGGCGGCAGCACGGCCGCCCTGTTCGTCCAGGAATTGGGCCGGGAACTAGGTTCGGGCCGTCTCCAGGACATCCTCGGAGTCCCCACCGCCCTGGAGGTCGGAGCTCTGGCAACGAAAGTCGGCATCCCGCTCACGAGCTTGGAGGAGCACCAGACCATCGACGTGTGCATCGATGGCGCCGACGAGGTGGATCCGTCCGTCAACCTGATCAAGGGGGGAGGCGGGTTTCTGACCAGGGAGAAAATCGTGGCCCAGGCCAGCCGGCGCCTCGTCATCATTGCCGACTACACCAAGCTGTCACCGCAACTGGGCACTCGTTGGCATGTGCCGCTGGAAGTGATGGAGTTCGGGTTCGAGGCACATCGCAGCTTTCTTTTGGATCACGGAGCCAAAACCACGGCGCGGCGACGCAATGCCGATGGCACCCCGTACCGAACGGATCAGGGCAACTACATCCTGGACGCGAACTTCGGCCCCATTGACGATCCGTTCGGCCTCGCCGCAGCATTGTCGGCCAGGGCCGGGATCGTCGAGCACGGCCTGTTCCTGAATCTGACAACCGATCTGCTGATCGCGTCGCCGGACCAAACCATTGACCACAGGACCCGGGCCCGGGCGCCTGCCCGACAGGCTCGCACCGCTACAACAGCTTCAGGACCACCCGGGAATCCTTCCAGCGCTCCTCAAGGGCGTAGTGTTCCCGCGAGTCCTTTGTGAACATGTGCAGGACTACATCCCCGTAGTCCATCAGGTGCCAGCCGCTGCCGTCCGCCGGTCTGCCTTCAATGCCCTGGGGCCGGACCCGGGTCTGCTTCTGGAAGTCGGCCAGAATGTCCTCTTCAATGGCGCGGGCATGCCGATCGTTTACCACCGTGCCAATGAGAAAGTAGTCCGCAATCGACGAATCCGCGCCGATGTCCAAGACGACAATGTCGGCAACCTGCTTTTCCTCCAGCCAGTCCACCAGAGCATGTACCAACTCAAGGCTGGTCAAGGGGGCACCGCCCGCGCGACTGGATTTCGCCTGGCTTGGCTGGTCGGACACAACGCTTCCGAACTCCCCGGACCCTATTCCCAGATCCAGCCGTCGGTGGCCCGATCCCAGTCCACGGCTTCGTCGCCGAACCACAGGGCCGTCTCCGCAGCCGCCGTCTCCGGGCCGTCGCTGGCATGCACCAGATTGCGGCCGATGTCCGAGCCGAAGTCGGCCCGAATCGAACCGGGTTCCGCCTCGACCGGATTGGTCGCACCCACCATGTTGCGCACCATCCGGATCGCATCCTTGCCTTCCACCAGCATGATCACCACCGGTGAACTGGTGATGAAATCGATCAGATCCGCAAAGAAGGGCCGGTCCTTGTGCACGGCATAGTGCTCGCCGGCCAGTTCGCTGCCGACCTGAAGCATCCTCAGGCCCTTCAGCTTGAGCCCCCTCCGCTCGAATCGGGCGATGATTTCTCCGACCAGGCCGCGCTGAACCGCATCGGGCTTGACAATCACAAAGGTGCGTTCACTCATCGTGGCGGAAAGTCTCCAATCCAAGGCAGCGCAACAGTCGGGGGTTGTTCCCGGGAATGGGCAATTGTGGCACCGTGCTGGCAGCCGGCACAAATCCCAGCCCCAGCATTAAGCGCGTGTGGTTCCCATCGGGATCCAGCATTCCGATATAGGTCGCGGCCACCCTGCGGTCGGCGACTTCGCCCACGCGGGACAGGATGCGCCAACCCGCCAACAAGTGCCGGTTGTCATCCACCTGCTGGCGGGCCATGGTCAAAGCTTCCCGATTCCGGTAGTCGCGCCAGGTACAGATCAGATGGGCCAGTTGCCAATCCTCGCGTTCCGGCCACCCACTGGCCAGTTCCGAAAACACCCGCCGCGCCGCAGGCCAGTGACGGGCACGCATGTGAATGAACCCCTTGGCCGGAAGGTCCAGCGACAGGTCGGCACCGAACCGGCTCCACTGAAGCCGCATTTCCGGGTGCAACGGATGCATCTGCCAAACCTGTTGCCACAGGGCCCGCGTACGGTCCGCCTTGATTCCATCCACGAGTTCGGCCCGTCGCGCGAGCACGCTTCGGGCCGCGACATTGAGGGGATCGGCCCCCAGCAGCCTGCGGGCGATGTCGGCGGCCTCCCCGCTCTGGTCGTTGCGCCATGTGACGGCCAGCGCGCGCTCATAGGCCTGGAGGTGCAGCGGCCGCTCCGCCAGGAGCCCCCGGACCAGCATCGTGGCATCGTCCAGGGTGCCGGCTTCCAAAACCTTGTCCAATCGGCCCATCCACCAGTCCAACGGAACCCGGTCTCCAGAACCTACGCCCATCACGTAATATCCAACGGTATCGCGTGATGGGCAGTCTGGTGGATGCTTCGCCGACCGTGCGAACCGCAGTCCGTCTTACGGGTCTCCGCATCTGCCGACGGCCGACCTGGCCGCCCGAACGCCTGGAGGTTCCGGGCGGCGTTCTCATCCCGGTCGCATTCAAATCCGCAGCGGTGGCACCGGTCGGTGCGTTCCGAGAGCAGGAGCGACGGCTTCACGGCTCCGCAATCGCTGCACGTCCGGGAGGACGGGTACCAGCGGTCCACGCGCCGGAACTCCGTGCCGTACCAGTGGCACTTGTATTCCAGCTGCCGCACGAACTCGGCCATGCCGGCGTCGCTGATCGCCCGGGCCAGCCTTCGGTTGCGCTTCATCCCGTCGACATTCAGGGTCTCCACCGTCACGGAGCCGCCGCGTTTGGCTATTTGCGTGGTGGCCTTGTGATGGTGGTCCGAACGTATCCGGACAACCTGGGCGTGCTGCCGGGCCAGTTTCTCGTAGAGGCGGCGGCGATTGCGCGTGCAGGGCCTGCCGTTCACCTTGACGGAGCGGCTGATGGCCTGCTGCGTGGCGCGCAGGGCCGCCAGGGCCTTGGGGTTGGCGATTTCCGTCTTTTCCCCGCCGTCCCACAGCACGGCCAGGGTCTTCACGCCCATGTCGATGCCCACGTCGGGGCCGGGCCGGGGAGCCGGTGCGGGCTCGCCGGTATCCACCGTGAACGACGCAAACCAGCGTCCGGCCGTCCGGCTCACGGTGATACTCAGGATGTCGCCGTCGAACCGCAGGGCCTCCCGCATGCGCACCCAGCCGATCCGGGGCAGGCGTACCTGCCGGCCGTCCACCTGGATGCTGTTGCGGCCATTGGACGGCGTGAAGGCGAGCTTGCGATACCGCTTGCGGACCGGCGGGAACCCGACCTTGCGGTGGGGCTGGCCGTGCTTCCGGGCCTTGCAGGCCGCGCCCCAGGCCTCCAGCCCCCTGCCCCTGTGGATGATGGCGTTCTTGGCCACGTTCTGGGACAGGCCGCCGGACCACGCGAACAGGTCCGCCTTGACCGCGTTGAAGTCCTTGCGCAGATCCATGTCCGACAGCCATGCGCCGCCGTCCGGGCTGGCCTCGACGTGGGCAGACCACTCGTCGGCGTTGCGTTCGTCCGTCTCGCCGAACCAGGCCAGCTGGAACCGACCGCGCGCCCAATTGGCCGCCACCCGCGCCCAGCCGGCATGCTCCAGCATCAACGATGCCTGCCGGTCCGTGGGGTCCAAGGCAATGCGGTGGGCCTTGACCACCCCCTTCAGGTGGGGGCTCACGGGACCGGCGCAGCCTCGCCGGCGGGTTCGGCGTCGTCGGACTTCAGGACTTCGATCAACTGGCGCGACTTGTGCGACCGACTGCCGTACAGGCGGGTGCTGAACACCGTGATGATCTCGAGCACGTCCTGGGTCAGCTCCTCCTCGAACGCAGGCGGATCGGTCTGATGAATCACCACCACCTCAATGCCCTGCATCTCGCACAGCGAGAACACCAGCTCGGCGCCGAAGCGCAGCAGGCGGTCCCGGTGGGTCAACACCAGGCGTTGCGCCTGCCGGTGCAGGATCCGTTCCAGCAGCCGTTGCAACCCAGGCTTGTCGTATTGCAGGCCGCTGCCCAGGTCGCGGATGATCTCGGTGCGCCAGCCCTGGGCCGCACAGTAGGCCTCGAGGGCGGCCTGCTGCCGGTCCAGATCCGCCTTTTGGTCAGGGCTGGACACGCGGGCATAGCCGATCGTGGGGGCCGCTTCGTTCCCAACGCCCAGCAGGTCGGCGCGGTCGTAGTAGCGCGTCCCGGACTGGGACTTGCGCGTCGGCAGCAACTCGCCTGTCCGTTCCCACTTCCGCATGGTCTGCACGCCCACGCCCATCAGCGCGGCGGCCTCGCCTATGCGTATCAGTCGTTTGGGGTGCTTGCCCATAGTGGAAGATGTTATCATATACCGACAGATTACAGTGAACTGTTGCTACCGCCGTTGGCTGGATCCCGGTCTGCATCGCGTCGGAGGAAAATGCCATCAGCGGCCACCGAACCACTGGCTGCGGTACCTCGCGATCAGTTGCGCAATGTCGCGTTCGTCCTGCCGCGGCGAACCGAAGGGATCACCCGGACCGTCTTCGCCTGCCAACGCGGCGATGGAATTCACCACGGCGTGCGCGAGTACTTCAAGGCGATAGCCTCCTTCCAGGACCAGAACCAATCGGTTCCGGCACAGCACAGCCGCCAACTCCACCAGTCTTCGAACCATGGCGGTATAGCCGGCAACCGTAAGTTGCATGTGGGCCAGGGGATCCAGCCAGTGGCCATCATAGCCGGCCGAGACCAGAATTAAATCGGGTGCGAAGGCCTCCGCCAGCGGCACGGCAACTTCGTCCAGCATCCTCAGACACGCCTTGTCGCCGACGCCGGGCGGCAGCGGCAAGTTGCAGTTGAGACCCTCCGCCTGTGGGCCGCCGGTTTCGGACGCGTCGCCGGTGAACGGATATAACGGGCTCTGGTGCAGCGACACGAACAGAACGGACGGATCGCGCCAGAAGATGTCCTGGGTCCCGTTGCCGTGGTGCACATCGAAGTCGAGGACCAGGACCCGATTGATGTCGGTCTCAGCCAACGCCCACGCGGTGGCTACGGCGATGTTGTTGAACAGACAGAACCCCATGGCCCGGTCGGGGGTGGCATGGTGACCCGGCGGGCGTACCAGCGCCATGCCGTTCACGGCCTTGCCGGCCAACACCTGACGCGTCACCTCGACGACAGTCCCGGCCGCGCGCCGCGCCGCCTGCCAACTGTGTTCATTGCCGTAGGTATCGGTATCGAGCCATTGAAGGCCTTCCGTCCGTTCTGTGTCCCGCACCCGCTCCAAATGCAGCGGCGAATGCACCCTGAGCAAATCCGGTTCGCCGGCCGGCCGGCCGTTCACGGAGATCATCAGCTCGCGCATGCCGTCGGCGTCAAGCAGATTCAGGATTGTCTGCAGGCGACCGGCATGTTCCGGGTGCTGAGGATGGGTGTGCAATCGGCTCTCCTCGTTGTGGGAGACCGCGGTGGGCAAGGTGAGCATGTGCTTCAAGTGGGCAGGTTGGTCGGCCAAGCGGGTTGGCAATGATCCCGGCCGTCGGACCTCCCACGCGACTGGGGCCAACACTCCGGCTCTACTTATACCAATCCAGTATGATCAGGCTATTTGAGAATTGGCGGGCAGGGCCTCCAGGGCATCCCGGATCCAGGTCCAGCCGCACAGCTGCCGCACCCGGTCCGGGTCCGCCTGCCAGGCCCGCAGGATCGGTTCCAGGGCCTCCTGCTGGGCCTGCAGGGTCTCATACACCCGTCCCTCGAGGACCCGGCGCAACTCCCGGAAGAAGCGCTCGACCGGGTCCGGTTCGGGGGCGTAGGGCGGCTGCCCCACCTGGGGCGCCTCCACGGCCTGCATGTCCTCGCCCGTGTGGCCGGAGGCCCCATCCCAGACCCAGCCGTCGATGTCCGGTTCTTCGGTCCAGGCCCCCCAAATGCGGGCCCTCTCCTCGCCTTTCATGTTCGCCTGCCAGGCCCACCACAGCCGCCCCGTCATGGGATCGAGGGCGACCGCCACATGGGTGTACTTCCAGCCGATCGGCACCGCCTGGGACACCGCCACGCCGCGCGGCGCCCACACCTTGCGCACCTGGCCGCGCAGCCCCAGCTTCATCTCGTCGCCCCACACGATCCCCTGACCCGCCTTCAACCCGACCGCCTTCAGGCGTGCGCCGAGCCCCCCTTTTTCCAGGCCGCCCGGGCCCGGGGGTCGGCCTGCGGGTGCCGCGGCCGGGGCACCTTCAACCGGATCCCCAGCCGCGGCAGCCGCGTGTACAGGCTGTCGCGGGTGTAGACCACCCCGAACCGCGCCTCGATCCAGTCCCGCACCGCCTGCGCCGTCGCAAACGCCCCCGTGGCCGCCTCCGCCACCAGCTGCGCCTCCTGGTCCTTCGTCAGGAAGGAGGGCTTGCCCACCCCGCCCCGGCGCCGTCCGCACACCGCCGCCAGGCCCCCTTCCCGGTACCACTTCAGCCACCGCTGGACCGTGCTCCGCTGGACCCCCAGGGCCGCGGCCACGGTCGTGGGCGTCCAGCCGGCCGCCGGCTGGCGCAGCAGCCACAGGGCCTGCAGCCGCGTGCGCACTTCGGCCACGGCTTCGGCCCGGTAGCGTTGATGCAGGGCTTCGACCGTGTCGGCGGCGGCCCAGGGAATGACGGCGGGACGGGCCATGGCCGCAGCTCCGGTGACAGGCATGGGGGCAGGCCAGCCTACCCAAGTATGTCCATTATACTGGATTGGTA
>JAAXGZ010000097.1 GCA_012271135.1 Caldilineales bacterium | reverse complement strand
CTGTACGGACCGGATCTCAATTGGGTGGTGGACGGGGAACTCGTGGGCATGCCCGAGCCGGATTTCGCGGCCGCTCCCAACAGGGATCTGTCCGGGCAGCGGGGCATTCATTGGCCGTTGCCGCCGCGCGATGCGAGCGGCGACCGCATTGGCATGCCGTAGCATGCTTGACGGTCCTCAATTCACCCTTCCGACGGACTGATCCGGGAACCTGGACGCGGTGGCGCGGTTGCTCGGTTGGCCTGCTGAACTCAAGTAGTTTGGCAGCCGGCGCGCGGGTGAACGCATATATGGTCCAAACCTGATTGGTGGTTTGCTTCGGCATGGTATTCGGTGGCTTTGGATCGGGTGGCCTTCACTTCAAACATGCCGCGAACCGGATTCATCCAGGATGGAACCTCGCATCATCGGTACCCGGCGATACAGAGGTGATTGACCGCCGCGGCACCCGATCCGCAGCTTCTACAAGGGAGTGAAATTGCCCATGAAAATCACGTCCATTGACACGTTTCTGATGCATGCCGGTGTTCCGGAAAGCGGCGGATGGAGCGCCCGCAACTGGTTGTTTGTCCGGGTTCATACCGACGAAGGCCTCTACGGTGTCGGTGAGAGCAGTGGTTGGCCCCGGGTAGTGGAAACGGCCATCCGGGACCTGACTCCGCTGGTCGTTGGCCAAGATCCGTTCCACATCGAGTCCATCGTCCAGCAGCTGCAGGTGGCGATGATGGGACACGGCATGACCGGGGTGGTGGGTGCCGGTGCCATCGCGGGAATTGAGATGGCGTTGTGGGATGTCAAGGGCAAGGCGCTGGGCACACCGGTTTGGAACCTTCTCGGCGGAAAGGTGCATGACACATTGCGCCTCTACACCCATGCCCATACCCCGGACCAGTGTCTGCGCTACATGGAAAGGGGATTTGACGCATTCAAGACGGGCGGAGTCACCGAACCTCTGGGGAAAATCCGAACATTGCGCGACGAGCTCCCGGATGAAATCGACCTGATGGCGGACGTGCATGGACCGCCCTGGTTGACGGTGCCGGATGCCATTCGACTGGGCAAGGCACTGGAGGAGTTCGATCTCCTGTTCTATGAGGATCCGGTGGCGCCGGACATCCCCGGTGCCATCGCGGAAGTGGCGAGGAATGTGAATCTGCCCATCGCTGCGGGCGAGAGGCATGCCTGGACCTGGGGTGTTCAGCAGCTCATCGAAGACCACATCATCGACGTTGTACAGCCGGATACAGGCCGTGCCGGTGGGCTAAACGCGATGCGCAAGATTGCTGCGGTGGCCGAAACCCACTTTGTAACGTTCGCCCCGCACGACGGATCGCTTGGCCCGGTGGCCGAAATGGCGGCAGTGCACTTGTGCGCAACACTGCCCAACTTCCTGATTTTGGAACACCTGGAGGACGATGTGCCGCAGCGGTACGAGGTGATGGAGCCCCAACCGGAGATTCAGGCGGGCCACATCGTGGTTCCGGACCGGCCCGGGCTGGGAATCGATATTGTTCCGGAGGCCATTACCCACTATCCGTCCTCCGGCAACATCTCCTCTCCACGCACCCAACACTACGTTCGGCCCCGCGCCAACCGCGCGAGATGGCTGTCCGCCTCGCCGGAACATGCGGATTTCAACTGATCCGGGTTGTCCGAAGGCGTTGGCGGGATAGGCCCGGTCATGGTGTTTGCCCCGGTTATGCAGGGGCCGGGCCGGCAAGCCGTTCAGGCCCGGAACTTGGCGATCAACGGCCGGAGGCTAGTTACATCCAACGCCCACGGTCCATGGCAATTCGGATCGGACGGCCCAACCTCCGGGTTATGATTCGGTGCCCGGAACGCGTTCCGGACAACTTCCCTGTTCCCCAAAACACAAGGCATCACCGCGCCATGGGCTTCCCTGTCTACGACTTCCGCAACCCGGAACACATCACCAACATGCTGGTCACCCCCCAGATCAGATCACGGTTCCTGAGGATGGAACCGGGTACCGAGGCACAGGGACACACGCACGATCTGGGACACGAGATCTTTCTGATCCTCTCCGGGCGGTGCGAGTTCACAATCGACGGCGAAACCGAGGTGCTGGGTCCCGGCCAGCTCTGTGTGGCCCTGGTGGACCAGTGGCACCAAGTCAGGGTGGTCGGCGACGAGCCTATGATCATGTATCTGTCGGTCACGCCGCATGTCCAGCCCACCCATACGTTTTGGAACGAGGACGGCACGCGTCAGCCTTCGCGGTTCGCGCCCAGTTCCAGCTACGATGTCGAAGTGGACGAATCCGTGGACGAGAAGGAACTGCTGGCCCGGCTGGCGAACGCCAGCGGCACCGTTGCGGAGGCCGCCAGGCAGGCCTCCGAGGTGATTGATGAGACGGCGGCGTTTGCAGCCGGCACGCGCGAAACGATCTGGGAAGCTTTGCGCGAGTTGCACACCCGGTTGGCGCGCCTGGACGATGTCTGGAACGAGTTGGCACCGCGCGCCAACGACTAATTCGGCGGGTCCGAGACCCTAGCCAGGCCTGGAGGCCAATCCCCATGGACAACGTACGCATTGGAATTGTGGGCTGCGGCGCCATCGCCCAGGTCCACCACGCGCCCAATCTCAAGGAGCTTTGGCACCTCTACGACCTCAATTCGGTATGCGACGTTTCCGCCCAGGCGGCGGCCCATGTCGCCGACCGCTTTGACGTTCCCGCCCACTTCACCGACTATGCTGCGTTCCTGGCTTCGGACATCGAGGCGGTGGTGTTCTGCCAAACCGATCCCAAGACGGACTACGTGCTGCAGGCGCTGGATGCCGGCAAGCACGTTTTCGTGGAGAAGCCGGTCTGCTTCAACCTGGACGAAATCTCGGCCATGGTGTCGGCCCAGGAACGGGCCGGAGTGGTCGGCCAGGCCGGTTACATGAAGGTCTACGACCCGGCGTTTGAAGTGGTGGCTGCGGAAGCCGCGGACATGGACGTGCGATTCGTGCAAATCCATCACCTGCACCCGACCAACGATCTGCATTTGGCCCAGTTCGATGTCCAGCGTTTCGACGATGTGCCGGCCGCCGTCATCCAAGAGACCGTTGCCGCGCGCCGGGCCGCCTTGGCCCACGCTCTTGGTGCCGCTCCTCCGGACGGTGTGGCAAGGGCTTTTTTCCTGCTGTCCGGAAGCATGATCCACGACCTTTACGGTTTGCGCCACATCATGGGCGTGCCGACCAGAATCCACAATGTGGACATCTGGCAAGAGGGACGGGCGGTGACCTTCCAGGTGGAGTATGCGAACGGGGCCCGGTGCAACGGCACCTGGATCGATCTGCCGGATCTGTGGGACTTCAAGGAGACCTTGGAAGTGTGCGCCGACAACAAGCGCGTCACGCTCAAGTACCCCACGGGCTTTTCGCGGGGCCAGCTGTCCGAAGTGACGGTGCAGGAGATTGACGCCAACGGCATGACGGTGGCGCGGACCCCCGCCATCGACTGGGCCAGCGCCTTCATCCGCGAGATGCAGGCATTTCACGGCTGCATCAGGGAAGGCCGGGAGTGCCGCACACCCCTGTCCGAGGTGCATCACGATGTCGGCCTGATCATCAACTTGATAAAGTCCCACTTGGGGAACGGCTGAGCCGGACACCTTGAATTCGTCCAACGGAGGTGTGCGCATGCCGTTGCTGGAGCAGGTTCGCATCGCGACCGGAACCGTCGAATCCGCCGCACTGCCGACAAACCTGCAGTTGGACCCGCACCTGGGACTGGCCTGTGTTCCGGGACTCTCGGGCCAAGTGGTCCACAATGCCCGCGATCCCGAAAAGGGCCTGTTCGAATCCAGGGGCGCGCGCATGCCCAACGGGGACTACCTGCTGATGTTTCCGGACGGCAACCACTATGGCCGGACCCACGAAAAGGACAACGACATGCTGGCCTACCGATCCCGGGATCGGGGGCGCACTTGGGAAGGGCCGCAACTGGCGTTTGACATAAACTACAGTCAGCACGGGTTCATTCCCTTGTATCCGGCCGGCTCCGAACGGGTGTACGCGTTTGGAACGCAGCCGATTCCGGGCATGTGGACACGGGAACGCGGCCTGCAGGAGAATGCGCCCATCGGATTCCGCTACTCCGACGATCACGGCCATGCCTGGTCCGAGGTCAGACTCATACGCCCGGCGAACGATCCCGGGTTCCGCGGCATGTCCGTCATGCGCATGACGGAGACTGCGCGCGGCACCTGGCTGGTGGGGAGCCACGAGGGCGACTGGAGCTACAAACCGCTCATCACCAGGCAGTATGTTCTGCGGTCCGAGGATCGCGGCGATACCTGGGATTTGTTGCCGGGTGTGCGGCATGGAGGTTGGCATGCACCGCCCATGGGCCGCATGGACGAGGGCTGCCCTTTGGCTGCCGAAGGCGACGAGGTGTATTTGCTGGCCCGTACCCCCACAGGTCGTCTCTGGGACCTGCGCAGCCGGGATGATGGAAGGACCTGGTCCGATCCCAAGCCAACGTCCATGGTGCATCCGGATGCACCGCCCATGCTGTTTCCCCTGCCGACGGTGGAACCTGGGTCAGCATCCATCACAATGTCCACACCCAGGGCCAATATGTGGGTCTGGCCGGCATGATGGATGGGATGTACGATCGGGGACAGCTGTGGGCGTCCCTGTCAACGGATTGGGGCCGGTCCTGGAGCGAGCCCGGGTTTCTGTGCACCATGGCCCGGCAAACCGACCTGGGTTCACCGTTTCGCAACTACCAGTGTTCCTACGTCGATGGGTTCGCCGACGAAGGCGTTTTGAATCTGTTCATGTCCCAGTCCTGGCAACGTGTCCTGCACATGCAAATCCGGGAATCCGAACTGAACTACCTGCCCACGAAACACGATCTGGAAGTCTGAGGTGTCTGCCATGGATACACAATTCGATTTCGAGCGCGACGGCTGCCTGCTGGTCAGGAATGCGGTGCCACCCACGGATCTGGATCCGTTGATCGCCCATATCGAGGAAGCCATCGACGAATACGCCCAAAGCCTGCGGGCCAGGGGCGAAATCAGCGACACTCACGAGGACCTGCCGTTCCCGCATCGTCTGGTAGCCCTGAACCGAGGCACCGAGGAGCGGTTGCGCAGCTGGAACAATATCGCGATGGGGGAGGGGTTGTATAACGTTATCTGCCACCCCGGCATTACCCGTGCGTTGTTGCCGATCCTGGGTCCCGGATTTGGCTTCAACGGCGACTACCATGTGCGTCCCAAGCTTCCCAACAGTTCGTACACCGCGTTTCCCTGGCATCAAGACAGCCAGTATTACGGCGCGGACAGCCAGCACGCCCTGATCGTTACAGTCTGGATTCCACTGGTCGATGTTGATGAGCGGAACGGTTGCCTGCAGGTCATGCCGGGCAGTCACACTTGGGGCCTCCTGTATGGCAAGCGCGGCGCGGACATGAACATGCGCACCAACCGCGACATCGACTCCATGGGTACTGCTGTGCCGCTTCCCATGCGCAAGGGCGACATCTTCCTATTTTCAAACCTGACATTCCACAAGAGCACACTCAATCTCACGGATGCCGTGCGCTGGAGCATTGACATCCGTTATTCGCGCACATTGGAGGAGCACGCGTTGTCGGAGCGTGTCATTGCCAGCGAAATGTTCATGCAGAACCAGCTGGCTCCCAATCGCGCCCGGATTCCACTGGCGGGGACGGCCAGGCGTCCGACCTGGGACGAATGGCACGCGGAACTTGTGGCGAAGGGCAGCGGTTTGACCAAATCGGTGGCGACGGCCTTCGCGTGACTCCCAAGCCGGCTCCCGGCCGGGAAACCAGACATGTTGATTAGCTCCCCTTAGGAAAGGTGCCCATGCACATTCATCCCCGCTCCGTGGCCCACAAGGTGTTCGACATCTGGCGCAGCCCGGGCAGGTTCACCAAGAACCCGGACATCGTCGAAACGCCGTCGGGCACCTTTCTCCTCATCTATTCGGACACCGACGCCCACTGGTCCCAGACCGACCAGATCATCACGATCCTGGCCAGCGAGGACCGCGGCCGGACCTGGAACAAGCGCGCCGAGGTGGACCGGGCAGTGATGGCGGCCGGCGACCACCGTCTGGTCACGCCGCGCCTCAGCCAGTTGGCGGACGGCCGCCTGGCGGCCATTTGTGATCATGACGATCATTCGTTTTTCCACGAGGACCAGCCCACCGGCAACTGGATTTGGTGGAGTGAGGACGAGGGCCATACATGGAGCAGTCCTCGGGAGCCTGCCATCCTGGGCTTCGAGCCGGATCGAATCCTGGATCTCCCGGATGGAACCCTCGGGGTCGGAACCCACCTCATGTTTGGCGACACGCAGGAACTGGGTGAAATCCTGACGGTTTCCGGGGATGGTGGCAACACCTGGCAACGACGCGCCGTCGTTGCCCACGACGGGCACTACCGCTATTGCGAGGGCGGCATCGTCATCATGGATGGGGGCCGGTTGCTGGCCTGCATCCTGCGGGAGAACCATCATGCCGGCACCCCCAGTTTCGTGTCCTTTTCGGAGGACAATGGCCACAGCTGGTCCATGCCGACCATGTGTCCCTTCGCCCTGGACCGACCCTACGGCAAGCAGCTCCCGGACGGACGGGTGTTCGTGACCGGCCGCCACATGAACGGGCCGCTGGGAACCTACGGCTGGTGCGGTGACTTGAAGTCCGAACTCGGTTACCAAATCGGAGGTCCCAGACGCAAGTACGAGGCGCACTTGGCAGATGGTGAGCTGGAGATTCGGAACCTGCCCGGCCATGAGGCCCGTTACTGCCTGCTGCCGCCCGAGAATGCCTTCAGCGAAGTGAGGTTTTCTGCCCGCGTGCGGGTTGAGGGCGGCCCGTCCACGCCGAATTCGTTCATGTCGATTTCCCAGCTGGGAGTCGTCCTTCAGATCGGTCCCAACGGCGTTCGGACGCGTCCGGGGCACGACTTTATGCACCCGGTCGACATGACCCGGCCCCGGGATCTTGAACTCTACCACCGACGCGGCTGGCTGCAGGTCAAGGTGGATGGCGAGACGGTCATCAACATGTGTATCTTCAGGGAAGCCAAACCGGTAGGCAATGCCATCCGATCGGGCGACCTGTCGGGGTATACGGCCTGGGGCCAGTCCGATGTTGGCGGGCGCAGTTGGTGGTCCAGGGTGTCCTGCTCCATTCGCAATCGAACGTTGGGCGACTTCGATTGGTCGTGGGATGCATCTTCCGGCCTACTGCCGGATCACTACCAGCGGGAGCGGATGATCCAGATTCACGGCAACCATCCGGACCAGAAGCCGGGTCCCGACCACGGCTACTCGTCCTGGCTGCTGCTGGACGACGGCAGGATTTACTTCACCGACTACACCAACTACGGTGACACCGGCGGCAATTCACATCTTGTGGCCGCCTACATCGATCCGGAGGACATTGCCTGAGTCCTGTCTGGTCGGCGTGGATACCAAAGGGGGTGCGCGTCAGACAGCGGATGCAAGCACAGTTTCGGCTGTCGGCGCATGGTCAATTGCGCCGCGGGGCCCCGCCGGTTGTCAAGGGACCGTACGGGTACCCAGCCGTGCTGCGGGCACGGGTGGTCGGCCCAGCCCGTTGGGGCTCCACACAGGAACCGCGGTGCGGTTCGATCACCTAGATGTCGGTGTTTCGGCCAGACCGTTACGCGTCAACGATGTTGCGGTTGTTGAAGTCGGCCAGTTGCCGTGACAAGGTGATCAAGTCGGGCGCAACCAGGTCCGCGGCAATTGTCGGTGACACCTCATCGAACTTCGGTGGTGGAGTAACAGGTCCGAATTCCAGCGGCCGGTGAATCCACCCCGTGATCATGCCGGTGGCGGCCGCAGCCCGCAGATCTCCGACATGGGCCGCCACCATCATGATTTCGGCCGAATTCAGATCCAGCAGCCTGGCCGCTGTCCGGTAGACGGACGGATCAGGCTTGTACTTCCCGGCCAGTTCACTGGATAGAATGCAGTCCCATTGCCAGCCGTTGGTGCGCGCCAGACCGATCAGCAGCGAAACATTGCCGTTGGACAGCGGCGCAAGCAGATGGTTCTGGCGCAGCAGGTCCAGGCCCTCGCCGACATCGGACCAGGCCGGAAGCCGATGCCAAACCTTGTTGAGCTCCTGTTTGTCGGCTTCCGTCAGCGTTTCCAAGCCATAACCGGCCAACAATTCGTCCAGGATGGCCCGGTGGATGCCGTCGATGGTTTGCCAGGATGCTCGTCCGTCGTTGACGGCGGTCATGGCCGGGCCGTAACCCGCACGCCAGTCCAAGGCGAACTGGCTCCAATCCTGTTTGGATCCAACGCTGCGGCCGGCCAGTTCCCCGGCCTGGCGCACACCCGTGTGCCAATCCACCAGGGTGCCGAAGACATCGAACACCAGCGCCTTGATCACGACGCTTCGGGTTCTGTCCGGGTCGCGGCGCTACAGGTCCTGCCAGGTTTCGCCCCAGCGCTCCCGGTAGTACTCCCTGAGCGGCACATCCTCGTCGGTGGGCAGGTAAAAGCCCAGATGGCTTGACTTGTGACCGAGCAATTGGCGGCCGATCGGCGAACACTTGTCAAGAATCTCCCGCGGCATGGTTTCGTAGTCGATCGGCCGCAGGATGCGGTAGCCGTAGCCGTAGTACAGCGCGACCCTGTCCTGGTTGGAATGGTTCGGCGCCGACGCATGCCAGGTTGGCTGACCGAAGATGACGGCATCCCCCGCTGCGACCTTCAATTCCATGCCTCCGACCGGATCACCCCCGTTGAGGAACGACGGACCGCCGTCCATCCGGTTGGAACCCGGTACCACCATCAAGGCACCCATGTTGCTCTCTTTCAGATCGCGCAGAAAGTACCCCACCTTGAGTGTGGCCAAGGCCCTGCGACCATAGAAGCCGATACCCGGTTTGCCACCGTCGGGATGCCATCCGATCGCCCGCCGTTCAGGGTCCGGGGGCACCATGATCAGATGCGATGTGAAGAGTTGGAGGTTGAAGTGCTGCAGGAAGCGAACCGCTTTGGGAAAGGTGGTTGGACATTCCAGCAAATCAAGAAAGGCGTCGTGCTTGTCTACAACCGGGCGAATGTTGAGGCCATAGGTTTCGCGCCGGTGTTCCGATCGCTCTAGGTCCTCCTTCAGCTCCATGATGACGTTGAGGAGGTGGTCGACCTGGTTGGTGTCGAGGGCATTCCGGACCACGATGAATCCGTTCCGGTTGAAGGATTCGATTTGCTCTTGGGTCACCTCCTCACCGGCCTCGAACTCGAAGTCCAATCGCGTCTTCAATTCGTTTTCCATAGGAATGTCCCTCCGTTCCTGCCTGCTTGGTTTCCCGGATGCCGCAGCCGGCCTACAGCTCGAGCGTATCGCACGGGGCGTCTAAGCTCTTGGCATGGATAACATGATGGTTTTGGTTGTAGCATGGCTCCGGTCCAGGATCCCCTGTCATGTCCGCTCCCCTGCACGTTTCGCTCACCCCCTTCCAGCGCCAAGCACTGCAAGCCCTGCGCCGCGACCCGACGCTGCGGCCCCGCGAACGGGACCGGGTGGAAGGCCTGCTGCTCTCCGACCGGGGGCTGAAGGTGCCGGAACTGGCGGACCACCTGGCCTGCTGCCAGACCACGGTTCGTTCCCTGCTGCACCGCTTTGCGGCGGAGGGTGTGGCCGCCGTGCGCGAGCAGCCGCGCGGCGTACGCCCCGACCGGGCGCGGCGGCAGGTGATCGAGGAGGCCCTGGACCGGTTGCTACAGCGGCCACAGGTCTGGAGTTCGGCCACGCTGGCGGTCGCCCTGGCGGAGGAGGAAGGCATCTGCCTGAAGCCGCGCACCGTGCGCAAGTACCTGCAGGGCATGGGTGCGCGCTGGCGGCGCACGCATGCCACCCTGCGCCACCGGCAGGATCCGGCGCCGGCGGCGGCGGCCGGGGTGCAACTGGCGGACTTCAAAAAAAAGCCGTGGCTGGCACCCTGGATCTCTTTTTCCTGGACGAGACCGGCTTCAGCCCCTCCCTGCCCCCCACCTACACCTGGGCCCGGCCCGGCGTGCGACCGGTTGTCCCCTACGAGAATCCCCGGAACCGACGCGTGAACAGGATGGCGGTCCTGGCTGCTCCCGGCACGCAGGTCGGGACGGCCCTGACCTGGTGGACGGCTCCCTTTACCTGGCGTGCCGAGCACTTCATCGACATCCTGCGCCACGCCCTGCCCGGCCCCCGCGAGCGCCCGCGCGTGGTGGTTCTGGACAACGCCTCCATCCACCGCAGCCGAAAGGTCAAGGCGGCCGCTCCGGAACTGGTGCAGCAAAACATCCATCTGTACTATCTGCCGGCCTACAGTCCGGAACTGAACGACATCGAGCGGGTCTTCCGGCGGGTCAAGCACCAGGCCACACCCCGACGCGCCTTCTGCACCATCCGTGAGATGAGGGTCGCTGCCGATGCTGCCTTCCGGCAGGTCAACGCACACTTCACACCTCCAAATTTATTGAGGCCAGATGCTTAGAGGCCCTGCACCACTCCGTTCCGTAGGATGCCAATCGAGCTGATTTCAACTTCCATGCTGTCTCCCGGCTTGAGGAACACCGCAGGGTCCCGGGCGGCGCCGACTCCACCGGGTGTCCCCGTCGAGATAATGTCTCCGGGGTCGAGTGTAATGACACGGGCGATGTCGGAAATCAGGTCCTCCACCCGGAACAGCAGGTGCCTGGTGTTGGAGGACTGCATGGTTTCGCCGTTCAGTCTTAGTTTGATGTCGAGACTGTGCGGGTCGGGTACGTCGCCGCTGGTGACGACCACCGGACCGATCGGGGCGAAGGTGTCCGGCGACTTGCCCATGACCCACTGCGAGGTCCGCTGCTGCAGGTCCCTGGCGCTCACATCGTTGAGGCAGGTGTAACCGCCGACATGGTCGAGCGCGTCCTCCTTGGCCACGTTGCGTGCAGTCTTGCCAATGACGACGGCGAATTCCGCTTCGTAGTCGACCTTGGTCGAATAGGTCGGGAGATGGACATTGGCCTCGGGACCGACAATTGTATTGGCATACTTGGCAAAGACGACTGGAAACTCGGGCGTCTCGGAGTTGGTTTCCTCTATGTGATCCTTGTAGTTGATCCCAATGCACAGGATCTTGCCAGGATCGGGAATCGGTGGGCCGATATCCACCCCGCTTTGGTTCAGAACGTTTTCGGGCGCAATCCCGGCGGCCGCGACCTTGACCCGCTCCATTGCATCCGGTCCCGCGGCGAAGAGACCCTTGATGGTGGTCGGGATTTCGGCATCGGCCTTGCACACGTCGGCGATCGATCCGTCGTCCTGCAGGACCCCGAGCCGACTTTCACCGCCATCCGAAAACGAGAGGAGTTTCATTGCATGCTCCTGAATGCCTGTCCGGCACATTGGTCAGAGGAAACTTGGCCGAATCTTACCCCAGCCGGATGCCGGACCCTGAGCGCGCCAGGTATGCCGCAGGGGGCAAACTGTCTGCCCCAACCCACGAACGTCCCCGGGTCTTGGCTGGCTGGTTTGGAGGTCCCGTTTGCCCTGTGGGGGTGTGTTTTGGGCAACTTTCTCCGTGATGCATACTGCGCCGGGCGGGAACCCGTCCGCAAGCAAGGAGTACCCCCATGGCATCGATGCTGGAAATCCCACCGGGAATGAAGATTGCGGCACAGATGTCGCCCGAACCGTCGGAGGAGGACCTGGCGTTTGTACGGCAGATGGGGGTGGACTACGTCGTACTCTGGACGACCGGAGAAAATGCCCACTACGACTACTATGCCTCTCGCCGTCGCCTGTTTGAGAACCACGGCCTGAAGATTTATGGGTTTGGAAACTCGGATGTCCACAACCAGGATGCGATCGTGCTCAACTTGGAGAACCGGGATGCCAAGGTCGCCGAGTACAAGAATCACTTGCGTGCCTTGGGCAAGGCCGGAATCCCGTACACCACCTATGCGCACATGGCCAACGGCATCTGGAGCACGGAGCGGGAGTTGACCCGCGGGGGCTCGGACGCCCGCGGGTTCAATCTGGCGACGGCGACATCGGGTCGTTGGCAGGACCAGAGATTTCAACTGCCGTTTTCGCATGGTCGGCGGTACACCGCCGACGAAATCTGGAGCAACTACGCATCATTTGTTGCGGAAGTGGCGCCGGTGGCGGAAAGTGAAGGGGTGCGCATTGGCATTCATCCGGACGATCCCCCTCAGCCGGAACTGGCCGGGGTACCCCGATGCATTTTCTCCAGCCATGAAGGCTACGACCGGGCTCTGCAGGTGGCGGACAGCCCCAATGTGGGGGTCTGTTTTTGCATCGGCTGCTGGTTGGAAGGCGGCAGTCTGATGGGCAAGGGCGTGGAGGAGTCCATCCTGGATTTCGGTGGCCGCAGCAAGATTTTCAAGGTGCACTTCCGGAATGTGGATGCCCCGTTGCCCCACTTCGTGGAGACATTTGTCGACGACGGGTACTTCGACATGTACAAGGCCATGAAGGCACTTCAAAAGGTTGGGTTCGACGGCGTCCTCATTCCCGACCACATTCCCAACATGGCCGGCCATCCGCGGGTCGGTACCGCCTTTACCATTGGTTACATGAAGGCCTTGGTCCGGCGCGCGGAGGATGAGGTGTGGTCAGAGACGGGGCACGAAAATCCGGATCCGGATCGTTTCTCCTAGTCCGTGAGACCGCCGGGTCGGTTCGCCGGACCGTGGTTCCAGCCGTGCAACAGGATGTTGACACATGATTGAAATGAGGTTGGCTGCCGACAAGACGGTCCAGTGCATCGAAAGGCCGGTGCCGGAGGCAAGGGGGGACTGGGTTCTGGTGAAGTTGCTGAGTGCCCCCATGTGCAACGAATACCATGGCTATGCCGAAGGCAAGGCCGCAGGCGTGTTGGGGCACGAGGCGGCCGGCGTTGTGGAGGATCCCGCCGCATCGGGCCGCTTCAAGGCGGGGGATCGAGTGGCCGTCATGCCTCAGCTTCCTTGCGGACACTGCCGCCTCTGTCTGGAAGGCGAGTACATCCATTGTCGGCACCAGCGAGCGGTGGAGGCGGAATTGGGAGGCGATGCCGCTGCCGGCACGTTTGCCCAGTACATGCTAAAACCTGCCGATCAGCTGGTGCCAGTGCCTGATGCCATGCCACTGGACCACGCGGCAATGGCCTGCTGTGGCTTGGGACCTTCCTTCGGGGCGCTTGAGCGAACACAGGTGGATGGCGATGCTGCTCTACTCGTCTCCGGCCTGGGCCCGGTGGGATTGGGTGCCGTCATTAACGGCAGGCATCGCAAGTCTCTGGTTGTGGCCAGTGATCCCAATCCCTGGCGGAGGCAACTGGCTTTGGACCTGGGCGCGGACCATGTCATTGATCCGAGTCGTGATGGCGCTTTGGCGGAAGTCATGGATTTGACCAACGGCCGCGGTGCCGATGTCGCCATCGAGTGTTCCGGCACGGTGTCCGGGCAGGAGTTTTGCATTGAGGTGGCCGCTGTCAAGGGCCAGGTAGCTGTGGTCGGCTCGTCCAAGGGGCACGCATCGGTTCATCTCGGCGGGACCATCCTTTTCAAGGGCCTTACCATCATCGGATCCTGGCACTACAACCGGGCCTGGACGCATCGCCTGCTCGAGCAGATTGGCTTGGTCGGCGACTCCATCGAACGCATGATCACCCACAGATTTGCGCTGACGAACCTCAAGGAAGCCTGGGAACTGCAATGCACCGGCCAATGCGGGAAAGTAGTGTTGCAACCTTGGTAGACCATGGGCTTGGGGCCACAGGCACGGAACTCGTATGAAGCCGCCGGATTCTTCTCCCGTCGCGTCGTCCCTGATTGATTTGACGGGGCTTTCCGTACTAATCACCGGAGGAGCCGGTGCCATCGGGCGCGTGATGGTCCGGGTATTGGCGGAACACGGCGCGCAGGTTCGTGTAGTGGACATTGAACCGGAGGACAAAATCAAGGCGGCTCTGGACAGTGCCGGCGTTGTTGACGAGGACGTTGACTGTTCACAGATCGACTGCACGTCGGAAACCGAGGTGAATGCGTTCTTCGCTGAACTAGCCCGCACGGAACAGATGCCGCATGTTGTCTGTTGTCATGCCGGATTGGTACGTCCGGGACCCATCGAAACCTTTGGCATGAAGGACTTCGAGGAAACACTCGACCTGAATCTCGGATCCGCGTTCCTGGTGTCCCGGGCAGCTGTCGAACAGTGGCTGGCGATGGACATGAACGGCCACCTGATCTACACCACCTCATGGGTTCAGGACGTGCCGTGGCCCGAGATAACTGCGTATACCACCAGCAAGTCGGCTTTGCGCACCCTCATGCGGGGATATGCCCGGGAACTGGCCGACCGGGGCATTCGTGCCAATGCCGTAGCGCCCGGCATCGTCGGCGTGGGCATGGCCAAACGACAATGGGACACCGAGCCGTCCTACCGGGCCAGGGCCCGCAAGGCCATTCCCCTGGGTAAGATGCAGACCCCGGAGTCGGTAGCCCATGCCTTCCTGTTTCTGTGTTCTCCCATGGCTGCCTACATGACCGGTTCGGTGTTGTTGGTCGACGGCGGATGTAGCCTCTATCCTATGGATTGAACCGGAATTGCCTGCCGCTTGGCAATTTGGTTGCTTGACATTCCTACTTGGTGGGATGTCTAACCAGTACAACCTTCATGCAAAAGGAGAATGCCGTGCTTTCGGACAGTCAGGTACAGCACTTCAGGGACTACGGCTATACGGTCGCGCCTGGCCTTTTCGACGAGCGCGAGGTGGCGGCCCTGCTGAGTGAACTTGAGCGCTTCAAGCAGGAGGGACTTGGTCGCAATGTTTCAACCGATCCTGACGCCAAGGTCAACTACCAAATCATTCCCCTCAACGACAAGAGCAACCTGATGCGGGCCTTGCCGTTTGCGCCCAAAGTGGTTGCCTGCATATCCGCATTGATTGGCGATCCGTTCGTTCGCCACCTTGATCAGATTTTCCTTAAGCCTCCCGGTCTCGGCAGCGGTACCGACTGGCATCAGGACAATGCCTACTTCAGGCTGCAGGATCCGGTCAAAGGAACGGCCATGTGGATCGCGCTCCATGATGCCAACATTCAAAACGGCACGCTCCATGTGATTCCGAACAGCCACCGGATGGTGTTCGACCACACGCGCGATCCCGATTCAGACCATCACATTCACATTGAGGGCCTGGAAGGTGAAGAGGTGCCCTGCGAAGTGTCGGCAGGTGGCGCGGTGTTTTTCAACTACGGGACGGCCCACGCCACCAAGAAGAACAATTCGGACCGTGAGCGCGCAGGGCTGGCCTTCCATTTCTTCAACACGGACTACGGGGAAGGGGTGCGCTTGGGTGGGGAAGGCGTCACAGTTGCCGTGACAGGCACCGCCGCCACTGGGGGACTGAAGGAATATGGAGTTACCGTTGCCGGAACCTGGGATCACGAGGTTGATCTGCACTCATAGCGATTTGGCCGACATCAGAATCCGATGCGGTGGCTTCCAGACTCGTCGCTGAAAGTCCCAAGGGACGGCCCGGCCACCGGCACGTGTGCGTTTGAACCCAGAGGTTTCCGCGTGGACTGAGCCACAATCACAAAGCTGGGCTGGAGAAACCAGGTGTAGTGCGTCCCCGCAAGACAGCCTGTTGGACTTCCGGCGGGGAAATGCAGATTTCCCTGAGCCCGACCCTTTGGCGCCTGCGTCTGCCTCTGGCTATAATCCGGGGGTCCCGCGTGCTGTGCACTGGTTCGACGCAGGTTCGACCCGGTCACCGCATGCGTTTTTTTTGCCTGTTCCAATGGCCTTGCCAAGGAGATTACGCCCGTGTCGAACGACAACCTGCCAAGCTATACCAATCCTGAGACTGTGGTCCTCCACTCCGGCTATCGTTCGGATCCTGTGACCGGTGCGGTGGCCGTGCCGATCTATCAGACCACGTCCTATCAGTTCAACGACACTCAGCATGCCGAGAACCTGTTTGCCCTGAAGGAATTGGGCAACATCTACACGCGCATCATGAATCCGACCTGCGATGTCCTGGAAAAGCGCGTGGCGGCCATGGACGGTGGCGTCGGGGCCCTGGCCCTCTCGTCCGGCCAGGCCGCGTCGACCTTTGCGATTCAGAACATCGCCCAGGCCGGGGACAACGTGGTCAGTTCCACGGACCTGTACGGCGGAACCTGGAATCTCTTTGCCAATACGCTGAAGACGGCAGGCATTGAGGTGCGGTTCGTCGATCCGGCGGATCCCGAGGCTTTTCGGCGCGCCTCGGATGACAGGACCCAAGCCTATTACGCTGAGTCCCTGCCAAACCCCAAGCTCCAGGCTTTTCCCATCGCGGAAGTGGCTGCGATCGGTGAGGATCTGGGCATCCCACTGATCGTGGACAACACCGCCTGCCCGGTGATTTGCCGTCCGTTCGACCACGGTGCCCACATCATCGTCTACTCCAGCACCAAGTACATTGGCGGCCACGGCACGTCCATCGGCGGCGTGCTGGTCGACAGCGGAACGTTCGACTGGGAAAAGCACCAGGACCGATTCCCCCTCCTGTCCGAGCCGGATCCCAGCTACCACGGCGCGGTTTGGATCGAGGCGGTCAAGCCTCTGGGCCCGATTGCCTATATCCTCAAGGCCCGCGTCACCCTGTTGCGGGACCTCGGTTCATGCATGAGCCCGTTCAATGCCTTCCTCTTCCTGCAAGGGCTCGAGAGCCTGCCCCTGCGCATGGAGCGCCATTGCGAAAACGCGGCCAAGGTGGCCGACTACCTGACGGGCCGCGAAGGCATAACCAAGGTCATCTACCCGTCCTTCTTCGAAGGCGAGGAGCGCCGTCGCGCAGATACCTACATGACCGGGGGGCTCGGAGCCCTGGTCGGGTTTGAACTGACCGGGGGCCGTGATGCAGGACGTCGGTTCATCGACAGCCTGAAGATGATCTACCACGTGGCCAATATCGGCGATGCCCGCACGCTGGCGATCCACCCGGCGACCACAACCCACAGCCAGCTGTCAGTCGAGGAGAAGGCCGCCACCGGAGTCAACGAGAACTACGTGCGTCTGTCGATCGGCATTGAACACATCGATGACATCATTGCGGACTTGGATCAGGCCTTGACCGCGGCCATGTAGCTTCCCGGGTACTTGAGCCCATGACCTGATCCCAGGCGCGTTCGATTCGACAACGTCAATCGATGGGGGCAGCGGACGCTGCCCTGGAGCGGAAGCAACAAGCCCGGAGCGAACGCTCCGGGCTTTTCGTCTTGCGGGGTTTGGCACGGGCACTGTGGACACCTCGCGGAGAGTGCTCCGTCCTTCTCCCGGACTACTCCTTCTTGAGGACCAACATACCGGTTGCAGTCTCTTCCACCCGGCGGCCCTCGGGCAGTTCGTCAACCGCCTTTTCGGGACGCACGTCCCGCGAGAAGAAGTAGAGCTTCGTTACCTTGCCCGTCTTCGTGGCACGCTCGTTGGCGTGAAGGTAGTAGGTAACACCCTTCTTGTTCTTGTGCGAATATGCCATTGCAGTCTCCCAAATGCAGTTGGTCTCCAGCCAGGAGGGTCTTGGAGTCAGGGCCTTCATTGTAACCCGTACACCGACTCAAGCCGACGCACAGGCGGTGCTGGTTGTCCCAACACGGCCCGACCGGCCGTTGAGGTCGACCGGACCGTGAGGATGTCGGGATGCCGTCATTGGCTGTTCTCCGCGGCCCAGGCATCGAGTTGCCGTTGCACTTCGTCAATGAAGACCTGTGCACCGGCGTCGTTCAGTTTCTGGGAGACCCCCGCGGCATTGTCGGCATAGCTGTTCCCACCCCAGTCAATGGGCTTCACGAACTCATCCCAGACGGCCACGACCTGGGCGATTTCGGTTTCGATCGGCATGCGATCGACGACGAAGCCAAGTGCCCGCGCCGGGTACGCCGTGTGGTTCATGATTTTGGTGGCTTCCCAGGCACCCACCTGCTTGCGGGCCCGGTGGTAGGCACTGAACTGGTTGCCGAACATCCAGTCGCTGTCGGGGTTGTAGGAGCGGGTGTCCGCCATAACCCCTTCGGGGTAGGCAATCACCAGATGGGCCTCGTCGGCCCGGACCCAGTGCTCGCCTTCAAAGCCCCTCGACAACAGGTTGTACAGTTCCATGTTGGTGTTGCATTCCTTGAGGATCTGCATGGCCTGTTCCGGGCTGGTCGAAGCATGGAACGGTGCATCCTTTGAATGATCAGGCTTGGTCCGGACGATATTCATCGTGGTACAGGAAACAGGCGCTCTGTTGGGCGGCCTTGGTGTCCGCGGTCACGAATGGGGGCCGCTGATGGTGGCAGATGTCCATGGCATGTGGACAACGGGCCTCGAAGACACAGGCATGTTCGGAGAAGACAAACTCGGACGCGTCGACCGCGTACTCGCTTCGTTCCTCCTGCCATCGGTGGCGCGGGTTGTGGCTGGGGACCGAGTCGATCAGCAACTGGGTATAGGGATGCGACGGATTGAGCACCACCTGGTCCATGTCGCCGTATTCGATCATCCGACCCCGGCACATGACCATGATGCGGCCACCCAGGTAGTACGCGGTAGCCAGATTGTGCGTGATGAAGATGGAGGAAATGCCCTGATCCCTGAAGTCGAGGAGAATGTTGAGGAACAGGGCCCTGAGCGCCGCGTCAATCATGGAGATGGGTTCGTCGGCCACGATGAGCTTCGGCTTCATCATGTAGACGCGGGCCAGCATCACGCGCTGTCGCTCGCCGCCCGACAGCTGGTGGGGATAGCGCCCCAGAACATCCTGGGGCCTCAGATCGACTGCACGCAGCGCATCCTCGATCAGGGCTTCGGCGTCGCTGTCGTTGGACGCCAGAGCGAACTTCCGTACCAGGACCTTCAGCACGCGGTCGATGCGGTAGAACGGGTTGTAGGTGGCATAGGGGTCCTGAAATACCGGCTGAACCTCGCGCCGGAAGGCGTGCCAGTCCGCTCCGCGGAACCCGGACAGGTCGCGGTTGCGGTACCGAACCGTACCCGATGCCGACCGCTGGAGGCCCAGAATGGTCCGCGCCAACGTGGACTTGCCGGATCCGCTCTCGCCGACAATCGTGACCAGCGTTGGTTCGGACGGGAGCTCGAACGAGACGTCGTCGACCGCCACGGTGGTCTTGTTGCCTTGGAACAGGCCGGTGTCCTTGAAGACCACCGACAGCCGGTCCACCGCCAACAGGGCTTCGCTCATGCTGAACCTTGCTCCAGGTCGATGTCCGGATCGAAGAGATGGCAGGTAACCTTGCGTCCGGTGTCCAGTTCGATGGTGCGGGGCGTAGCCGAACTGCACGCCGGCACGGCATCGGGACACCGCGGATGAAAGCGGCATCCCTCCGGCCACGCCAGCGGTGACGGAGCCATGCCCGGGATGGATTCAAGCCGTTCGCGGGGCCCGCCAAGGGCGGGGATGGAGTGGATCAGCCGTTTGGTGTACGGATGTTGGGGGTTGTCGAAGATTTCGTAGACCGTGCCGAGTTCCATTACGACACCGGCATACATGATGGCCATGCGGTCGACCAGTTCGGCGTGGACGGCCAGGTCGTGCGAAACGAAAATGACTGCGGCCCCCATCTGATCGCGGAGGTGGGCAATGGTTTCCAGGACTGCCCTTTGCACGTTGACGTCCAACGCCGTGGTCGGTTCATCGGCCACGACGAGCGCCGGCTGCAGGAGCATCGACATCGCGATGCAGACTCGCTGTTTCATGCCGCCGGACAGTTCGTGCGGATACAGGGCGCCCAGCGACTCGGGCAGACCGACCATTTCCAAGGCGGCTGCAATGTTGCGATTGATCTCGTTCTGGCCACCGGGTTCGTGGTGCATCACCACATCCGTCATCTGGTCCCGGATTCGCATGACCGGGTTGAGGGAGTTCATGGAACCCTGCGGGATGTACGACAAGTGCTTCCAGCGGATCTCGCGCATTTCGTGATAGTCGAGTTGCACGAGATCCAGGCTCCGTTCCGGATCCTCCGGGAACGGACGGAACAACGCGGTCCCGGAATGGATGTGGCCGGGAGGTTCGATCAGGCGAAGAATGCCTTCCACCAATGTGGACTTCCCGCATCCCGATTCCCCGGCGAGGCCGAAGATCTCGTTGCGATGCACCTCGACGTCCACCCCGTCCACCACCTTGTACGCTCCCCGCACGCTGTCATAGTGGATGCGCATGTCTTCAATTGTGAGGAGGGGCCTCGCGTCTGTCATTGTCAATCTCCGGTTACAGATCGGAGACGCGGGTTGAACGCGCTCTCAAGACCGATGTTGATCAGATTGAGCGCAACGAAGAACGCGATCAGGCAACTTACCGGTGCAAACAGGATCCACCACTTGCCAATGGCCAGGACCCCGGACTGTACGGATTGCTGGACCATGAGGCCCAAGGTGTTGATGCTGGCCGGCCCTAGGCCAATCAGCTGCAGGCCGATTTCGGCCAGCATGGCGGAACTCATGCCCACGGCTACGGACACCCCCAGGAACGGCAGCAGGTTCGGCAGGATTTCCAGGAAGATGATGCTCATGTCGCCCTGATCGCTGGTGCGGGCCAAGTCTACGAAAGGCCGTTGTTTAAGCGTAAGCACCTGCGAGCGGATGATGCGCGTGGTGAACGGCCAGGCGAATGCGGCCAGCAGCAAGGACATGACCGGAATGCTGATCGTGGGCAGATAGGCCGCCAACGCGATCAGCAGCGGCAGGCTGGGAATGACCAACACCATGTCCGTGCCGGTGCGCAGCACCGCATCGACCCATCCTCCCTTGTAGCCGGCGATGAATCCGAGCGAGATGCCGATGCCGGTGGCGGTGCAACCCGCGATCAGGGCAATCAGCATCGAAACCCGAATCCCGAGAAACAGCAGGGCCAGCATGTCCCGGCCCAGCTTGTCGGTGCCCGCAGGGTGGCGCAGCGAAGGATCGGCGTACGGTTCGAAGGTGCCCATCGACATGGGGGACACATCGGGATTTTGGAGCGCAAGCTGGCTCAGCCACGGCTGCAGTACGGCGATTGCAAGCAACACCGCGAGCATGATGCCGCCCACGCGGAAATAGCCGCTGCGTTTCCAGGCGTCAACGACGAACATGGTACCGTCAGTCGCTCAACTTGATTCTGGGATCGATTAGGGGCAGGAGCAAGTCGATGATGAACGTGGCTGCGAGCACCACCGTGATGCTCATGAGCACAATTCCCAAAATCAGGTTGTAGTCGAGAAGCCGGATGGCCGAGAGGAAGAGTGATCCCATCCCGGGATAGTTGAAGATGATTTCGACCAGGTAGAACCCGTTCAAAACAAAGCCCAGGGACAGTGCAAGACCGGTGATTTGGGGCAGCATGGCGTTGCGCAGCACGTAGCGCATCAGAATGTGAGACCGGCGCAACCCCTTGGCATGGGCAAACTGAAGATAGTCGTCACCAAGGATGGTGGTCACCAAGGATCGCGTCGAAATCAGCGTGCCGGCCACACCCACCATGACCACCGCCATGGCCGGCATGATGGCATAACGGGCCACGGAGAGCAGGAAGCGGGGATTGAGCAGGTCCTTTTCGATACTGGGATCGTACGCGCCCTTGGTGGGCAGCAACACGAACCAGTACCCAAACAAGAAAAGAGCGAATAACGCAGTGAAATAGGAGGGAATCTGCGATATAACCAGCGAAAAATTGATCAGAAACTGCGAAGCGAAGTTGTTTCGGAAGGTGCCGATGATGCCGCCTACGACGAAACCCAGGATCCACGAGATGATGGTGGACGTCCCGAGCAGCCAAAGGGTCCAAGGGAGCTTCTCCAGGATGTGTTCCAGGGCTGGCTTGGGGAAGTTGATGAACGAAGGCCCCAGGTCGAACCGGATGAACACGTTGCCCAGAAACCGCCAATACTGTTCGGGCAGCGAACCGTCGATGCCCAGCCTGGCCTTCATCTCCGCGGCCATGGCCGCGGCATCGGCCGCGTCAACTGTCTGCGAAAACTGCTGTTCCAACTGCTGCAAATAGGCCGACACGGGGTCGCCCGGGATCAGGTGGAAGAAGAAGAAAGCGAGTGTGAAGGCGCCCCAGATGCTCAGGAGGAACATCAACGCCCTAGTGATCACGTACGAGACGAGCGGCTTCATCACACCTGGTTGGTTCGGGGTGGGCAGGTCGGGGACAGGGGATGGCCTGAAGGCGGTGCAGGTCGGCGACAACGCCCGGCAAGCAGCTTGTATACTACAACCACCGCGTGTTCAGGGCCGTCGGAGGCAAACTTCAGCGGTCCTTGGCTCCGTGTCCTTCCTCTCCCCCCAACGTCGAAACCCATCATGAGTCCTGTCTCTTTTCGCGCCGGGATCGTCGGTGCCGGCGGCATCGCGCGCGCCCACCTGCGCGCCCTGCAAACCCTCGATCATGTGGAGGTCGCGGCGGTCGCGGATGTTGTTCCGGGCAAGGCTCGGGAAATGGCCGACCTCTACGGCATTCCCCAGGCGTTCGACTCGCACCGGGATTTGGTGGCCCAGGACGATCTGGATGCGGTCCATGTGTGCACGTTCAACCAGGCGCACCGCGATCCGACCGTAGATGCCCTGAATGCCGGCAAACATGTGATTGTGGAAAAGCCCATGGCGGCCCGTCTCGATCACGCCACGGACATGGTCAAGGCCTCGCGCGACAATGACCGTTTGCTCATGTGCGCCATCAAGACACGGTTTTCCGACGATCTGATGACCGCGCGCGAAGTGGTGGAGAGCGGCGACCTCGGGGACATCTACTATGCGGAAACCGTAGCCCAGCGTCGCCGGGGCATTCCCGGCCGCACCTTCATTTCCGAGAAGACCGCCGGATTTGGCGCGACGGCCGACATCGGGGTCTACGCCCTGGATGCCGTGCTTTGGCTCATGGATCATCCGCAGCCGGTGTCAGTCAGCGGAATGACCCTGACCCACATCGGCCATGGCGGCCCTCCGACCCGGGGTGTGCACTGGCAATGGGATCCCGCGCAGCTTGACGTGGAGGAGTTTGGTGCCGGCTGGGTTCGTTTCGACAACGGTGCGGCCATGGTGATCAAGTCGGTGTGGGCCATGCACATGGATTCGGTCGGCGAAACATTCGTACTGGGACGGGAAGGGGGACTGCGCCTGACCCCGGAGCTCACCGTCTTCCGCGACAGTTGGGGTGTCCTGTCGGACATCAGTCTGGGTGTGGAGGCGAGTCATCAGCACGTGCAGTTCCAGCGGGAGTGCGAAGCCTTCTATGCCGCAATCGAATCCGGCGGACCCTCGCCGATTGATCCGTGGCAGGCGCTGATGACCAACGTGATCATCCAAGGCCTTCTCGATTCCTCCAGGCAAGGGGGGCGCGAGGTCCCGGTTTCGATGCCCCTGCCACCTCCCTGAAAGGTCTTTGTGTTTGTACAGTTTGCGGATCCGTGCTAACTTGAGCCGTTCAGGACTTCAATTCAGCGGCCGGGTCGGTTGCATCCGATTTAGGGTCGGCACACGCCAAGGGACGGCGCGACCTCCCGGCTTCGGCGTGAACGCAGCCAAGACTGGATCGCGCCCGTTGTTCTTTGTTTCCTTAATTTTGTCAGGAGTGAAGCCATGAAGTTGAGATTGTTGCCCTTATTGCTGATGCTGGCATTGGCGGCGTTGGCCGGTTGTGCGGTTGCCCCGCCGGCCGATACCGGTGCTCCCGAACCTGTGGCAGAGGTCGACGAAGGCGTAGCCGGCGAGTACGTTCCCACACCGCGCAACGAGACCGTCATTGTCAATGAAATCGGCGGCAATTGGGATGTCTGGGAGAGCTACAACCTGTTGGCCCCGAATGCCGCGGCCCCCGGTATCTGGCAGGCGGCCCAGGAGCATCTCTTCAACATCAACTGGGCCACCGGCGAATTCGTCTATTGGTTGGCGGAGAGTTACGACTACAACGACGACTTCACACAGCTGACCATCAAGACCCGGCCCGAGGCTCATTGGAACGACGGCACACCCTTTACGGCGCACGATGTCAAGTTCACGATTGAAATGGTGCAGAGCGAGATCGCGTTGCGGATGGGTTCGACCATGCAGGAGTGGGTCGCCTCTGTCGAGGCATCCGACGACCATACTGCGGTCATCAATCTCACGAAGTCGAACCCGCGCTTCCACATGAATTTCGCCCGGGCCTGGGGTTTCCCGGTTCAGGCAAAGCACGTGTGGGAAGGCAACGATCCGCTTGAGTTCAAGAATTATCCTCCGGTGTTTACCGGTCCGTACAAGCTTCACCAGGAGTTTCCGGATCAGGCGATGAACATCTGGGTCAAGGACGAGAACTATTGGGGCATGGACGGCATGGGTGTTGAAGTGGGGCCCACCTACTACGTCACGCGCTTGGAGCGGGTGCCGGAAACCGAGATTGCCGACGTCAAGGTCAACAAGATTGATCACCCCCATGCACTGGGCGACGCCACCCTGATGCAGGCTGCGGTGGACGCCAACCCGGCGATCCAGCTGGCCGGCTGGCGCGATCCGTGTCCGCGGGCGATCTGGTTCAACAACGCCAAGTACCCGTTGTCGCTGCCGGAGGTGCGCCACGCCATCAACGCCGCGGTGAATCGGCAAAAGGTGGCCGATCTCCTGTTTGGCGTGCCGACGGTTCCGGCGCGCTTCCCCTGGGCCGACTGGGGCGTGCACGACAAGTACTCCTTCGAGGACATCCGGGCCGAGTTCGAGCTTGACTACGACATCGACCGGGGCAATGCGATCCTCGACGAACTGGGCTTCATGCCCGGCAACGACGGCATCCGCATTGATGGCGAAGGCAACCCGATGGAGTTCCAGATCAATGTCCCGGGTTTTGCCAACACCGAGTACAACATCGCCTTCGACCTGTCCGAGGAATTGGCCAAGATAGGCATCAAGGCCAATGTCAAGCGGATCGAGGGTCAGGCCATGTGGGACTCCCTGGACAACGGTAATTTCGACATAAGCTCCCACTGGTTCTGCGGCGACTGGGCCGAGGGGCCGTTGACGTTCTCGGACTGGAAGCACACCAACATCACCCCGATTGGCGAGAAGACCAATACCGGCAACCGGTGGCGCGTCAACATCCCCGAATTGACCGAAGTGATGAACCAGATTGAACAGATGAGCCCGAACGATCCGGCCATCGAGGACCTGTATCGGCAGGCTGTGCGCCTGTACTTCGAACACCTGCCGGGGCTGGCGATTGTCCAGACCACCTACGTGATGCCGTTCAATTGGCACTACTGGGATGGATGGCCGACATCGGACAATGTCTACGCGGTTCCGTTCACCTGGTGGCCGGAATTCAAGTACGTGATGTTCAGTCTGAACCCGACCGGCAACTAACATTTCGACTGCAATCCAATACCGCCGGGGCTGTCCACCATGCGTGGATGGTCCCGGCGCCGGAATGAGACATGACGTCCCATCTTCCTGCTGGACGACACATGGTCCATGTGCGGCGTCTCATGGTCGGCATCCCGGGCGAATCCGCTCAGGTTATTTTGTCCAGGCGTCCGAAGGGGGCCGCCAATTGGATTGTTGATGGAATTTCAGGGACATGAAGCTCGATATTCCGTTGCGTATTCTCGGCAGCCTCGTGTTGCTTGCCCTGGTCCTACAGTTGGCGTCCTGCGGGGGGCGCGCCCGAGAGGACGAGGCTCCGGCCGGTCCGCCGCTGGAGGAACCAAAGGAGTTTGAACGACAGCTGAACCCGCCCGTTCCGGTCCGGCTTCGTGACGATGTGCCGGAGTTGGACCTATACGTGCGGACCTGGCCGAGTCTGGACAAGTTCATGTCCATCAAGGCCGGTGCCGAGACCCACGGGTTGACGGTCACCAACAGCGAGAACTGGGTCAAGGTGACAGTTCCCGGTTTGGGACAGAAGGCTTACATCTGTCGATGTTATTTGGAAATGACCGACGACTCGGTTGATCCGCAAGGGTTGGATGCACCGTGCGATGGGGAAATCGGGAGTGCCTGCCGCGCCGACATGGATGAGCAGTTCGGCAGTTCCCAGCGAAGCGGCTGAGAGACACCGGGAACCGTTTCCCGCATCCGACATGGCGACAGGGATTCGGTCCGTTTCCCGGTTCTCCCGGACCGACGACATCGTGTCGGTCCCCAACCAAGCCGGAGACCATCGGGCCATCCACGAGCCCGAGGGTCAAAGGATGCCGTACTTCCTGAATGCCTCGGCAGCGCCCATGCCGTCCCGAATCGCGTTGCGAACCGTGTTTTCGCCCCGGACCTTGTCCCAGGCCAGCGCAAGCACTTCCCGTTCTCTGGCTTGCGGAATGACGCAAATGCCATCCCGGTCGCCAAACAGGAGGTCACCAGGTTTGACCTCGACCTGGTCTATCATCACCGGGATCCTCCAGGCAACCACTTGGCCCCGTGCGCCCTGATCCTGAGCATAGGCGCCTTTGGAAAACGTTGGGAAATCGAGTTCCAGAATGCCACCGGTATCCCTGTGGTAACCGTTCAGGACAGCCCCTGCGGCTCCCAACCTCTGCGCTCGCAGACTCATCAACTCTCCCCAGAGTGCATAATCCAAGCTTCCTCCCGTCCCCAGATACACTTCATGGGGTCGCAAGTCGTCCAAGGCATCCATCAGGAGCCCAAACGGTTGTTCGGCGGTGCCGGTTCTGGTGCGGGATCGGTTCACATCGCGGGACAGCACGGGCATGGCCCTGCCGGCCAAGATCATGTCCGGTTCAATGGGTCTTACGGCGGCGGGCAGGAACTGATGGTCGAGACCAATCGCGTCCATCACATCTCCCACCACGGCTGGAAACAGATGTTCTTTCATCAGGTCCGTCAGTTCGGCATCGGTGGTCCAGTGCAATTCCATGGTTGCATTCCTCTTGGGATGTTGCGGAACAGAATGGTAATCCGAGGCCAGGTCGCCCGAACCAAAAACCCTGTGCACCCAACGACTGCCAACGTACCGCCCCGAACACCGGTGAGCCGCCCGGATCGCTGACATGAGGATTCGTGAGATTCGCTGTGCCGGCTTGCGGGGGGCAACTCCGGCAGGCGGCTGGGATGAGGAACTGCAAGCCGACGACTGTGTCCACACGTTGGTTTTGGTTGTCACGGAGGAAGGCCTAACCGGCCTGGGCAGCGCCTTCACGTCGGAAGCGCTGGTCAAGGGTGCGCTTGATCTGGTGTGGCCTTTGTTGCGCGGCGAAAACGCACTGGAACCGGAGCGAGTCGCCGAAAAGCTTCACCAGCACACATTTTGGACCGGCCGGGGAGGATCGGTAACCCACGCGATCAGCGCCGTTGACATTGCCATGTGGGACATTCTGGGCAAGGCTGTCGGCCAACCCGTCGGACGGCTGCTGGGCGGCCGGTATCGCGAGACGGTCATGCCCTATGCCTCGGTGCTGATGGACTACCCCGACCGGATGGCCGACGTACTGTTGCCGCTGCGTGACCAGGGATACCGTGCCATCAAGATGGGCTGGGGACCCTTCGGCCGTGAGGATCAGGGTCTGGACGAGCGGATCGTGCGCGAGTCGCGGTCGCTGGTGGGTGACGACTGCCTGTTGATGGTGGATGCCGGGGCCAGCGACGCCTTCTGGACCAGAGGCTACAAGTGGGCCCTGCGGACCGCCCGCATGCTGGCAGACTACGATGTGGGCTGGTTTGAGGAACCGCTGGCGCCTGACGCCATGGCGGACTTTGAGCAACTCCGTGTGCATGCACCTCTGCCCATTGCCGGCGGCGAGGTCCTGACCCGGCGCCAAACCTTCAAGCCATGGCTGGACCGCGGGTGTTTCGACATCGTCCAGCCCGATGTCACCAAAGTCGGCGGAATTTCCGAATCCCGCCGCATTGGCCGCATGGCCGAGGATGCTGGGGTTCGTTACATCCCCCACGGTTGGAACACCGCCTGCGGACTGGCGGCGGATCTCCATCTGGCATCCGCATTTCCGGGTACGGACCTGGTGGAGTACATAGCAGGTTCGGCCTATGTGGATGAACTCCGGGTGGGCGCCTGGGGCCTGGACGCCAACGGGCATCTGGCCATACCGGACAGTCCGGGCTTGGGACTTGAGCTCGATCACGACGCAGTAGCGCGCCATACCGGCCAACGCGACTTCCTAACTCTCTAACCGGACACCATGCGCATGGGCACGCGATTGGCAGGCAGGACCGCCATCATCTCCGGCGGTGCGTCCGGTATGGGTCGGGCCCAGGCCCGGCTGTTTGCCAGCGAAGGAGCTTCGGTCTGTATAGTTGACATAAATCACAAAACAGGCGAGGAGGTCGCGGACGGGATCCGCCGTGCTGGCGGGCAGGCGATTTGCTGTCGCTGCGACGTGCGCTCGGCCGCGGACTGGGCGGCGGCTGTTGGTGCCGCTCTGGACGCGTTCGGTCAGGTAACCACGTTGTGCAACATCGCCGGCAGCAATGTGCGCAACAGCTTTGACGAACAGACCGAAGATCAGTGGCACTTCATCGTTCAAACCGCCTTGACCGGGGCCTACCTCGGGATCAAGGCGGTTGTGCCGGCCATGCGCAGGTTCGGGCACGGTTCGATTATCAACACCGGATCCTTGGCGGTGACCCATGCCGGGGGCAATCCCGCCTACTCCGCAAGCAAGGTTGGCATGCTGGGCTTGACCGTCAGCACGGCCGCGGCCTATGCCGCCGATCAAATTCGGTGCAACCTCGTGTCCCCCGGACATGTGGACACGCCCTTCCTCAGGGCCAACGCACCTCACAGCCCCAACGACGAGTCGACCAGCATCAATGTTCCGGAAAACTACCGGCGCCGGCTGGAGGCAACACCAATGGGACGCCTAGTCCAGCCCGAAGACATCGCCCAGGCCTTCCTGTTTCTGGCTTCGGATGAGGCTTCCATGATCACTGGTGCCCACCTCAAGGTGGATGGCGGCGCCGGTCTGGCCGTGTAGGCGACGGACAGCGCGCAGGGGCCGCGGCCCGGTGTTGTTGATGTAGGATTCCAAATGCACTCCTCGCTGTACAGAAGGCGTTTTCGGTCGTGATCGACTGCGATATTCACAATGAGGTTCCGCATTTGGAGGAACTGTATCCGTATCTTCCGCAACATTGGGTGGACTATACGGAGGAGTCGTCGTTTGAAGGGCCGGATGCGAACGACTATCCGGAAATGGTGGCAACGACCGTGCACCCCGACATCCGTGACGACTACTTCGGCGCCGGACGGTGCAACACGGCGGCGCGCGTCCGGTTGATACAGGACCGGGTGCTGGATCCGCTGGAGATTTCAGTGGCCGTCCTGAACAATGCCTTCAGGGTTCCATCCATCCACTCCGTGGACTTGGCCGCGTCGATGGCCACGGCGGTCAACACCTGGCAGCAGGAGCAGTGGCTGGCAGCGGACAACCGGTTCCGTGCATCGATTATTGTTCCGAGCCACAATCCCGTGGCGGCGGTCCAGGAGATTCGGCGCTGGCAAAACACTCCGGGTTTCGTGCAGGTTCTTCTCCCTGTACGGTCGCATGTGCCGTACGGGGTACGCAACATGGACCTGCTGTTCGAGGCCATCGCAGACTCCGGACTGCCTGCAGCCATCAATTTCGGAGGTGCTCCGGGTGTGCCCCCCACCGGTGTGGGCTGGCCACAAACCTATTACGAAATCCATGCCGGCATGGCTCAGGTGTTTCAGTCGCAGGTCATGAGCATGGTCTACGAAGGGCTGTTCGACCGCTATCCGCAACTGCGCATTGTGTTGCTGGAGGGTGGCTTCACCTGGGCACCGTCGCTGATGTGGCGCATGAACAAGGAGTGGAAGGGGCTGAGGCACAATGTGCCGTGGGTCAAGAACTGGCCCGCGGACTATATTCGAACTCATTTTCGGTGGTCGCTGCAGCCATTGGATGCACCGGATGATCCGGATCAGATGCTCGAAATTCTGGACATGATGGAAGCGGACGAGCTGTTGATGTTCTCCACCGACTTTCCGCATTGGCAGCAAAAGGAGATCGCGCCAGGGGTCCCGGACTGGATGCCGGAAGACCTGCGGCAAAAAGTGTGTTTTGAGAATCCGCGTGCGTTCTATAGTCTAGAGTAACCGCGGAAGGATTGTTTGGATTGCTGTTGTCCACACCAATCGCCGATTTGGAGGTCCCGCCATGGCCGTTAGCTTGACAAGCCCACTGCAAGATCGCACCGGCGCCGAGGTTGTGCGCACTCCGATCATCGACACGGACGTGCATGTGTACATCCAACCCGACGATCTCGAAAGGCACCTCTCTCCCTTTTGGAGGGACCACTACCTCAATTTCGGCAAGCGCACCTACGACGGCATGCTGTTTCCCCGGTCCATGCCCATGGCCGCCCGGCATGACGCGTGGCCTCCCAATGGCGACATACCGGGTGCGAACCTGGAGTTCACGCAGATGCAGCTCCTGGACGAGTTCGACATGGACTACGCCATCCTTACCCCGCTCACCGGCACGGGCGAAGTCCTGAACTTCGACTTCGGGCTGGCGCATGCCCAAGCCGTCAACGACTATCAGATTGAGGACTGGTGTGCGCACGACAGCCGGATGCGCGCCTCGATCATCATTCCCTACGAGGACGGACCGCTTTCGGCCGAGGAGATTCATCGATTGGGCAACCATCCCTCGATGGCACAGGTATTCCTGGTTACCCGGACCCGCGATCCCCTGGGCTCCAGGCGCTACTGGCCGATCTACGAGGCGGCCTGCGAATACGACCTCCCGATCGCCGTGCATTTCGGTGGTGTGGGCGGCAGTGGTATCACGGGTGCCGGATCTCCGACCTACTACATCGAAGATCATGCGGGGATGGCGCAAAGCTTCCAGTCCCAGGTGACCAGCATTGTTAGCCAAGGATTGTTCGAGATATTCGACAACCTCAAGTTCGTCCTGATCGAGGGCGGGTTTGCCTGGATGATTCCGCTCATGTGGCGACTGGACCGCACTTGGGAAAAGCTGCACAAGGAACTGCCCCGGGTCAAGAAACCGCCGTCCGAATACATTCGCGAGCATATGTGGATCAGTACGCAGCCCATCGAAGAGCCCCTGTATCCGCACCAGTTCAACCAGATGCTGGACCAGTTGGACATGACCGATCGGTTGATGTTCGCGTCGGACTACCCCCACTGGGACTTCGATAATCCAATGCGCGCCATCCCGTCCACCATCGCCGACGCCGCGCGCCGGCGCATCATGGCCGAGAACGCCGCGGAACTGTACGCTCTGCCCATCTGATCCCGCCATGCCCAAGTACGCGGTCGCAACCGTTGACGAGATTCCGGCAGGTCAGCGGAAGGTCGTCGAGGTTGCCGGCCGCGTCGTCGGCATCTTCAACCTGGAAGGCGAGTTTTTCGCACTGCGCAACACCTGCCCCCATCAGGGCGGGCCCCTATGCAGTGGACGTGTAACGGGATTCCTGCACGGTCAGCCCGGAGCGCTCGTGTACTCCCGGCAAGGGGAGATCCTGCGCTGTCCCTGGCATGGCTGGGAATTCGACATCCGGACGGGGCAGTCGTGGCACAACCCGGCGCGCGTGCGCGTGAGAGCCTATGAGGTTTCCGTGAACGAAGGCCCGGTGGAGGGCCCGTACAAGGCGGAGTCCTTCGAAGTGGAAGTACGGCAACAGGTCGTCTACGTGGACATTCCCGGTGCGCCGGACATGCCCGAGGCCACAAGCTCCGGCTGACGGATTCCCTCCGATTCAATTGGCTTCCATGTTCGGCTGCGTTGCCGAAGGTCTCCATGCGCGTTCTTGTCTACTACCCGTCCATGACCGAGTCGGATCTGGCCCAGGTGCAGGCAGCGGCACCCGATGCCGACATCGTGCACGCCAAGTCTGCGGACGAGGCTGCCGCGGCAGCCGACGGGTCCGAGGCAATCATGGGATTGATGCCGGAGGAAGTTTTCGCACAGGCCGGCTCGTTGAAGTGGTTTCAGTCTGCGTCGGCCGGCCTGGACAACGTTCTGTTCCCCGGGCTGGTCGAGTCCGACGTGACCCTGACCAACATGGCGGGTTTGTACGCCGCTGCCGGTGGAGAGCAGGCCTGGGCGCTACTCCTGGCCTTGGCGCGCGGTCTGCCCGATGCCGTTCGCAGCCATGGTGCCCGCAAGTGGCAGAAGGTTCCCATCGCCGAAATCACCGGACGGACGATGCTGGTTCTGGGAATGGGCGGCTTTGGGCAGGAGATTGTCAAACGAGGCGCCGGCTACGATATGAACATTCTTTCGTTGGACCCGGAGCGGACCGAAGCACCGGGCGTGGCCGAAATCAGAAAGCCGACCAAGGAGAATCTTCACGGCTTTCTCCAAGTGGCCGACGTGGTAATGGTTGCCTGTCCCTTGACCAGGGAAACCTACCACTGGATTGCCGACGAGGAATTTGGCCGAATGCAGTCCCATGCATACCTCGTCAATGTTTCGCGGGGCGGTATCATCGATGAAGAGGCACTGGCCAGAGCATTGCACACAGGGCTTGTTGCAGGGGCCGGCCTTGACGTTCAGGAAGTAGAACCTCTGCCTCAATCGAGTCCGTTGTGGGACGCGCCGAACTTTTTGATGACGGCCCATCAAGCCGGTTTCTCGGCGGATCGCCACCGCAATGTGGTCCGTTTTTTTGCCTCGAACCTGCAACGGTATGTATCCGGTGAGCCACTGGCAAACGTATGTGATATGGCCAAGGGGTATTAGCCGAATCGGCTCAACGCGCAAGGGGACGCCCCGTCTGTCCCGCGCAATTCGGGAATTGGTGCAGTTTCCGGTTCCCTGCAGCAAACTCCCAAGCCTCGGGCGGGAGCGACGCTGCCGACTCGGTTGTGCGGCACCGGCAGGCCCTTCGTAGCGCGCCAGGCAAGTCCGGAACCAGGCAAATGCAAGCCGACCTGTATTAAGGACGCGTTGGTCGTCACGGAGACCGGGGAATTTCGCGGTGGCGTGGTCGTAGAGGACGGTGCCGTGGTCCAGGTTGTAGCCGGGTCTCCCGATATCCAAGCCGCAACCTGCCTTGAACTGCAAGGTCGCGTGCTGTTGCCGGGCCTGGTGGACGGCCATGTCCACTTCAACGAGCCCGGGCGGGAGGACTGGGAAGGTTTCGGATGGGCACCATGGCGGCAGCCGCGGGTGGCGTAACCACGGTGGTCGATATGCCGCTGAATTCATCCCCGCCGACCGTGGACTGTGTTCAGCTGCAGCGCAAGCAGGCGGCAGTACGGGACCAGGCCGTAGTGGACTATGCCCTGTGGGGCGGGTTGATCAACAACAACCTGGCACATCTGGAAAGCCTCTGCGCCGAACGGGTGGTCGGCTTCAAGATGTTCCTGGTGTCCAGTCCCGATTTTTCCCAGTGGATGACGACCTCGTGTTTGCCGGTATGCGCCAGGTGCGCGCCCTCGACAGCCTGTTGGCCGTACATGCCGAAAACGAATTCGTGACTGTGTACCTGGCCGAGGAGCTTCGGTCGCGGGGACGGCGCGATCCGTTGGCCTGGGCGGAATCGCGCCCTGGGTACCAGGAAGTGGAATCAGTGGCCCGTGTCCTTCATTGGGCGGCAACCACCGGTGCCGCCCTGCATGTTGTGCACGCGTCCGTACCTGATGTGGTGCGGCTCGTGGCTGCCGCCAAACGCAGGGGCGTTCCAGTAACGGTGGAAGCTTGGCCACACCATCTGCTCCTCGATCTCGACGACTTCCAGAGGATCGGTCCAGGCGCAAAGTGCGCGCCCCCGCTGCACAGCCGCGTGACCATGGAAGACCTTTGGCAGTGTGTTCTGGACGGGGACGTGGACACGTTCGGATCAGATCATTCATCCTCCTCCCGCACTCAAGCAGGCCAGAGAAGGCAACGTGTGGCGGGATTTCCGGCCTCCAGACCATGTTGCCTGCACTGATGACGGAAGGTGTGCACAAGCGGGGCCTGTCGCTGGCGGCCTTGACACGGATGGCTTCGGCAAACCCGGCCCGCCTGCTGGGGTTATATCCTCGCAAGGGAGTAATCCAACCCGGCATCGCTGCCGACTTCGTGGTCGTCAATCCGGACTGCAGGTGGACACTGACTCCCGACCACCTGTTCTACCGCCATCGCCACAGTGCATTTGTGGGGTATACGTTCCGCGGCACGGTGGAACGAACCATCGTGAGAGGAACCACGGTCTACCATCAGGAAGCCATCCGGGTTTAGCCCGGCTTCGGCCGGTTGCTCCACCGGACCCGATGATGCGGTGTTCGACAAGGAAGAAAGTACAGGTATTCCCATGGACCCATTCGGATTTACCCGCAGTCGAATTCGTCGCAGCTACGCCCTCATCTCGCCTCCATCTCATGTCGAGGCGCCTTTGCCCAACTGGCTAAATTCCTCCGGAGTAATTTTGATTTCGCCAAGAATGGGGGCCGGATTCTGTCATTTCGCGGCGTTGATGGGGACTGAATCGGCGACCACCGCGCCCACATCCGGCGTCGAACGATTCGTCTTTGTCGAGCAGGGCAGGTGCACACTTGATATCGCGGGATCCCGCGAGGATCTTGCACAAGGAGGTTTTGTCTTCATCCCGGCAGATTGTGAACACTTGCTTGCCTCGACCGAAGGTTTTCGTCTGACCGTGTTTGAGAAGCCATACGTGCCGTTGGCCGGTGTGTCCGCGCCCCAACCGGTGTTGGGACGCGAGCAGACGGGTTCGGCGGAGCCGTTCATGGGCGATCCGGATGCCATGCTCAAAACGCTGTTGCCCGATGCGCCCGAATTCGATCTGGCCGTCAATCTGTTCGAGTTCGTCCCCGGCGCCGCCTTGCCCATGGTGGAAGTCCATGTTATGGAACATGGGCTGCTGATGGTGCAGGACAAGGGAATTTACCGGCTCGGTGACGACTGGCATCCGGTGCAGCGCGGCGATGTGATCTGGATGGCTCCCTTTTGTCCCCAGTGGTTCACGGCCGTGGGCAAGGAACCGGCACGGTATCTGTACTACAAGGATGTGGGCCGGGGATCCTTTGGGGAACTCCGTGTAATACCGGCGAGAGCAGACACGACGGCACGGTGGCTATGACGGATTGACGGGATGCATCAGGGAGCCACAGACACCATTACTGTCCACGGAAGCCGTAGCAAAGCGTCATGCGTATCAAGGGTGGTCGTGACCATGTACATGCTGACGGTCCATCCCGACGCCAACAACAGGAATCCCGGGCGAGTCGAGTTCACCTTGGACATTCGCTGCCAGACGGAGGATGTGCACGGCCAAATGATGGGTGAGATTCGGATAGCGCTCGCATAGGAAACCGAAGTCCGCGGACTTGCCCGCGCACGGGACATTCTCAACCACGATCCCGGCAGCCGACCCGATCCGTACATTTTGCAATCGACTGCGGGTTGTGCCCGGACCTGTGGCTACTCGGTAAACGAAAACCTCCAACAGGGCCTACCACGATACGGTGTTCATCGCGCAGGGATTCCCCTCCGCCATATTTTTCATCCCGTCCCAACCCGCCCGTCAACCTCTGGAGGGCTACTTCCCACCTGTCGAGATCACGGCTGGCATCGAGGCGCCAGACTCCGTAATGCTGGAACTTGCAGCATCCTGAACTTGGATTTCGCCAATCGGATCAGCACCGGGAAAATTGCGTTCGGGGCCAAGGAATTTCTTGCCCGGCGCCAGAATGGTCAGTAAGGGATCTTGTCCTGCTTGGCTCGCCATTCGCCGAACACCCGAAGCGCCTCGTTGCCCAGAAGCCTGACGGACGGGACGGTTCGTTGTTCAACGGGCAACGGGATCTCCTGGTACAGGAACTGGTCGCTAAACCCGGCCGCGGCCGCATTCTCACGCGAGTTGGCGAAGTAGATGCGCGTGATTCCCGACCAGTAGATGGCACCCAGGCACATGGGGCACGGCTCACAGCTTGTATAGATTTCGCAGTCCGTCAACTGGTAGGTTCCCAGTGCCGTGCAGGCTGCGCGGATGGCCGTAACCTCGGCGTGGGCAGTGGGATCGAGGCTGGACGTGACGCGGTTGAAACCTTCCGCGACCACCAGGTCACCGCGGACCACAACCGCACCGAACGGGCCTCCCAGATTGGTGTTGATTGCATGCCGGGACAACTCTATCGCCCGTCGCATATGGGAGTGGTTCATGCAACAGTCCTTGTTTTGATTGCGAGATCCGGGCCAGGCGTGCGAACTACGAACCCCGGTACGTCGTGTAGCCCCAGGGCGACACCAAAAGCGGCACGTGGTAGTGGTCGTCCTGGGCGATGGCAAAGCGGACCGGGACCTGATTGAGGAACGGTGGATCGGGTAGGTCGAGCGACTGCATGGCGAAATAGCGGCCGACGTGGAACAACAGTTCCCACTCCCCGGGTTCAAAAGTGCCGCCTTCCAGGAGCGGTTCGTCGCATCGGCCGTCGTGGTTGGTCGCCATGGACTTCACCAGCTTGCGGCGGCCGTCGGTCCAGCGGTACAAATCCACCCGCAAGCCGGCCCCGGGCTTGCCTTGCGCCGTGTCCAGCACATGCGTGGTCAGGGTGCCCATATCCGTAGCTCCGGGGTTGTTCGATGTGTTTGGGTCCGTGCCGAAACAGGCCAGGCTGTGGACCAAGCACGGACATGATCACCGCTACCGGGTCACGGTTGCCTCAATATGGCCATGCGGTTCGTCCGTCGGCAGAAACACGCGGTTTGACGCTTCGAGACCAAACTGCGCCAGATCGACTTCGTGGTAGTGCAAGTTGGGCATCGAAAGCGTGATGTCCTCGACTTCAGGGATCCGTTCCAAAACGGCGCTGCCCATGCGCCACAGACTGTCCTGTACCGACTTGCTGTAAGTGGCCGCGAACACTTCTTCCAAGGTACTGCGGATGGTCCTAGCTGTTTGAGCGTAACCGGCAGGAGCCGCGCCATAGGTCCAGTTGGCTTGCATGCGTGTGGCCAAGATGCGGTCGTCGACTTCAGGGAGGGTTGTGACCTTGTCCCGCAAAAAGCCGGCGAAACCAGATCCTGTGGTCTTCATGAGGGCAAGGCCTCGGAACCCGCTCCTGACGGTTTGCCGGTCCCGGGCCACCATCACCCCCGCCAACGGAGTACAGGCCTGCGACTGTACGAAACCGTGTGGATGGTCGGAACCGTTGACATGCAGTCTGTGCCACGGGGTTTCGACCAGGTCGATGTGCACTTCCGACACGTGGCCGTATCGTTGCAACATTCCCTGTGCCAACTCAATAGCGAACGATTCGGTTTCCAGGTCGGGGTGTTGGCCGGCCGCAATGTGCACAAGGTTCTTCATGGTGTCGGTTGGCACCACATCCGCGTTGTCTCCGTGGGTGTAGGCGCGATCGAACCGGCCCCACAGGGCCATGTCGACGCTGAGCTCCGAGATTCGGTGCCGGGTTTGTTCGTGCACAAGGCGCAAGACGCGTACGCGGGCTTTGCCGTAGGTGTGGGTTGCAAGTTTCACGGGTGCACAGTCAATCCTCAGGCAAGCACGAATCGGGTGCGGTAGGCCAAGAGAATCGCTTGGCCGACGGCAAATTCAGGAAACATCATAGAGTACCGGAGGCGATGACCACCACCTGACCGGCGGTCAGTGCCAAGGTGTCCTGCATCCGGTCCCGAAAGCCCTCCTCCATTCGGGTTGCATCCCACCGCGCACCGACCCGCTCCAGCGTGCCGTGCGAGGGGATCCCGTGAGGAAGCTCCGGGAAGGTGAGCAACCCAGCCTCGCCGAATTGACCGAAGAGGGCGATGGCCTCAAAACTGTCCGCACCGCAGATGACGGCCAGCACCAAAATGTCCGTCAGATGGTGGCGCTGAGTCCGATCCGCCGCGGATCCCCGGGCCTCGACCAGGCACTAAGGCGTCAGGCCGTCCATCAAGGGTTTTCCACAGGCTGGATTCGGAACTGACCACTGTAGCCACGAGCCAACTCACCCGGTTGGCCCAACCAATCCAGATGCTTTTATCCTGGAGTTTGCCGGGTCGTCGGCAAGGGCGGTCCATTTGGTATATCCTTTGAATTGGTCATCTTAATAGTTTCTGTTGCAGGCCGGTGCACCCGCACCGTCGTTGTAAATCTGCGCTCCACTCCCCTGCGACTGACATTCGGGACCTGTTGATCGGGTCGTGAGGGAAGTCATGTACAGATTGCATCGGTTGGGTATCGTGTTATGCGCGGGCGTCCTGCTGTTGGCGGCGATGGCAGCGCCAGCGATGGCCTTGAACCGGGTTCACATAGTCCAGAGAGGGGAAACGCTGGCGGTTATCGCCCGCCACTACAATGTCCCCATTTCCGTTCTGGTCTCCCGGAACAGTATCGAAAACCGAGACCGCATCTTTGTCGGCCAACGGGTAGTGATCCCTGCCGTCAAGTCCATCCCGGTCCATTCCCTGGGTACCCATGTGGTCCGTGTGGGCAACTCCCTGCCTGACATTGCAACCCTCTACGGTGTGCCGCTGGAAATGATCCTGTTTCTCAACCGCATCGACTCGTCGTCTGCGATTTGGGTCGGTCAGTCGATGCAGGTTCCCGTTCCCCCAACTCGCATGTCCCAGGCTTCGGTGATCGCACCAGAGCCGATTAAGGTTGATCCCGACGCAACATCGCACCGGGTGCGGCCGGGGGACACACTCCATGTAATTGCGCGCGCCTACGGTGTGGACATGCGGAAACTGATCGCGCATAACCGCCTGCAGAACCCTGATCTGCTGCTCGCAGGCCAAGTCCTTGAGTTGCCCAAGCATGTCGATGGGTCCGGGCCTCCCATCGTGACGCCGGCACCACAGCCACCCGCGGTCCAGGAGCCGCCGGTGCCCGCGACCGATCCGGTACCGAACCAGGCGGGGCCACAGGACCCGGACAGTGTTGTCCATGTCGTTGAGCAAGGCGAGGCCTTGTCGGCTTCTTCGTCGGAAACCGCTTTTTCCTGGGCGGAGGCCCAAATCGTCTCGTTCTACGGTTTTCCGGGGGTGCCGGTGATGGGAGTGCTGGGTGACGGCACACCGCGCGACGTGGCTCCTCGGATCGCGGCCATGGCCGAACGCTACGATCAGCTCAACGGTCCCCGGAGTACTCAACCCGCCTTTCACTTGATTGTGGGGGTCGCGCAGGCTGGCGCCACACCCGACGGCGCATGGATCAGGCGGCTCTCCCACGATCGCATAGCCGAATACGTTGAGGCGGCCCGCGAGGAGGGCCTGCTGCTGTTCTTGGACACGCAGATTGGGTGGAGCGATCCACTGGCGGAAGTCAAGCTCCTCACTCCCTTTCTCAGGGAACCGTTCGTGCACGTCGCCCTGGACCCCGAGTTTGCGACGGAGCAACTGGGGGTGCGTCCGGGGCAGGCCCTTGGCTCTATTTCCGCCGAAGAGGTAAATGAGGTGCAGCGTTTCCTGGCCACAATCGTGCACGAGGAAGGGCTGCCGCCCAAACTCCTGATGGTGCACCAGTTCGCGGAACGGATGTTCCGCAATCGCGGCGGCATCGAGGATCATGATGTCGTCCAGTTGTCGTTCGACATGGATGGTTTTGGGGGAACCAGTGCCAAACTAAACGGCTACAGGCGCTTCGCGCTCCCCACGCCGTCCGAGCGGCCCGCCCTCAAGCTGTTCTTCAAATACGACACGCCGCTCATGACTCCGGAACAAGTGCAGGGGCTGCGTCATCCACCCGACATCATCATCTACCAATAGTTCTACTGGGTGCGATTTGGGTTGACCCGTGTCGGTGGTGGAATGATCCATGCATAGCGAAGCAACGGTTGCCCTGAACTGCCTGCCTGCGGCGCGGCAGGCGGAGCTGTTGGAACGATGCTGTGGTTCCGGGCGTTGGGTCCAATCCATGGTGCAGCGGATTCCGTTTGCGGATTGGCAGGCCCTGCGATCGGAGGCCGACGAAATTTGGCTGGGGCTGGATCAGGACGACTGGCTGGAAGCGTTTGCGCACCACCCCAGGATTGGGGACATTGATTCGCTGCGGGCAAGATTTGCCACAACAAAGAGCTGGTCCGAGGGTGAACAGTCCGGTGTGGACTCCGCCAGCGAGGAGGTGTTGGCCGGCTTGGCGATGGGCAACCGGCATTACGAAGAGCGCTTCGGATACATCTTCATCGTGTGCGCCACCGGCAAGAGCGCCGCGGCCATGCTCAAGCTGCTGCAGGAGCGCCTGGACAACTCGCCCGAAGAGGAACTGCTGGTCGCTGCCGAGCAGCAACGGCAAATCATGCAGCTCAGACTCGACAAGTTGCGCGACGAACTCTCCCCCTCATGAAGCGCCGATGCCAGGCGGGTGCGGATACCCGGCAAATGGCCGCGGCTTGGCGGGATGCATGCTCGACAAGCATCCCGTCGGGAATCAGAATCCGATGGACCGCAGGTAGCCAAGCGTGGTGGCACTGCGACGGGCCTCGTCCATGGGCGAATCGGATCCCGGGATCGGTGCTCCCGGGCAGGCGGTGACCCAGCGGTCGAAGCCGGATTCCTCCAGGTTGGCCCTGATGGCGGGAAAATCCATGTGACCGGACACATGCACATCGACCCAATCCGGGTAATACCAGCGATTGTCCCGGATATCCACCGAGGTGTACTCCTGCAGGTGCACGTAGTTGAGCTGGCTGCGGTAAAGGGTGAGGGCATCCACGGGATCGATGCCCCACAAGTGTGCATGGGAGACATCGATGCAAAGACCCGACCGGCGCAGGCGCTGCATGTAGGCAGACCATGTCTCCAGGGAGTTCACCGTGTGATTGGTGTGAATGTGCATGGTGATCTCAAGTCCAAGCGTGCCTGCGTATTCGGCCCATTCGTCCGCCGCATCCGCAGCCCGGTGCACCTCGTCGGTGTTGGCCAGCCTGTCCGGGGGCTGTTGGGCGCACATGAACATGAAGCAGTCGCACTCCATTTCGGCTGCGAATTCCATCCGGCGCTTGTTGATTTCGAATACCCTCGGGTCTTGGTGGTCGGGGCTGCCAATTGCGGTCAGCACCGCCAAGGGCAGACCGACCCGATCGCAAATGCCCCGCAGGCGCTTGGGTGTACCCATCCAGTCAAGTGGAAACCGGGCCTCCCAGCCGTCCCATCCCGCTTCCTTGAGTGTTTCCAGGCAGGGTTCGAGGTCTGGTTCGTTCCATCGCAGCGTGGCGAATCCCAGTTTGAACGTCATGGCCTTGCTCCGCTTCAGCGTGGCTGGTTGCACCCCCGACAACTGGAAACCCAGGGATTGGGGAGCGCGCGACACCCTGGATTGTAGGCCAGCCCCGGATTCAATGTTTGCCGCCTCCCATCGTGGCCAATCCGTCGCAGTGGGAGCTGTATTTGCTGCCTGGGCCCGGGTGCTGCTTGAATTCGCGGTGGCCTGGTTGGACAATAGCAGGGCATTGGCGACGGGCCACGTCAGTTTCCAACCTATTTCGGCGCGCCCGTGGCCCAAACCACGCCGACGTTCGCGATCGTCCCGGCAAACGAGATTCACAGATGCAATACACTTCGGAGAACATCCTGGTCCTGCCCCAAACCGCCGCCGGGTCCGGTGAACCCGGGCTGGTCACGCGCGTGACGCCGGAAAGCGCCGGCTGGCAGTGGATCAGTTTCGAAGTGCACCGTATCCAGGCCGGGCGGACTTGGGAGACGTCCACCGGCGGGCAGGAGATGGCCCTGGTAAACCTCAGCGGCCGATACCGACTGACTTCCAACCGCATCGACCTGCCCGGCGAGTTCGGCGGCCGGCCCAACGTCTTCGTTGGCGCGTGCCATACCCTGTACCTGCCACCTGGGTCCGACCTGACGGTGGCTTGTGTCGAAGACGGCGAGTTTGCGGTTGCCATGGCCCCGGCGCAAGTGGAACACCCGCCATTCCTGACGCTCCCGGGCCAGGTGGAGATGAACCTGCGCGGGGGCGACAACGCGACCCGGCAGATCAACGATCCGCTGCCACCCGGTTCTCCCGTGGACAAACTTGTCCTGGTCGAGGTGTATACCCCCAGCGGCGGTTGGAGCAGCTATCCGGGCCACAAGCACGACGTCCACATCGAGGATGGCCAGGGCAAGTTGGTGGAGGCCGACCTGGAGGAGATTTACTACTACAAAATCACTTCCACGCGCAGCGAGCCCTTCGGAGCCTATGATCCCGACGGGTATGCCTATCAACGCGTCTATACTGACGAAGCCTCCCCGCTCCACCAGGACGGAATGCCCATCGATGCCTTGGTCCGTCCACGAAACGACAGCGTGGTGCTGGTGCCCGAGGGCTACCACCCGGTGGTCAGCCCACCCGGCTACGTGACCTACTATCTGAATGTGTTGGCGGGAAGCGCCCAAAGTCTGGCGAATCAGGACGATCCGCGCTACGCATGGGTCAAGGACACCTACCGAACCACCAATCCCGACGTTCCACTGTATCGGCCCGCCTAGATCCGCAGGGTCGTCCCGTTCCTCCACTCGGCCATGATAGATTCCACCAAGTCCTTTGACTCCCTGCACATGGGTCGATCCAGCATCGACCTCTACAGCAACGACGTGGGCGCCCCCTTCCCCGACATCACGTCGTTCGCCGCCTACGTCGGCGGTTCACCCACGAATATCTCCGTGGGCATGACCCGGTTGGGGCGCCGGGTCGCCCTCCTGACCGGCATCGGGGACGATCCGGTTGGGGATTTCGTGCTGGAGTTCCTGGTCAACGAAGGGGTGGACACCCGATACATTGTCCGCAAGCCCGGTTTGCGCACCAGCGCCGTAGTCCTGGGAATAGAACCGCCGGACCGGTTCCCGTTGGTGTTCTACCGCGAGAATTGCGCCGATATCAACGTCACGATTGACGACGTGCTGGCCTCGCCCTACGACGACTGCCAAGTGTTCCAGTTTGCCGGCACGAACCTCTCCCGCGAACCAAGCCGATCGGCAACAATGTTTGCGGCCGAGTCGGCGCGCAGCCATGGTGCGACCGTGGTGTTCGACCTGGACTTCCGTCCCGACCAGTGGCACGACGCCAGGGCGTTCGGGGTCGTAGCCCGGTCTGTCATGCAGCAGGTGGACATCGTGGTCGGTACGCATGACGAGGTCAACGCCGCCTTGCTGGCCGATCCGGCTCAGATGACCGTGACGGACTCGCAGGTGTCGGACACCCAGGTCGAAGGGGATGTTCTGGCTGCGATTGAGAGGATCCAGAGCCTGGGACCGCGCCACGTAATTGAGAAAGTCGGAGCCTTGGGGGCCCGTGTCCACACCTGCGGCGAAGCTCCCCGCGACGTGCCCGGGTTCCCGGTGGACATCTACAACATTCTGGGTGCCGGGGATGCCTTTGGCGCCGGTTTCATCTTTGGGCTGGTCAGCGGCTGGACGCTGGAGCGGTCCGCCCGGCTGGGCAACGCCTGTGGAGCCATGGTGGTGACGCGGCACGGCTGTGCCAACTTCATGCCCACCTGGGACCAGGTGAACGAATTCATCGACAGCCATGGCGGCTGGTAGCAACCAAGAAAGGGGATGGGAACCACAATGACCGAACCAACTGTGCGTCTCACCATGGCCCAGGCCATTGTACGCTTCCTGTGTGCCCAGTACACGGAACGCGACGGCCGGCGCCAAGCCTTCTTTGCCGGATGCTTCGGCATCTTTGGTCACGGCAATGTGTCTGGAATGGGCCAGGCCCTGCAACAATACCCTGCGCTCCGCTATTACCAAACCCGCAACGAACAGGCCATGGTGCATACCGCCATTGGCTTTGCCAAGCACAGCCGCAGGTTGCGGACGCTGGCTTGTACCTCCTCCATCGGTCCCGGCGCCAGCAACATGGTGACGGGGGCTGCCACGGCCACCATCAACCGCCTTCCGGTGCTGCTGTTGCCGGGCGACATCTTTGCCCGGCGCAATGTGGCACCGGTCCTGCAACAACTGGAGTCCGAACACAGTCAAGACTTCTCGGTCAACGACACGTTTCGTCCGGTCAGCCGCTATTGGGACCGCATCAATCGCCCGGACCAGTTGGTTTACAGTCTGCCGGAGGCCCTGCGCGTCCTGACCAGCCCCGCGGACACCGGTGCCGTTACGATTTCCATCCCGCAGGATGTGCAGACGGAAGCGTTCGACTATCCCGCAGCACTGTTCGAGAAATGGGTGTGGCACGTGCCGCGCCCGCGCGCAGATCTGGCCAGCCTGCAACGGGCTGCGGAGTTGCTGCGCGGAGCCCAGCGGCCGCTCATCGTGGCGGGCGGTGGTGTCCAATACAGTGAAGCCGAAGACGCATTGCGCGCGTTTGCGGGCCGAACCGGCATCCCCGTCGCCGAGACCATGGCGGGCAAAGGCAGTCTGGACTTCGATGATGCCAGATGCTTGGGGGCAATGGGGTTAACTGGAACGTCCGCTGCCAACATCTATGCCCGGGACGCGGATGTGGTCATGGGGGTTGGCACCCGTTGGAGCGACTTCACCACCGCCAGCAAGACCGCCTTTCAGGATTCGGAAGTCCGCTTCATCAACTTGAACGTGTCCGAATTTGATGCCGGCAAGCACCAAGGGGTGTCGGTTACGGGCGATGCCAGGGTCTGCCTGGAGGAACTGGACGCGATGCTGTCAGAAAAAGTCACCGACGCCGACCTTGATACCCGCATCGCGGCGCTCAAGGAGGAGTGGGAATCGGAGGTGGACCGGATTTATGCCTTGCACGAGTCGGACAGCGGAGTAGCCGCGCAGGGTGCGCTCATAGGCGCCGTGAATGAACAGGGCGATCCGGACGCTGTGATGGTCGGTGCTGCCGGCAGCCTGCCGGGCGACTCCCACAAGTTGTGGCGCAGCCGCCATCCGCTGCAGTACCACATGGAATACGGGTATTCCTGCATGGGATACGAAATCGCCGGCGCCCTCGGCGTAAAGATGGCGGAACCGGACCGAGAGGTGTATATCCTGGTGGGAGACGGTTCCTATCTGATGATGGCCTCGGAGATTGTCACATCGGTCCAGGAGGGCTACAAGCTGACAATCGTGCTGATGGACAACAGTGGTTTCAAGAGCATCGGAGGCCTAAGCCGCTCCCTGGGCCAAAGCGGATTCGGCACGCGATACCTGTTTCCCGAGAACGGTGCGTTGCCGACGGATGAGGCCGGTGGCCACAAGCGGCCCCTACCAGTGGACCTGGCTGCCAACGCCGCCAGTCTGGGTGCCGTGGTCATTGGCTGCAATTCGGTGGATGATGTTATGGGGGCACTGGCACGCGCCAAGGACATTGACCGCACGGTCGTCATCCACGTCACTAACGACCGCTATCTCGGTGTGGATGCCTACGAGTCCTGGTGGGACGTGCCCGTGGCAGAGGTCAGTGAAATCGACACAGTCAACGCGGCGCGCGAGGAATGGGAGCAGATGCGGTCCAAGGAGCGCTTCTACCGCTAGCCACGATCCGGGTCCGGAGCACTGTTGGCGGTGCGCCGGCGTTGAAATGCAGGGGAGAATTGCATGCCATGATTGTCAAGAACTTCGTCAACGGATCGTTTGCGGCCAGCCAATCCGAAGACACCATGCCGGTGCGCAATCCGGCCTCCAATGAACGATTGGCGACACTGCCGCTGACGACTGCCGCTGAAGTGGACATGGCTGTGCAGACTGCCCAGGCCGCCTATCCGGCATGGCGCCGCACCCCGGTCGTGGATCGGGTTCAGCCGATGTTCAGGCTCAAGGCCCTGCTGGAGGAGTACTTCGAGGACATTTCCCGCACAGTGACCCTTGAGTGCGGCAAGACTCTGGTCGAGGCACGGGGCGAGGTCCGGAGGGGTATCGAAAACGTCGAAGTGGCCTGTGGCATGCCATCCCTGATTCAAGGGTGGAACAACGAGGACATCGCCCATGGCATCGACGAACACATGATTCGCCAGCCGTTGGGCGTGGTGGCGGCCATCACCCCCTTCAACTTCCCGGCTATGATCCCGCTGTGGTTCCTGCCTTATGGCGTGGCCACCGGCAATGCATTCATCCTCAAGCCCAGTGAAAAGGTACCGCTGACCAGCCAGAAGCTGTTCGGTCTGATCGAGCAGGCGGGTTTCCCCTCCGGGGTTGTGCAACTGGTCAACGGCGGTGCCGACGTCGTAAATACGCTCATCGATCATCCCCTGGTGCGCGCCGTTTCGTTTGTCGGGTCCACGCCGGTGGCCAAACTGGTCTACGCCCGCGCGACCGCCAACGGCAAACGCGCACAGTGCCAAGGGGGAGCCAAGAATCCCGTTGTCATCATGCCGGGCGTCGATGTGGAAGCCGCGGCCAATGCCATGGCCGAAAGCGCCTTCGGTTGTGCCGGCCAGCGGTGCCTGGCCCTGTCGACCGCGATCACGGTGGGCGAGATGCATGCTCCGTTTGCGGATGCCATGGCCGACTTGGCAACTTCCAGGCGTGTGGGCAACGGATTGGACGACGACACCGAAATGGGACCGGTGATCACCGACGCGAGCCGCCAACGCATAGAAGGGATCCTGGCACAGGCCGACGACGGGAGCGGCCGCTTCGTGGTGGACGGCCGCGGCCGCAGCGTGGACGGACACCCGGCCGGACACTGGATCCATCCGACCATTCTCAACGCGGAACCCGGCATGCCCGTGGCCCGGGAGGAGATTTTTGGCCCCGTCCTCAGCCTGATGCAGGCCGATGATCTGGATCAGGCCATCGATTGGGTCAACGATCGGGCCTTCGGCAACATGGCCTGCCTGTTCACGCGGGACGGCAAGGCAGCCCGCGAGTTCCGCCACCGTGCCGATGCCGGGAACATCGGCATCAACATCGGCGTGGCCGCGCCCATGGCATTCTTCCCGTTCAGCGGTTGGAACGAGAGCTTCTTCGGCGATCTCCATGCGCAGTCGCGGCACGGTGTGGAGTTCTACACGCAGACCAAGGTCGTGGTCGAACGCTGGTAGCCGACCCACAAGGAGACATCATGCAGGTAGGAGTATTCGCCGGTCCCGGGCGGTTTATCGTCGAGGACCGTTCCGAACCGTCCCTGGACACCGTTCCGCCGGACTGGGTCAAGCTTGAGGTCGAGGCCTGCGGGGTTTGCGGCACCGACCTCCAAATTGTGAAGGATCCTCCCGGCCATCCGGCCATGCCCGGCGTGGTGCTGGGCCACGAGTTGGCTGCCCATGTGGTGGAACGGGGAACGGCGGCCACCGCTGTGCAGACCGGGGACCGGGTGGTATTGGCTCCCAACCTGTACTGCCGCGAACAGAATCTGGAGCCGTGTCCGCAATGTCTCAGGGGTCGGGCCAATCACTGCGCGAACTTCCATACCATCGGGATTCACCGGGACGGCGGCTTTGCAAGGTACGTACTGGCTCCGGAAAAGGCCCTGCTGCCCATAACGCCGGATTTGTCCCTGGGCGACGCGGTGTGGATTGAGCCGCTGTCCTGCGTCCTGGGAGGCTTCAACCAGTTTGATGTTGCCCACTCGGACACGGCTTTGGTAATCGGAGCCGGGCCCATCGGGGTCCTGCATGCCCTAATGCTCAAGTCCCGGAATCTGCACGTGATGGTCGCCGACCTGGCGGACACCAGGTTGGAGCAAGCCCGCATGGCCGGAGTCGACAGGACCGTGAACGTCGACGCGGACAACTTGGCGGAGGCGGTCGACGAAGTGACCGACGGCCACGGGGTCGATCTGATCGTGGACGCCGTGGGCGGGCAGCTTGGAACGGCTGTGGACCTGGCAGCCATGATGGGCCAGATCTGCTGTTTTGGACTAAACGCGCTGACCCCGGCGGTCAATCAGAGTCGTTTGACCGAGCGTGAACTCCGTATCTTTGGCACGTTTGTGGGTGTAGGCACGTTCCCACAGGCCATTCAACTGCTGGAGGACGGCGTGCTGCAACCGTCGGGCCTCAACCTGACGGTACCCTTGGCCGACCTCGCGGAGGGTCTGGATCTGTGCCGTACTGGAGCCGCGGTCAAGGTTGTGGCAACACCCGGCCCCTCTGCATCCTAAACCCGGCCGGTATCCGCACAGGCAACCCGTTCAAGCATGACGTCCTACGGCATCGGGGTCATCGGCATGGGCTGGATGGGGGAAACCCACAGCCGGGCCTTCAGGCAGATACCCGAACGGTTTTGGCGGTCCGGGCTCGATGTTCGTCTGGTGGTTTGTGCGGATGAAGACGCGGACCGTGCCGAACAGTCCCGCCAACGATTTGGCTTCGCGGCCTGTGCGACAGATTGGAGCGAGGTCGCGGCCCATCCGGAGGTGGACATCGTCACCATCGCCGTGCCGAATCAACTGCATCGAACCGTAGCCGAGGCGGTGGCGGCGGCCGGCAAGCACCTTCTGTGCGAAAAGCCGGTGGGTCTCGGAGTCGAGGACACGCGGGCAATCGCGACGGCCGTTAGCCAGGCCTCCGTACAGTCCTGTGTCGGGTTCAACTACCGCTGGGCTCCACTCGTGCAATACGCGCGTCAACTGCAACAGTCGGGCGTACTGGGCCGGCTCACGCATTTCAGGGGCCGGTTCTTCTCGATGTACGGCCACAATCCCCTAAGCCAGTTGAGCTGGCGGTTCGAGCGCGACAAAGCGGGGTATGGTTCATTGGGCGATCTGATGTCGCATGTGCTGGACATGTCCAATTTCCTCGCGGGTCCGGTGGTGCGCCTGTGTTCCATGCGGCATACGTTCGTTCCCAGCCGACCGTTACCGGTTCCGGGCAAGGGGACGCACTTCACGCTGGGCTCGGCGGAGGACGCGGCCGGTCCCGTAACCAACGAGGACTTCGTTGCGGTCATGGCGGAGTACGCGTCAGGTGCACGCGGCGTGCTCGAAGCCTGTCGCGTGATCTACGGCCCCAAGTGCGAGTTCGCATTCGATCTCCACGGGGATCGCGGTGCCGTCCGCTGGGACTTTGAACGGATGAACGAACTGGAGATCTACCGGCCTGCAGACAAGAACGCCATCGGCCGGGAACCGGACCCGCACGACGGGTACGCACGCGTACTGGCAGGACCCGAGCACCCCGACTTCGCCTGGTTCCAGCCGGGGACCGGCATTGCCCTGGGGTACGACGACCTGAAGGCGCTGGAGGCGTTCCACTTTGTGCGGAACATCCACAAGGGCATTCCGCACACCCCGTCGGTGCAGGATGCCTTGCGGGTGGCGGAAGCCCAACATGCCGCGTCCCAATCCTGGGCAACCGGTGGCTGGGTGGACGTTCCCCAAGTCTAGGGAAGCTCTGCCGACCATACCCAGGATCAGCCATGGAATCATCCCTGGATCGAATCAGAATTGGCAACGCCCCGTGCAGTTGGGGGACCTTGGAGTTTGGTCCCCTGAAGGACGAGCGCATTGCGTGGGCCACCATGCTGGACGAACTGGCGGAAGCCGGTTACACGGGCACGGAACTGGGAGACTGGGGGTTTTTTCCCACGGATGCACACCACCTGGCTGCCGCGTTGGCCGAGCGCTCCCTCGACTTGACCGGTGCCTACGTTGGCAGTCGGCTTGAAGACGCGGCGCAACGGGACGAAATAGTCGAACACAACCTGATGATTGCCCGACAACTGCGCGCCGTGGCGGATTTGAATCACCAGGACCACGTGCCGTTCCTGGTGGTGGCCGCCGACAATGGAACAGATCCGGTGAGGATTCGATATGCCGGCCGCATCACTCCCGCCATGGAACTGGAGGGCGCGCTCTGGCCGGTACTGGGCGAGACGATCAACCGGATCGCCGGCGCGGCGCGGGACGAGGCCGGCATCGCGTCGGTGGTGCACTTCCATGCCGCCGGCTGGCTCGAGACGCCGCGTGAAATTGAGCGGCTGCTGGAACACGTGGGAGACCATGTGAACCTCGTGTTTGACACCGGGCACTTCGCGCTGGGTGCCGGCCGCGCCGACACGGTCCTGGCGACCATGGACCGGCTGGCTGCCCGCATCGGCTATGTCCACTTCAAGGACTGGAGTTCACGGATCGCCTCCGAGGTGGCCGAGGAGGGGCTGGACTACTTCGAAGCCGTCGCCAAGGGTGTGTTTTGCGAATTGGGCCAAGGCGACGTGGACTTCCCGGCAGTGCGCGACTGGCTGCTCCGTACCGGGTACACGAGCTACGTCACAGTTGAGCAGGATGTCGTAGCCGGACTGGGCTCGCCGTTCGAAAGTGCACAGCGGAATCGCAGGTATCTGGCCGACATCGGCTTTGTCAACGAACTACGGAACTAATGCACCCCCTGAGTCAAGGAGTTGGCCGTGCTGGAACCCGTCTACACGCATGAGCGCAACTTCGGTTGCCGCCTGACCGAGATGACCTACCGGGGCCTGAAGTCCCTGGTCATGGAGAACGAACTCCTGCGCGTCACCATTCTGGTGGACAAGGGCACCGATATCTTCGAATTCCTGCACAAGCCCACCGACACGGACTTCATGTGGCGGTCGCCCTTGGGCGTGCGCGGCACACGGAACTTCGTCCCCACGAACCCGAGGGCGGACGGCCCCTTCCTGGACTATTACTTCGGCGGTTGGCAGGAGTGCTTTCCGGTGGGCGGGTATCCCACCACGTTTGCGGACGGCGAGTTCGGACTGCACGGGGAAACTCCGCTGATGCCGTGGAACATGCAGATTCTGCTGGACACGCCCGAGTGCATCTCAGTGAAGTTTGATGTCCGCACCTATCGTTCGCCGTTGCGCATTGAGAAGGTGGTCACACTGCACCGGTGGCAGGCCAACCTGCAGTTTCACGAAATCGTGACGAACGAAGGCGACGTTCCCTTCGAGATAGTTTGGGGCCATCACCCGGCGTTCGGTGCGCCGTTTCTCGACAACAGCTGCGTGATCGACGTGCCGGGTGCCAAGGTCCGCGTGGTCGAGGCGGAATCCACCACGCGTCTGGAGTCGGGAGAGGACTACACCTGGCCGTTCGTAATGGGCAGGGACGGCAGCATGATCGATCTCAGCCGCATACCCGGTCCGGAAACCCAATCCCACGACCTGGCGTTCCTGTTTGATCTCGAGGCGGGATGGTACGGGTTGACGAACCAGGCGCGGAAGGTGGGCTTTGGCATGTATTGGCCGACCGAAGTCTTCAACTCGATCTGGTTTTGGCAGGTGTATCTGGGCAGCATGGTCCATCCCTGGTACGGCCGTACCTACAACATTGCCCTGGAACCGTGGACGGCACCGTACCACCACCTTGCCGAGGCCCAGGCGCACTCCGCAACGCGCACGATGGAACCGGGCGAAGTGCTGGACATTCGGTTCGGGGCCGTAGCCTATGCCGGCCTTGAAAGGGTAACCGGCATCTCGACCTCGGGCGACGTGTCAGGGACCTGACCGCCAAACTCAACCCAATCCGGCAGAGTTTCGAGTGGTGCACGCACGCGGTCTCAGCATGCTATCCGGGCTTGAACGTCCTTTGGCCGGAGGCTAGGGGTTCGCGCGGGCATCGCAAGCGCTTGCGCAACCGGGTCGCCGCCTGGGTGAATGGGTTGCTGGCAGCAGGTCGCCAAACAACGAGCCGCGTTGGGCTGTGCCTGTCATAGCCCGCGTCTAAAGTCGGATTGCGGTGTGCGCGTCGACCTTGACGACATTCCGGACGGTGCACGATCGCCGCGATCCGGGACGGGTACGTTGCCTGTCCATATCACTGCGGAGGGACATCGAGGGCTCAGTCTGCCGGAGTGGTTCCCGATCGATACCGCATGTCGCTGCGCGTTTCGTCCAGAGGGCTAAAACCCGTGTTCGCGTCCCTTCCTACTGGTGCGGGGACCGGCTGGTCTGTTCGTCACGGACTTTCTTCACAGTCCGAATGCTGTCTGTAGACCAACATCAGCGAAACCGAAACCGTGCCCCATCCCGGCCGGCACGGTTGGCAGGGAGAAGGGCCAATGCGCTACAATTGCCTTCCCCAACGCGCTGCTACTACTTTGAAGAAGGCGTCGAGACGCGTCCGCATGTCCTGTAGCGATACGAGGAGACGCACTGTGACCAAAGGAACGCACCTACTCAGGAGCGCCTTACTGGCGCTGTTGGCATTGGCCGTAATCAGCGGCGGCAGCTTGGCGGCCGGCGACCTGTTCGACGACGACTACGCGGATTGCCCCACCAAGACGCGCCTGCGCGGAGGCGAGATTTCCGACCTGGCCGTGGCCCGCGATGCCGACGACGAGGACCATGTCAACGTCTCGTGGGCGGCCACCGATCCGGACAGCTGGAATTTGGGCTCCAACGCCTACAACACGTCCCTGGTGGTGATCCTGGACGACGGCGACAGCCACACCCAGACCCTGTCGCTGGGCGCGCGCAAGACCACCTTCGAGGGGGTTGCGACCGGTACCGAGGTGACGGTGCAGCTGGCGATCGTGGTCGACACGGCGGACGGAGACTACCTGATCAGCGACATCTTGGAGGCCAGCATCAACCAGAGCCTGACCGAGCCGGCCTTCATGACCACCGACTGGATGCGGGTGACGGCGGTGGATGATCCCGACACTGATGCGGACGAATTCGCGGCGGATGCGATGGACGGCGGCACCCTGTACTACGTGGGCTACAACGAGAACTTCGGCAACTACAAGTCCTCATCCTCCGACTTGACGACCAGCCCGAGCACGCCGCGGCTGCGCATCGGCCTGGTGCATGGCGGCGAGAATGCAGATGCGCGGGACGATGTGGACTTTGATGCCTACATCGTGCGCGTCACGGACGAGGGTGGCGATGTGGTGCCCGAGGGCGACGACGTGGCGACCGTGGCATCGAGCTACGCCGGCAAGCTGGTGGCCGGGACGAAAACGAATGGCGGTGACGATGCGTTCCGCAACGTCCGGATCAACGACGGCGGTGACATTCTGGTGGCGATGCAGAACGCCGATTCCAGTGGCCTGCCGTTCGAGGCGCCGACGGATGTCGCTCCCCAAGGCCTATCCTTCATCGGGGTTAAGGAAGAACTTGTGGTCAATAACTACTACGCTGAGCCGCCGGACGAGCACCGGGATTTCCCCATCGACATCCTCGCCAGTGATGAGACCTACACGTTCGAGGCGTGGGCCGTCAACGAGGATGGCGAAGTCATCAGTCCGGTGGCCTCGCTCATGGTGCGGCCGCTTGACGAAGACCGGGGCACAGTCAACGTCACCGACTACAAGAACACCACGGCGGTGTCGGTGCCCCTGGTCGTGACCGAGTTCACGGTACTCAAGTAGGCAGCGGGACGGGTACGCGTCCGCCCCCGGAAGCCTCCCGGGCTCCCCCGACACACACGCAAGTGCAAGACAGCCACCCGCAACGGGTGGCTGTCTTGCCTATGGGGGCCGTCATCCCACCACGGCAACGCGGTTTCCGGAGCAGCTGGCTGACCAAATGACAATCGATACATCCCTCTGGAGGCAGCCAGAGGGATGATGGCCCAGTCACTTGGCAACTGAACGGAACCATGCATGGGGTTGGGACACGAAAGGCACCGCATGGATCGGTATTGCCTGTCACTCCCTACATGTGTGTCACTGCGTGGCCTTCCCGCTGAGCCCCGAACCCATTCGCCCATTCGACCAACGGACGTACATCCCGCGAGTGGGCCGTGGAGCCCCTGCCACACTGCTGGGACGAGACGACCAGTGGCATCGTGAACCATCCCAACGCCCGATTCGCACACTATCCTGCGGAGTTGGGCTCGCGGCCCGTTCGGTTACGGTGTCCGTGGAGTCGGTGTGCATCCTCCGTCATCTGCCCGTCTTGCTGGATTTAACTCCCCCGCCAATATGGATCCGCGTCGGCAGCTTTGATCAATCGTGGATGGGAGCCGATGCCACTGCCGTGTGTAGGTTTCCGACCGGTTCATCGGCAGGGGCATCGTGGTTTTGAGCCCGGGTCAGGTCCGCACGTGGAACATCACCAGATCATTCTGCCGGGCGACGCAATTCCGGTAGCACCATGCATGTGTCGACCTGCATCTCCCCTTGAATGCCATGGTGAGAATGGGGTTGTGGCACGTCCAGTATCGGAGACGGTTGGTTTCATCACCGCACTGACGGGGGAACGGCAGTCGAAAGTGGATGCTCACGTGTGAGCAATCGCCCTTGACGTTCACCGGGACAGGTCAAGACAGATTTCGTTGCGCCGTCGGCCACGCTCCGGGACTTCCAACCGCGCTCCAGCGCCTTTGCCATGCCCCTGTCGGTTGCGTGCCCGACTATAATCAGCCAAGGCCAACCGCTCCGGTTGGTTCGGAGTCCGAATTCGGATGAGGAGTTCTGCCAGAAACATGTCTTCGCATCATTCAACACACGGCGTATCCAGAAGGGATATGCTGCGCTTATCCGGCCTGGGTGTCATGGGGGCCGCCTTGGCTGCTTGTGTCGCGCCCGACGGAGCATCGTCCGGTGATGACGGGGCGGCTGCACCGGAACCGGTTGACATCATTGCCACCACATCGATGCCCGTGAATACGTTCGACAATTCGATTGAGCGATCGCTGGAACACCTTCCCAACATCGCCTTGGAGGTCAACGCCAATGGCTGGGGTGAAGGCGGCTGGGACGGCTATTCCGATACGCTGCTGACCAGAATCGCGGGCGGTGAACAGATCGATGTGATCATGATTGCGATCGAGGGCCTTGGCCTCTTGGCGGCCAAGAACGTCCTGGTTCCGCTGGACGGATTCGTCCAGGCGGATCCCGCTGCCGAAGAAATTCTCATGAACGACGTGCACGTCACGCTGCGCGAAATGCTTCAGGTCGACGGGCAGCAGATGGAATATCCGTTCTCGTGGAACAACATGGTCATGTACTACAACACGGCCGTGTTCGAGGAGGTGGGCCTGGAACCACCTGCCAACGACTGGAACTGGAATGACTTCTTGGAAACTTGCCTGGCGGTCGCCAGGGTCAGCGGCGGGGCCGACGACCGGTTTGCCTATTCCTTCTGGGGTGGCGGCATGTTCGGCATGGCAGCCTGGTACTTCAACAACGATACGTCGCCCCTGAGCGAGGATTGGCTCGAATCGAACCTCCTGGAGCCCAAGGTGCTCGAGACGCTGCAGTTCCTGGCTGACCTGATTCTGGTGCACAAGGTGGCTCCCAATCCGGAAGGCTGGGACGAATGGGCCCAGTTCCATGCCGGCAACCTGGTGATGCGTACCTGCGGCCGATGGTGCATTGGGGGCTCCCTGGAAGCCGATTTCACCACCTACGACATTCAGTATCAGCCACACCAGGCGGGGCCCATCCGCACCGTGGCCGGCACCGATGGCTGGGGCATCTCCACGTCCAGCGAGAACCCGGATGAGGCTTGGGAAGTAGTCAAGCTCCTGTCCGGCACAGAAGCCTCGATGGACATGGTGCAGCTGGGCGGCAACATCCCCGCCCTCCGGTCGGTGGCGGAGATGCCGTTGTTTGCCGACTACGGTCCGGCCAACACCTCGCTGTTCTACGAGACGTTGGACTTCGCGGCAACGGTACCTTCCCCGCCCAACTTCAACATTGTCGAACCGATTCTGAATCGGCACTACGCGACCATTTGGAACGGAGAAAAGAGCGTCGAGGAAGCCATGCAGGCAGCTCACGACGAACTGGTCCCCGAAATGGCCAAGCTGCAGAGCTAGGCTTTTGCCGCAAATTCGGTTCGGAATCCGGAACTCCGGGGACGGCTTGCAGTCCGTCCCCGGGACTCCGCGTCCCGTCGAGTAACCCTGCCTTACAGTCCCATGGCGACGGTAGACCTGTCGGCACCGCGAGGTTTGAGACAGCGCGTTTCCATCGTCCACTGGGGCATCGCCAGCCGCGAAGCGCTGGCGGGTTACCTGTTTACAGTACCGGCCCTGGTCGGCCTGCTCGGCTTCACGGCGCTGCCGATCATCGCGTCGCTGGTTTTGATCTTTCTGAACTACGATCTGTTGACCCCGCCCACATGGGCAAGCGAGTCCAACATCGGCCGGCTGTTCGGCGATGCCAGACTGCTGGTCGTCTACCGGAACACGGTGCAACTGGTTGTAGGCGCCACGTTTCTGAACAATGTGCTGGGGTTGCTCCTGGCAGTCGGCCTCAACCGGTCGATGCCCTGGATCCTCCGTTACCTCCTCCGTACATCCATCTTCTTTCCCGTACTCACCACCACGGCGTCCTTGGCTGTTGTGTGGCGGTACCTCTTGACACAAGACCGCGGCGTGGTGAATTTCCTGTTGGGCCAGATTGGCATGGATCCGGTCCCCTGGCTCAGCAGTTCCCGGTGGGCGCTGATTTCCGCCATGATTTACGATGTCTGGAAGAGTTGCGGTTTCCTGATGGTCATCTATCTGGCGGGCCTGCAGGGCATTCCGGCCGTCTACTACGAAGCGGCACGCATCGACGGGGCGGGCCGGTTTCAGCAGTTCCGCAACGTGACCCTGCCGCTCATTTCCCCGACTGCATTCTTCGCCATTGTCATTTCACTGATCGGAGCGTTCCAGATCTTCGACAATGTGTGGGTGCTGACATCGGGAGGTCCCGGCGATGCCTCGCGCACGATTGCAATGTACATATACGAGAAGGCATTTCGGGGCTTTGAAATGGGGTACGCGTCCGCCGTGTCGTTTACCTTGTTCATGGTCCTCATCTCCCTCACGCTGCTCCAGTTTTGGGTTGCCCGCCGCTGGGTTCACTACGAGTAGCCGCCAGGCTTTGGGTTTCCGGACGTGGCAGCGACCTTGAGCAACAACGGCGAGTCTGCGCCGGCCGGGCGGCGGGCAGGACACTCGCCATGGTACTACCTGCGCGAGTCGGTTCTGTGGGTTCTGCTGGTGGGTATCGCCCTGATCGAAATCGCGCCTCTTACCTGGATGTTTTCGACCTCGTTGCGCGATCCCAAGAATTCGTTCGATCTGCCGCCCGACTTCTGGCCCACTGCGTTTCACTGGCAGAACTACCTGACGGTCATCACCTCGCCCGACATTCAGTTCCTGCTGTTCTTCTGGAACAGCCTTAAGATTGCCCTGATCGTCACGGGAGCGCAACTGCTCACCTGTTCCATGGCCGGCTTCGCCTTCGGCCGACTCCAGTTCAAGGGCCGCGATTTCCTCTTTGGCCTGTTTCTGGCATCCCTGATGGTACCGGCCACCGTGACCCTGATTCCATCGTTCATCCTCATCAAGGAGATGGAACTTATCAATACCCACTGGGCACTGATTCTGCCCAGCATCACCAGTGCGTTCGGGGTGTTCCTGCTGCGTCAGCACTTCAAGTCGCTGCCGGAGGAACTCATCAACGCCGCGAAAATCGACGGTGCCACCTACTTCAGGATCTACTGGCAAATCCTTCTGCCGCTGACCGGCCCAGCCCTTTCTGCCTTGGGCATATTCACCTTCCTGGGCTCCTGGAACAACTTCGTAGGGCCGCTGCTGTTCCTGCGGGACTGGGATCTGTACACGTTTCCGATCGCCATCGCCACCTTGCGCGGATACATGGGCTCCGGCAACCAGTCGGAGGTCCTGGCTGGCATCATGATTTCCATTTTCCCGATTCTTGTGTTCTTCCTGTTCGCCCAGCGCTGGATTGTCCAAGGAGCTTCCATCACCGGTGTGAAGGGATGACCTCGCTGGACCCCGGCATCAATCTCAACACCTTTCTTGGCCTAACGATTCGCACGTTGTGGGAGAGCCTGCCGCAACTGTTGCGGGGAGCCCTGTGGTTCAACCTTGCCAGCCTGCCTGCATTCACGTTTTTTGCCTTGGGGTGGCTGGTACCGGCCTTGGCGGCAGCCGTTGTAACAGTGGGGCCGGGCTGGAGTGCACTGCTTGCGTATGAGACTCGGTTGCTGCAGCACCGGTCGGCTGACGGCGCGTGGTTTTGGCAGGCCTTTCGTCGCCACTGGGTTGGGAGTTGCCTCCTGGGTTTGTTGCCGGCCGTGCCCGCCGGCCTCCTGCTGGTATTGCTGCCCGCGCTGGAGATGCAGGTCGCGGTGCCCGTAAGCGTTTGGTTGGGGGTCTCTGCAAACCTGTTTGCGCTGGCGGTGGCGGCCACTCTGGCCCTCTATGCCTTTCCCAACCTGGTTCAGCGCGACCTGGGAACGGTCGCCTGCATCCGCGATGCCCTGATTCTGTCAAGCCGCAATCCGGCCAACAGTGTGGGCCTGTTGGCCATGGGGGTACTGTTTGGCATGGGTATTGCCTATGTGAGCCTGGGCTTGGTCCTGCTCCTGCCCACCGTGTACGGTCTGTTCATCGCCGGCAATGGCCTGGCGGTGGTGGAGGCTGAATTCGAGCGAGCCTGAAGGTTCCCGGAGTGGGTGCTGTACCGGCGGCCGGACCGGGACCGATTCTTCAACGTAGTCGCAGATCAACAACCAAGGACACCGTCAACATGGATCCGTTCGTGTACCGCGGCGAGCACACCAACCAGATCAGCTTTCCGCTTGGCGGCATTGGTGCCGGCTGCATCGGACTGGCGGGAAACGGCCGCCTGATTGACTGGGAAATTTTCAACCGGCCCAACAAAGGCAGCGTCAACGGCTTCTCCCATTTCGCGATCAGGGCGGAAAACCGGGACGCAGTGGTGGATGCCCGGATCCTGCATGGCAATCTGGCGGCTCCCTATCAGGGTGAACTGCACGGTGGCAAGTTTGGTACGTTCGGATGGGGCCCCCGCCGCGAGTACCTGACCGGGCTGCCGCACTTTGCGGCGGTGGACTTCACCGGAAAGTTTCCGATTGCCGAACTGGAGTTCAGCGACGATTCCTTTCCCGGCAACGTGCGGATGACCGCGTTCAATCCATTCATCCCCACCAATGCCGACGACTCCGGGTTGCCGGCGGCATTCTTCGAAATCGAAGTTCAGAATCCGACCGACGCGGACCTTACCTATGCGCTGGTCGGGGTCCTGTCCAACCCCTTGGCCAAGCCGACGCGCAATCAGGTCGCATCCGCCCCGTGGGGAACCGTACTCAAGCTGGCGGGCGATGGTGTCCAAGCCGATGATCCGGCCTTCGGCGACATGGCTTTGGCCACGGATGCAGGCAAGGCCGACGACATGGAAGTGAGCTGGCAGGAGTACTGGTTTCGGGGTACCTGGTTCGACAATCTGGAAATCTACTGGAAGGACATGGAGACTCCGGGTCCGTTCACCAACCGAACGTACGCGGATGCGTCTGCCAGGGGCCGCGGTGCCCGCCTGGACGATCAGGACAGTGGCCTGTTGGCTGTCCGCTTCGCGGTCCAACCCGGGGCAAGTCGCCGAGTGCGCTTTGTCATCAGCTGGAACTTCCCCAATTGCGAGGACTATTGGCATCCGGAAGAAAACCGCGGTGCCTGGAAGAACCACTACGCCACGCGATGGTCCAGTGCCGTTGACACGGCGCGCTACGCCCTGGAGGACTGGCCGCGGCTCCACTTGGCCACGGACACGTTCAGGAGTGCCTTGTTTGGCTCAACGCTGCCCCCCGTTGCCCTGGATGCCGTTTCAGCCAACCTGGCCATTCTGAAGTCGCCCACTGCCCTGCGTCTCGAGGACGGCACGTTCTACGGTTGGGAGGGACTGCACCCGGACGAGGGATGCTGCGAAGGCAGTTGCACGCACGTGTGGAACTACCAACAGGCACTTGCGTTCCTGTTTCCCGAGCTGGAACGGTCCATGCGGACTGCCGACTACCGGTACAACCTGCAGCCGGACGGCGGCATGCCCTTTAGGCTCCAACTCCCGCTCGGAGCGGCCCCTTGGCATTTCCGTCCCTGTAGCGACGGCCAGCTGGGTGGGGTCATGAAAACCTATCGCGACTGGAAGATCTGCGGCGACGACGACTGGCTGCGCGAGTTGTGGCCGTCGGTGCGGCGCTCGCTCGAGTACACCTGGAGCGAACACAATCCGGATCGCTGGGATCCGGACCGGTCCGGGGTGCTGACCGGTCGTCAGCACCATACGCTCGACATGGAGCTGTTCGGGCCGAACGCCTGGCTGACCGGGATCTATCTGGGTGCCCTCAAGGCTGCGTCCGAAATGGCGCGCCATCTCGGCGAGCACGGGTTTGCGGATGAGTGTACGGCCATGTTCAACCAGGGCCGGGTCTGGGTTGACGAACACCTGTTCAATGGCGAGTTCTACATCCAGCTGGTTGATCTGGGGGACAGGGCACTGCTGGAGAATTTCGGCAGCGACGACGACACCCTGCGCGGCGGATCCGCGCTGGAAGCGTACTGGAACAGCGAACACGAGGAAATCAAGTACCAAATTGGCGAGGGCAGCAGTATCGACCAGGTACTGGGCCAGTGGCATGCCTCGCTGTATGGCCTCGGTGACCTGTTTGAGCCCGAGCAGGTGAAGTCGGCATGTGCGGCCATCCATCGTCACAACTTCATTCCGGACATGAGTCGGGTATACAACCCGTGCCGTATCTACTGCCTTAACGACGAAGGCGGCCTGGTTATCTGCGCCTGGCCGGAGGGCACCTACAAGCCGTTGATCCCCGCTCCCTACTCGCAGGAAACCATGAACGGGTTCGAATATGCCGCGGCGACCCACATGATCATGGTGGGCCTGGTTGATGAAGGCCTGGAGTGCGTACAAGCCATCCGGGACCGGTACGACGGTGCCAAGCGCAATCCGTGGAACGAGTTCGAGTGCGGAAACAATTACGCCCGCAGCATGGCGTCCTATGCCCTGCTTAATGCCTACTCGGGGTTCGGCTTCGACATGTCCAAGGGCTTCATTGGGTTCAACCCGGCGGAAGGTGGCACAGGATTGTTCCGATGCTTCTGGTCCTTGGATCAGGGATGGGGTACGGTTGAACTAGATGCCGACGGTTGCAGGTTGCGTGTGCTCTACGGGGAGCTTCGCCTGCGTCGTCTGCAGGCTCCTATTTTCGGCAGCCTGGAAAATCCGCAGGTGTGGTTCGACTGCGAACCGGTTCCTTTTGTGCGAACGGATGACCAGTTAATCCTGGAAACCGGTGTCACCATTGGAACTACACAATCCCTTGTCGTGCGGAGGGCATGAATCTTTATTGCTTGACCGCTTGCGCAGCAGAGATTCTGCTTACAAACCTGGCTGAACGCGACTTTGTCACCGCCCTGGAGTTGGTGCAATACAGTTTCACTACAGCCATGCACCTGGTTTTCCACCATCCCCATAGCATTGAAAGGGTTGTGCGTACGATGCGAGTCTGACTTTCGCTTGCCCGGTGGGCAATGACAGCATCACGGTGGAAGCAAGCATGCATGTGTCGTCACAATGTTGTTGCCAGCACTACGACTTGGTCCATGAACGTATGCGCACGTGCCTGTTCAATGTTGTCCGGCGGTGCGAGAAGGGCAACCGAACCAAAATGATGCAGTCGGTTGCCCTTCTCTCGTCACACTTTCAGCACCAGTTATCGAAGTTCTAACCGATTACAGGGGACGGACTTTCCCTGCGAGACTGCAACAAGGTCAGAGGAAAGCCGTAGTGCCACTGGGCAAGCAAGCCAAGTGTCAACATGACCAACGTACTGGCAATCGCCAGAAGAGGCATCATCGGTAGTGACACGATGGTCAGCAATTGTCCAGGCAACAACAACCAACAGGCCGCCTCCACGATATCGCTGCGTCGCTTCACCAGGCCAAGCACGATCAGCAAACCTAGAACTGTTACAGATACCATGTGGAAAATAGGATAAAAATCTTCCAACATAGCGACGGGCCAAATCAACCAATGTGTGCTAGTCACAAAGTTGAAAAATACAATGTCACGACCTTCCAGGAAGATTAAGGAAAACCAAATGGTTAGCAGACAGCCAAGAATTACTCCAACAACCGTACTCACAAGCAACAACGTACTCCGTTGCTTGCCAGCCCGTGGTTGGGACCTGTGGCCCAATATATTCCGGTTGTCCTGCCGGATTGCCACTGGTGGAGGCAATCCGCGATCCCATCGCCAAAAAAATATAATTGCAATCAGTCCCCAGAAACTAAGAACATAGACAAGCCCTGTTGCGGTGAAAGGAATTAGAGCAATGTGTTGCCAGTAATAAGTCTGCCAAATTAGACCTTCATGTGCAGGATTCTGGGCGGATTGATCTAGCAGGAGTGCAATGGCCATGAAGATGACCATGTTGAATCCATGGATCCCCATCACAGACCAACCAATTACACTGTGTGACTTCCACAGGCCCCAAACCACCACCAATGCAGGATAGAAGTATGCGGCCGTCAGCCAGATTCCACTTCCCTGCGGCCCCGCTAGTCCAAGAGGTAGATAAGGTGACACAAACAGTGCCAGTGAAAACAGCATGGTGCGGCCAAATCGGGACCATGGCAGTGGGATGGCTCGAAAATATTGAGTGATTGTCTTCATCAGTTAGCCTCAAATTCACATTCTGCTTTTACATCAGCTTCCTTAATCACACAGAGTGGTCCGGCGCAAAATTTTATGTCATATACAACAGAAATCTTGTAAAGTGCGTATCCTAGTCGGTCTCCCGACAGCAGCTGGGCATCAGACAACTCACCTTTGGGGCTTTCGGTGACTGTGTATGTCAGTGGCGTCGGATCGAGTGCCTGGAAGTATTCACGGCGATGATCAAAGTAGTAAAGGCCTCCGTCTCGAATGCCGGTAAGCGTTTGCCCGCCCAATTCCAAAAATGCATTGCCACGAGGGTGACAGGAGTGGCGTTGCCATCGGTCACCATCTGCCAAAGCGAAATCTGACAATGGTTCGGAAAAATGTTCTCCATCCCAAGATGAAAGTGTTGGGTTTTGGGATTGAATTCATCGTTCAAGAACAATGCAGTAAGTTCTGCGCGTGTAGGCCTGTACGAGTTGACATACTCGGAACTTATCGTGTATTCTATCTGATTCTCATCCATCCATGCCTTGACCTCTTCTGGAGTCAGTTTCTGCTCCTCTTGGGAAATGCTTTCAGTCTCGGTTTCAGGAGAACTCGCATAGACTGCAGTGGTCCATAGAGCATCCAGCAACATGATACTGATGGCAAGCCCCAGGATGGCGCGCTGGTAAATCTTCATGAAGTCCCTCTTGTGGCAACGAATTGGCTCTGTCCTGATGTCCAAAGCGAGCAATGAGCTGTGGACATCCCGACCCAATTGAACTGTTTGTCGGCTGTATCGATGATCAAGTCTTGATTGCCAAAGGCACCTGGCATTGGCGCGGAGTGTTCAGAGAGGTAAACAGTTGGAATGCGACCGCTGCCGTACCCACATTCCGGTCCTCGTGCTGCGGAAACATCGGAGGGAGAGGCTGCGTGTCGTGACAGGACCAGCCGTGAGCATGACCAAGTTTGGGGATGGCCATGTCGGACGGCTTCCCTGTCTGGACCGGCATCGCACCGCCGCGGACCACAACCTCCTTGCCCCGCCTGAATGGTTGCGCCTCTCCCAACAGAAAACCCTGCACTTTGCAGGGTTTGGCGACGAAACAGGATGCTCACGTTCTGTCGGTGGTCATCGGGTACATTGCGCTTGAACTGCCAGCAGCCGCGCACCGGCTTGTACACGGGACACAACTGTTGATAACGGGAACTGTACGGTGGAGTAACGTGGAATTTCATTGCAACCGGCTCAAACGCTGCGGACCACATGGGGGACTGGTACAACATCACGGTCAGGCTCGTGTGAATAATGTTACATTCCCCTATCGCATCATTTGTTCTGATTTTGGAAGTGGGAGGGTGAGACGTGGAGGGCAGGGGGCGACCGGGTGGTGTACGGAGGAGGTGTGTTCAACCCTGTGCTGGGGGGCTGGGAACGGCTCGGTACCGGCAACAAGGCGGAACGCGAGATACGACACGGGTGGGTCCATGTAACCCTTGTGCTTCGAGGAGGGCTGCGACTTGGTGATGCGCATTCGGCACGGTGCCAGTTCCATCCTTCCCGGTACTTCCGTCACGCGGCAGCATCCCATGCATCCAGCAAGGCTTCCCTGAAGCGTTCCAGGACTTGCCAGGTTTCCTTTTCGGTGCAAACCAGGGGCGGTGCCAAGGCACCCCAGGTAGGCTGGATGCGCATGATCAAGCCGTGCTCTATTGCCTTGCGGCGCAAGGTCGGCCCCAACATCGCATTGGCGTCCGACGAACCAGGTTCCGAAACCAGGTCGAACCCTACAAGCAGTCCTTCCCCGCGCACATTGGTGATCGGAAGCTCGGTTTGCCATTCCGTAAGTGTCTCCTTGACCAGTTGGCCCCGAGTCTGGCTGTTGGCGCACACATCTTCTTCCTCCATGATGGCGAGGACCTCGACTCCGACAGCGCTCGTCAGCGCGTTGGAAGCAAATGTGTGACCGTGGTTGAAGTGGCGCTGGTCCACTTCGGCACCGATAAACGCTTCAGCCAAATCGGGCCGCGTGACCATGGCGCTAACCGGCAAGACCCCGCTGGACAGGCCCTTGCCGCAGGTCAGGATGTCAGGAGCCACACCAAACGTTTGGGCACCGAACATCTGGCCCGTCCGGCCAATGCCGGTGATGATCTCGTCGTAGACCAGCAGGATTCCGTTTGTCCGGCACAGATCCAACACCCCTTGCAGCCAACCGGCAGGAGGCACCGCAATCCCGGCCAGGTGAATGATGGGCTCAATGATCAGGGCCGCAATCGTGGAGGCGTCTTCACCCTCGATCTGGCGTTCCAGGAGGTGGAGGGCCAGATCCGTGGCCGCCCCGGGAGACCCCGCCACCTGCGTCAGATAGGCGGGAGGAAGAAACTTCAGGAAACCACCCATCTGCGGTTCGAATGCGGTCTTGCGCGCACCGGTACCACTGGCCGCCATGGCACCCGCGGTAGCGCCATGGTAGCTGTCGTAGCACGAGAGGATCTTGTACTTGCCCGGATTGCCGGTCAGCCTGTGGTACTGGCGCGCGAATTTGAAGGCGGCTTCATTGGCCTCGGAACCGCCACTGAAGCTCTTGACGAAGGTCATGCCCGGCGGCGCTACGGCACCCAGCGCGGCCACAAGCTGCAGGGAGACGTCGGCAATGCCGTGCATCGGCGGGGCCAGCGTAACTCTCGCCAACTGCCTTGCAACCGCTTGGTTGAGCCTGGGGTGGTTGTGCCCCAGCGATACGGCGTACACTCCGCTTAGGCCATCCAGGTACTCCTTGCCGTGAATGTCGGTGTAGGTGATCCGGTCCGCCTTGCTGATGACGACCGGCTGTTTCAGGAATTCCGTGGTCTGGGTGAAGTCGATGAAGGTGTGCCGAACCAGGTGGTTCCAGTCGGTGGTGGAGTCGACAGCGATGGTCATGGATGTTGCCTCTGTCGCGAACGCAAGGATGTTTCCGGGGGGCGGGACGGCTGTACCGCGCCCGATTGGCTGTGGGGCCACCGACCTGCCGGACCTGATGTTTCGAAAGTCCTGCCCCGCGTGTTCGGTGAGGCAGTCCAGTTCCAGTCCCTCACGGTTGGGGTGATGCCGGCGGCCTGCCTGCATTGTAGGGGGCTTGGCCCAAGTTGCACCTACACACCGGAGGGTGCGGCACTGTGTCGATTGGCGCAACCGGACCGAGCAGGACCGTGCCGATCTTGTGTCCGGAAACCGTCTCTCTGCTCCAGCCTCAGGCGAGTTCCGTCAGACCGCGCCTGACCTGTCGACCATCCTGGATGAAGGGAACATCCTGGCCCCAGGGTGCCGTGCCTTCCTTGTTCATGATGACCTCCCTGGAGTACTGGGCCAGGAAGCTGCGCCGAACGTTCCTGGAGACGTTGGTGCCCGACCGGTGGAAGGTGCGACTTGAAAACACCACGATGCTACCGGCCGGAACGATGGCGGGAATGCCCGGATCGTCTCCCTTGTAGCCGATTTTGTCGTTGGTTTTCGCTTCCACCGTGTGGTCGAACAGGTCGTCCGGGGTCATGCCTGCCCGGTCGTACGGCAGCACGTAGATGGTGCCGTTCTCCAGTGTCATGTCGTCCAGGGCGCACCAGCACGACAGGTACGGCGTGTGATAGTGCCCGATGTATCCGGAATCCTGGTGCCAGGCAAACTTGGTGCCTACCTCCGGCGCCTTGACCACGTACTGCTCATGGAACAGCCATACGTCGTCGCCCAGGGTGGCCCTGGCGACATCTGCCATCAGGTCGCTGAAGAGGAACGCGGCGATGACATCGCTCTCCTTGCCCCGATTGGCGATGAAATAGCGCTGTTTGTAGTGGCTGATACCGTAGGAAGTGATCCCCTTGGTTTCCATCTCTCGATCGGTTTCCAACACCAGCCGGTCGCACTCGCGGCGCAGGCCATCGAGCTGGTCCCGCGGAATGACATTCTCCAGGATGAAATAGCCCTGGGAGCGGTACTGTGCTCGTTGTTGTGGCGTTACATGGGTCATGGGTCGGCTCGGAAACTTGGTTGCAGCCCTCAGCAGGGTTGGCCCGATGCCATCAGCTCCAGAAGGAAGCCCGCGCTGTTGGCCGCCGCTTCCAACGGGGACACAACGTCGAGTTGGGTATGGTGAAGGGTGACGCTGCCGGTGTAGTCGATGTCCTTGAGGCCCAGTATAACCGCCGCCATGTCAATGCCGCCCGGGTCCGTGAAGCGGTGGAGCGTGGTTGGTATGCGACCCTGGCTCCACGTGTCCATCATCAGCGTGCCTTGGGGATCCGGCGTGTGATTTTGCAAGTACACGTTGAAAATCACATCGGCCAACCGCTCGATGGCTTCGCGCCCGTATGGCTGTCCGCACAACGCCAGATTGGCCGGTTCGTAAATCAGCCCGAAGTTGGGTCGACCAATCCGGCGGCACACGTTCAGGCATCCCTCAATGGTTTCGAACAGGCTCTGGGTGTGGCACTGGTGGGCCAGGCGGATGCCGCGCTCGCGGGCCTGGTCCGAGGCCCGTTGCGCGGCCTCGATGTCCGGTTCGGCTTTGAGGCAGACCCGGATGAGGTCGCACTCCAACTGTTCGCACAGGTCCAGGGCCGGCTCGATGTTCCGCAACACGGCCGGTCCCTCTGGGCTGTTCTCGGGCACGGCAAAATCAGGGGTCACCATGGAAATGCTCAGGCCTCGCCGTTTCACCGTGGCCAGAACTGCGGCCTGGCGGGCTGCGTCGGCGTCGGCCGCCACAACCGAGGCGCGCATGCAGAGAGCCCGGTAGCCGGCGTGGTTGGCCGTATTCGCAATATCGGCCAGCGGCACGGTGGAGATTCGTTTGTTGGTGAAGCTTTCGGCCACACGCACGGACAGGGACAGGTACATCGGTTCGATTCCTGTTGCTTGGTGTCAAATGGAGAGGGCGAGCGAGTGCTGACGCACGGTACTGGGCAAACGCGCGCCTCAATGGCAAGCGAACTTGGTTGGCCCATGACCCAGTCCCAGCCATTATGCGGCCTCCCGGACCCGCCGCCTTGTCTGTACAGGGAGTTGGTCAGCGATTAGGATTGCCGGACTTCGCATCCGGCACGGAACCGACAGCCGGCGGCCGTGGCGGTGCCCCAGCTTCCTTCCGCACGGAAAGGTTCGGATGTTCACGGTCGCACGGTTCGCAACCAACCCCCTGGTCCACGCCGACCACAATCCATCTCTTGAAGGCAATGTCAACGGTGCTTCGGTGATTGAAGCGCCTGCATGGCTTCCCGATCGCCTGGGCCGGTACTACATGTACTTTGCCCATCACCAGGGAAAGAGCATCCGTCTGGCCCATGCGGATCGACTGGACGGTCCCTGGCAGGTGTACGAACCGGGAACACTGCAGCTGGCACAGACCCCTTGCCATCACCATATCGCCTCGCCGGACGTTCACGTGGATGATGCGCGCCGGCAATTCCTCCTGTACTTTCACGGTCCGGTGTTGAAGCAGGCCCAGTTCGCCAACGATCCGCTGTACCTGCAGTTTCCGTACCTGGGAGGTCAGCGTTCATTGCTGGCCACATCCCCCAACGGCATCGACTTCGTGTCCGGGAACCGTATTCTGGGACCGAGTTACTTTCGGGTCTTCGGGTGGCGGGGACGCAGGTATGCCATCGCGATGCCCGGTATCTTGTATCGGCAAGCCGGCGCTGCCTGGGACAGCTTCGAGCAAGGACCGCACCTGTTCAGCGAAGCGCACCGTCACTTCGCTGTCCTGGTCGGAGAGGACCAGCCCATCGTGTTCTTCAGCAAGGCCGGCGACTGCCCCGAGCGCATCCAGGCTGCGCCCCTGATCACCGATGGTCCTTGGACGGAATGGCAGGCCGGTTCCGAATTCGACGTGGTTGAACCCAAAACCCCCTATGAAGGTGTCGATCAGGTTCTGGAACCCTCCGCACGAGGGGCCATCCATGGACCGGCGCGTCAACTCCGGGACCCGTGCATCTACACGTCCGGCGGTCGGAATTATCTGTTCTACTCAATTGCGGGGGAAATGGGCATCGCCGGGGCGCGGCTTGCCTCGCAGGGACGGGAGCAATCGGGATAACGCACCCTGTTCGCATTGCAGCCGTCGGCCACAATGCAGTGCGGCGGGAATCAGCCCGGCCGGTTAGTCGGCCGCGGTCCGATGCACGATGTCCCCTCCCGCCACGGTCAGGAGCGCCGTCGTGTCCGGCAAATCACCCGGGGGGCACGCCAGCACGTCCCGATCCGGGACCGCCAGGTCGGCTCGCATGCCGGGAGCCAGGATCCCGATTTCCCGTTCGAGTCCTTCCAGGAAAGCTGCTTCCGAAGTGTAGGCCCGCAACGCCGACACGCGATCCACTTTTTGCTCGGGATACCACCCGTCGGGTCCGGGGGTGCCATCGGCTCGTTGGCGGGTGGCGGCAGCATGCAGGCCCACCCAGGGATTGGGGGTTTCCACCGGTGCATCCGACCCGAATGCCATGCGGGTTCCGTGCGACAGCAGCGACCTGAACGCATAGGCGTACCGGCCGCGGTCGCCCCAGTACTGGTCCACCATCGCCATGTCCTGCGTGGCATGAATGGGCTGCACCGCAATATTGATGTCCAAGTCGGCGAAACGGGGAATGTCCTGTTCCAGGAGGAGTTGCGCATGCTCCACCCGGTGCCGGCGCTGATCGGGTGCGACTCCGGCCCTTCTCTCCTGCCTGCGCACTTCCTGAAAGACGTCCAGGACATCCCGATTGGCCCTGTCGCCGATGGCATGGATGCAACTGGCGATTCCCCGGCTGCTGGCCAATGCCACCAGTTCCAGCATTTCTTCCTTGTCCACAACCGTCATGCCGTAGTTGTCCGGTTCGCCGGCGTATGGCTCGGCCATGGCTGCGGTCCGGGGCCCCAGGGCACCATCGGCGAACAGCTTCAGGCCTCCAACGGTGAGCCAAGGGCCGCGCATCGGTCCTGTCAATCCAAAATCGAGGGCATGGGGAAACTGGTCCTGGGACACGTGGTTGACGGTGCGCAGTCGCAGCTGTCCCGACCTGTCCAACTGTTGGAATGCCTCAAATCCCTGCCTGCCGTCAAAGTCGTGGACCGATGTTACTCCCCATGCATGAAGCCGTGCTTGTCCTTGCAGGCAGGCCGCTTCCATGGCCAATGCCGAAGGGGCCGGACAAACCTGTGCGACCAACCCGATGGCCGGGCCTTCCAGCAATAGGCCGGTGGGTTCGTTGTCATCGTCCAGTTCGACGAAGCCTCCGTCGGGCGCGACGGTGCCTGCGTGTAGGCCGGCTTGACTCAGCGCCGAGCTGCTGGCGACGGCGGCGTGTCCGCTCTTGGCATACAGCAGAGCCGGCCGATGACCACAAGCGGAGTCAAGATCGTGCCGGGTTGGAAACCGGCCTTCGGGCCAAATGGCCTGGTTCCAGCCCCGGCCCAACAGCCAACTGCCTTCATTCAGGCTGGCAACGGCACTCCGCAACCGGTCAAGCATTGCCGCCAAGGAGGGGACCTCAAACAGGTCCGCCTCCTGCAAGGACAGCGACCAGTTGGTGAAGTGAATGTGGGAGTCGCATAGTCCGGGTAACACAAGCCGTCCCCCCAAGTCGAGTGTCGGCGTGCCGGGTCTCGCGGCCCCGTTGGAATTGCCGGGACCACCGACGTGTGTGATGCGGCCTCCGTACCAAGCCAGTTCGGTCGCCCACGGCATCGCCGGCCAGTTCGTGAGGATTCGGGCATTGGTCAGGATGCCGTCGGCAGGCACTGCTTGGTCCATGTGAATCGCATCGTGACGGGGGCCAACCGAGCGGCAGATTCAAGGCCGCAGAACGAACACCCAGTCTTGGATGATGGGCGGCGTTGGCATATAGCTTGTCCCATCCGGCGCGGCCACGATGTCTGTGGACTCCAGTTCCTCACCGGATTTGGGGTTGAGGTAGAAACCCTCGCGCCTTGACCCTGGTTCAAGTTCGAGCAGTTGCAAGCCGCCGCGGCGCAGCAGGAAGATGGCGGGGGCGGGGACGAATACAATCCGCGTCCCGTCGGACGCAGCCGCGGCGTATGGCAGGATGCGGTCTTCTTCGGATGCATGGTCGCTCACAAGATGGGGCGAAGGGGTAAGCGACGGCCAATCCAGCGTATCGAGGAACTGCTTGGCCAAGCCAATTTGGCCGGAACCGCCCAACTGGCTGGCGTCGCGCCACGACGGACCGCCCCAAGCCATGCCGTGCGGAGAGGCGCCATACGGCATTTCATCGCTGTTGACCTGCCACAGTCCGTTGGCGCCATAGGTGAACCCGGCACTGCCGGAGAGGGCGCTCGACCAGTACAGGAACCGTTGGATATCGGGACCGCTCGACTCCAGGATGCCTTCGTAGCACACCTCGCTGATGATCACGGGCATTTCGGGCTCTTTGGCCAGAGAAGACTCGAGCATGTTGATGGTGTTCGAGAGGGCCGGGAACCCCTGGTGTCCGGTCTGGAGCATTTCGAAGTGGATGGTGGAGGGATCGTCCACCTGTTGCCGGCCAAAGTCGGTGGGATGAATCGTGATGGGGCGCTTGAAGCCGTCCTGGGAGCGAATCCAGGTCGCCATGGCGGACCAGGCGGCGCTGCGTGTCCTGCGCCAGCCATCCATGTCCTCGATCCGATGGGCGTCCACATAGAACGGCATGAGGCCTTCGCCGGCAACACACCACGTGACGGGCAGACTGGCATAGCGCGCAACGAGATTGCGCCAATGATGGCGCAACACGTCCGGACCGGCGAAGTCCATGAAATATCCCCAGAATCCGACGATGCAAGGGGAGAGCCCTGCGTTGACCAGCATGCCGATGCGCCGATCCATTTCACGGAAGTACGCGGGGTTGATCGAATTGAAGTCCTGGTCCCACGGATAGCCGCCGTCGCCCATCCCGCGCTCGTCGTACCAGTGCATGTCGGGATAGAGGCCGGCAATGATTTGGATTACCGTGAACCCTTTTGCGACGCGGTCCTCAAGCAGGAATTCAAGACCTTCAAGCGGCAGCCGCCGCGACAGGCCCATCCACCATGTATCACCTAGCCAGTTGAACGGGGTGCCCGAGGCATGGGCGAAGTGCCTGCCATCGTCGGCAATGCAAATGGGTCCCCTGAGCGACAAGCCGGTGGAGTCATCGGTCCCCTCGACCGAAAATGCTCCGGTCCGGCCGTGCAGGCCGGCAACTTCCGGGCTGCTGGACGCGGTCCATTGCCACTCACTGTCCCGGGGCCAGGCAAACCTGGCCTTCCAAGTGCTCCCACCGTCCCAAAAACCGGGCAGGACGACCTCGGTGCCACCTTCTTCGCGGAACGTGACGTTGAGTTCGATTTCACGCATGGGGTTCGCAACCTGAACCTCCGCTTCAAACGTTAGTTCTACGGTTTCGTTGCGCTTGACCGATGCCATGGTCTGTCTGTCCTCCATGCGAGTAGTGGTGTTCGGAGATCTTACCTGCATTCATTTGGGTTGGAATCTCGCGGTTCCGGCGCAGCCTTCCTGTGTCCGGGTTGGCTACACCTACATGCGCGGGCAAGGGTTTGGGCCACAATGGTGCCCGTGGTTTCGCAACAAGGCGTGGCCGGCATGGAAGACGGCGGGTTGGTACGCCGCCTTCAAGCTGCCATGTGCAGGTGCACACGGGCTGGTGCCCTTGGCACTGCATCGAGTGTCCACCAACAACTTCCGGAGTGTCCATTCGTGAACCCACCCATCATCAACGCAACCGATGTCCGCAAGGACTATTTCATTGGCGATTCCAAGGTTGAAGCCCTGCGGGGGGTGGATTTCTCGGTCCAGGCCGGCGAAATGGTAGCCGTGATGGGGCCTTCGGGCTGTGGGAAGACAACACTGCTCAACTGCCTTTCGGGACTGGACACCTTCGACCACGGGTCGGTGGTGATCGAGGGACAGTCGCTCGAGAAGATTGACGATCGGAATCTGACGCGGTACCGGGCCGAACACATGGGTTTCATCTTTCAGTCGTACAACCTGCTGCCGGTCATCAGTGCCGCCGAGAACGTGGAACTGGCCCTGTTGGTGAATGGTGTCCACGGCCGGGAGGCTCGCCACAAGGCCCTAGGCATGCTGGACGCGGTTGGCCTGTCGGACTGGAAGCACCACCGGCCGGCACAACTGTCTGGAGGCCAAAGACAGCGGGTAGCCATTGCCCGGGCACTGGCGAACCGGCCTGCCATTGTCTGGGCGGACGAACCCACCGGCAATCTGGACGACGACACATCGCTGGAGGTCCTGCATCTGATGCGCCGCTTGAATGCGGAACACGCCCAGACGTTTGTGATTGTGACGCACGATTTCAAGGTCGGGGACTTCTGCGATCGGGTGGTACGCATGGCGAACGGCCGGATGGTGCCCGACCGGAACGGCTTGACCACCGCCGCGGAAGATTCCAATGATCCAGGCACGGAACCCGACGCTGCGACCGAGGAGGCCGCGGGCATCGCGGGTATGTCCAGTGTGGGAGACGACCCATCGGCTGACGGCGGCTGGAAGGACGGTGCAACACCCGGGAACGAACCGGACACAACATGAACTTCATGCAACCCGCCGCCCTGTGGATGGCGGCCGCACTGATTCTGGTTGGGCTGTTGATGGTTGCGCTGTCGGTGCGAAGTCCGATTCTGGCCCGGCTGGGTCTGCGCAACATTCCCCGGCGTCCCTTGCAGTCATTCCTGATCGTGGTCGGCCTGACGCTCAGCACCACCATTTTCACGGCCGCCTTGAGCCTTGGGGATACCCTGAACCATTCCCTGCGCAACCAGGTCGTTGAGGCCTACGGCCATGTCGATCAGGTGATTTCCCCGGCATTCCTGGGAACATTGTTGGAGCTTGCGGAGGACGACGACTTTGAAGCCGACGAAGACTCCTCCGAGCAGGACACGAACCTCGTGGAGTTGCTGGAGGGTCTGGCTGACGGTGATGCCGACAGTATTGTCCAGCTGGTCGAGGAAGGTCTGCCGGGCATAACCCTTGCGGACTACGGCAACCTGCGCGCCGCATCCGAGGACGAACCGTTGATTGACGGGATGGCCGGGGCCATCTTTTTCCCTTCGGTGGTGCGCAATGCAACTACGGGTCAAGGAGAGCCCATCGGGTTCATCTTTGCCGTTGACGACGAATACACTTCCGAGTTCGGTCTGCACGACATATCGGGAGCACCCGTGCGCATGGACCTGCTGCAACCTGGTGTCGGCAACATCATGTCGCCTGTGGTCGGTACGGTAGCCGATACCGCCGCCACTGTAATGCAAGTGGTCGAGGGCGATCTTGGGGACAGTGCGGCGGCACCCGTACTGGCCGGAGCGGCCGCCCTTTGGTTCCTGGCAACGGAGTTGGAAGGTGAATCGGTATCCCTGCGGGATGTCCGCATTGATCTTCAGACCCTAGCGGATCTTGGACTGGACACGTCGTTCCTGGCGGAACAAGGGATTACGGAACTCAGCCTGGAGGGTCTGGGGATTACGGACCAGGATCTGGTCTCCTTGGGAATCGATCCGGACGCAGTCGTGGACCTGCCTACCCTGGAGGCCTTGGGCATCGAGATTCCCGAGAATCTGAACTTGTTCCAGTTCCTGAACCTGAACACGCTGCTCGGGCGAACGGACGAGCAGCTGAACCAGGTGGGATTGCAAGTCCGGCAGGGCGACGTGTACCTGAACCAGCTGGGAGCGCAGCAGTTGAACGCCCGGCCGGGCGATCTGCTGGAAGTGTTTGTCGGGCCGATTCCGGTTCCCTACCGTGTCCGAGGCATTGTGCAGGAGTCGGGACCCTTGGGCTTGCTTGGACCCGTCGTAATGATGGACCTCGAAGAGGCGCGCCGGTTGTTGTTCATGCCTGAACGGAACAATGCCGTCCTCGTGTCGTTCGCCGGCGACGAGGAAGAGGGCATGGCGTTGACGGACACGGTCAATCAGCGGCTGCGGGAACTGTCCCTCGACGACGAACAGTTTGCAGGGGTAATGCAGATACTTGCTCGTTCGGAGGTGAAAGCCGCCATTCAATTGGCAAGTACTTCCGCAATCAATCCACTCTTGGAGATGGATGGGGCGCCTGATTTCCTGGTGGACATCGCCGAAAGTTTCTCGGGGTCGACCGACTTCCGACAGCACGTTGGCACGCTGGCAGCCTGGACCGCGGACTCTGAGGATTCGGGCTCGGGCGACGATGCGGACCCGGCTCCCACCGTGACGGATTCGGAACTGAGGACCGCCTTGGCCAGCGCCGCCGTGCGGGAGTGGATATTGGACCTGGAGTTGGATTCCGCCTCCAGATCAGCTCTGGTCAAAAGGTTTGCGGAACTTGAGAGGTTCCAGGTACTCACCCCGTTGAGCAAGCAACTGGCGGTCCAGGGAGCCGGTGTCGCAGGTGTGGCCTTCGGGTCCATGTTCACGGCGTCCGGCACCTTCTCCATCTTGGCCGGCCTGGTCCTGATCTTCCTGATTTACGTGATGCTGGCGGCCGAACGCCGATCGGAACTGGGCATCGTCAGGGCCCTGGGCATGCGCCGCAGCTCCATGGTTCAGATGTTTGTCACCGAAGGCTTGGTGTACGACTTGGCCGCCTGTGTTCTGGGCTTGGGCCTGGGCCTGCTTGTCTCCTGGGCGATGATCGATTTCCTGACCGGATTGCTGTCCACCATCAGCAGACAGTTCAGGGGACCGGAGTTCCTGTTCAATCTGGAGTGGTCCGTCTCTGCGTCTTCACTGGTGGTGGCTTTTTGCCTGGGGCTTCTGTTGACCCTGTCTGTGATCCTGACCTCGTCGATACGCGTCAGTCGGGTTTCCATCGTGACGGCCATTCGCAATCTCCCGGAAGGAACCCTGCGGCGAAGAGGTCAGACGACCCGTTGGGTTGCCCTGACAACCGCGGCTGTACTGCTGCTGGTTGGAGGAGCAGCGTTGCTCTTGAGCCGTTGGTGGATTGAGGGTACCGGGATGTCAGTCCGGTGGGGCGCGACATTGCTGACTGGCGGCTTGGCCCTGACGATCTACTTTCCTCTTGTATGGACCGGCGTGCCCGGGCGATTGAGGCAAACCGCGCCGGTCGCGTTGCTGGGTGTGGGTTGGCTGGCCATCTGGGCCTATCCCTGGCTGAGGTTTGACGAAGTCATGGATGGCGACCTCGATCCAGGCTGGATGCTATTGGATCAGATTCTGTCTGCACCGTTTTCCCTGCTGGGCGCGATTTTCGTCATCCAGGCCGGAGCGGCGCCCGTGGCCATGCTGGCAACCCGGCTTGTGGCCCCTCTGCGCAAGGTGGCGGCATCCGTTCGCCTGGCCATCGCCTATTCCCTGGGCAATCGATTTCGCACGGGGACCGTCATGTTTCTGTTTGCGACCGTGATCCTGTCCGTAATCGTCATGGCCTACGTCATCAAGGCAACCAATACGGCCGCGGCGCCCGAGGCCGAACTCAACGCCAATTTCGACATCGAGTTGACAACCGGGCCGCTGAGTTTCTTCGATCCCATCCACGATCTGGAAACGGAGGCGAAAGAACGGGAGGACTTCCCTCTGTCCGATGTGGCGTTGATGTCGTCCATCGTTGCCGACTTCGCCGAGATCGAGCCCCTGCAGCAAGCTCCCCACAGTCGCGAAGAATGGGGCACGTCAGTTTCCGGTGTGGACGCGGCCTATACAGGTCAGGCTGCTCAACTGTATTCGTTGCGATGGCGTGCCCCCAAGTATGCAACCGATGCGGACGCGTGGGCAGCTCTCGGTGCCCGAACCGATGTCGCGATCATGGAACACTGGCTGGTGGAAGAACTGTGGCAAGGCGATGACTTGGAATCCGACTCGGCCACGACTCCGTTGGCCAACGCCTTGGACGGGAACACACTCCCGCCCCTGACCGTCAAGTTGTCCTTGACCGACGCGGATGCATTGGGACCGGTTGAACTGGAGGTGATCGGTGCCTTGGAGGACGGACCCATGCTGGCCCATTCCGACATTCTGGTCAATCGCGGTGTGTTTCCGGTCTTGACCTCCCGTCCGCCAACTCCGGATGCGCATTACATTAAGGTTCGGGAGGGACTCACCGAAGACGAAGCCCGGGCCGTAGCCCAAGCCGCCGAGCGTTCCCTGCTCAGTGGCGGTCTCAACGCCTCGCTCATGTCGGATCGTTTTACCGTCACCCAGGCCATCCTGCGCGGCATGCTGCAGCTGTTCCAGGGGTTCCTGGCCTTGGGACTGATCACGGGATTGGCCGGACTGGCCGTGATCAGTGCCCGCACTGTCGTGGAGCGGCGGCAACAGGTAGGCATGCTGCGGGCCATCGGCATGCCCACGGCCGCCATTGCCTGGATGTTCATCCTGGAGTCCAGTTTCGTGGCCCTGTCCGGGATTCTGGTGGGTACGGCCATCGGCATGGTCACCGGAAGCGAGTTGATTGGCGCGTTCTACACGTTTGCGACTGACGAACCACTTGGGATCCCGTGGCAGTCCATCCTGTTGCTGGCCGGGGGCACTTATCTGTTTTCTGTCGCAGTTACGGCATTTCCGGCTTGGCAGGCCACCCGGATCTATCCGGCGGAAGCCCTGCGCTACGAATAGCAGAACACCTTCCCGGGCACCCGGTCCGGAACGGACGAACCCGTTGGCGCCGCGGCCTATAATCCACCCGTATCACACTGGACACGGAGCCACATCATGGCGTTCACACTGGAACTGGGCCAAACGGCCCCCGACTTCAAGCTGCCGGCCACGGACGGCCAGGAATACTCGCTCGCCGACTTCGACGGTGTCGACACGCTGGTCGTTTTCTTCACTTGCAATCACTGTCCCTTTGTAATCGGGTCCGACGAAAATACCCGTGCCACGGCCGATGAATTCAAGGATCAGGGCGTCCGCTTCGTCGGCATCAACTCCAACAGCGTGCACGTCGCGGCCGACGACGGGTTCGACGGCATGGTGCAGCGCATGTCCGAACATCGCTTTCCGTGGGTCTACCTCAGGGACGAGGAACAATCGGCCGCGCTGGCCTATGGTGCCCTGCGCACTCCCCACTTCTATGTCTTCACCGGCGAGCGCAAGCTGGTCTATACCGGGCGCGGCATCGACAATCCACGCGAAGGCGACAAGGCCACCGTAAACGACCTGCAAAGGGCGCTGGCGGAACATACTTCGGGCCAACCTGTCTCGCAGCCGTTAACCAATCCCATTGGATGCAACGTGAAGTGGATCGGCCAGGACGCGCACTGGATGCCTGCCGAGGCCTGCGATCTGGTGTTTGCCCCGTCCTGATCCGGGAGGCGAGTTCACGGCCAGCATTGCCGCGCCTTGGGCATCCCGGTCTGCAGGCGACGGTGTGGTGGCCGTGACCAACGGGCAGGTCAGTTGAGTCCGGCCATGACAAGGGATCCGCCGTATCGTCTGATCAACCCCCTCCAGGCGATCAGGTATCTGGTGCGGGGAAACCTGCACAACCTCTTTCAGCAGGAGTGGCATCTCCAGGGAGACATTGCACGGTTCCGGATCGGGTCCGTTCGGATTACGGTCATCAGCGACCTGGCGGATGTCAAGCATGTCATGCAGGACCGGGCGAAGGCCTATGGCAAGCGACTGGACACAACGGAAAGGCTTCTGGGGGAGGGGATTTCCAACTCCGAAGGTCCGGCTTGGCGTCACCATCGGCGTGAACTGAAGCAGGCGTTCAACCATCGGCAGTTGGCCCGATACTTCCCTTTGGTTCAGGCCCGCACCCGGGAAGCCGTGCGCAGGCTGGTGGAGGGTTCGTCGTCCACGGTCGAGGAAGCGGCCGTCGCCCTTACCCGCTGGGTGATCTACACCGCTCTGTTCGGAGCGGAACGGCCGGAGGGATGGAGGAGGTTTCTGGAATCCTTCGACAATCTTGTGTCCCAGCAGGTTTGGCAGTCCGCACTGCCATCAATCCTGACCTCCCGGGCGTGGCCGTGGACCCGCACCTATCACTCGAATCTGGCCGCCATTGACCGGTTCGTGTACGACCGGATCGATGCAGGGACCATGGATGACCAGACGGTGCTTGGCTACTGTCTGGCGCACGATGAAGAATCCGGCGAGGCGAAGTTCACCAGACAGGAGGTGCGCGACGACCTGGTAACGCTGCTCTTGGCCGGCTACGAAACCACGTCGGCCACCATCTGCTGGATTCTGTTGCTGGTTGGACAACATCCGGATGTGGCGCGGCGGTTGCAGGAAGCCAGTTTGGCATTCCCTGCGGACGGAAGTTGGACCCTTCAGGATCTGGCCAAGTTTCGCTACGGCCGTGCCGTCGTTGATGAGGCCCTGAGGTTGTTCCCTGCCGGCTGGGCCATTCGGCGCGTGGCCCTGGAGTCGGATACCTTGCCGTCCGGCCTGGTGGTGCGCGAAGGGGATCTGCTCAACATCTCGCCATTTCTGATTCACAGGAACCCTCAACACTGGTCCAACCCGGATGTGTTCGATCCGGAGCGCTTCCTGGATCCGGCTGCAGCCAAGGACGCAGGGTACGCCTTCATTCCGTTTGGCGGCGGTCCCCGTCGCTGCCCCGGCATGAACCTTGCCTACATGGAGGTGTTGACGGTGCTGCTGGCCTGCCTGCAGGCGGGTACATGGAGCGTATCCGCCCGCGAACCCGTTGCCATCTTTTCGCGTGGAACCATGCGGCCTGCCCGGCCCGTTTTGCTGACTTGGCAACCACACGGCCCAATCAGGATGTCCGGTCGCCCGACGCACTCGGGTACTTGCCCCGTGTCGACTGTGAATCCCGGTTCCCCATGAGCGCCAGGCAGGAGAATCCGGAATCCATGACCATTGCGAACGACACCACCGTGCTGGTGACCGGTGCGGCCCGAGGAATCGGCGAAGCGGTGGCTACGGCATTCGCCGCCAAGTCCGGAAGGGTCATCGTGACCGACATCGATCCCGCAGCGGAGGCAGTGGCGGAGGCCATCGGTGCTTCGTTTGTCGAGGCCGACTTGTCCGACATGGAAGCGGTGCGCAACCTGAGCTCCCGGGTGGTTGCGGATTTCGGCCCAATCGACATCCTGGTCAACAACGCCGGTCTGCAACACGTGAGTGCCATTGATGAGTTTTCCGACGACATGTGGTCCAGGCTCATCCAAGTCATGCTTACGGCCCCCTTTCAGTTGATGAAAACGGTTCTCCCGGGCATGAAGCAACAGGGATGGGGCCGCATCATCAACATTGCCTCTGTCCACGGCCTCATTGCCAGTCCGTTCAAGGGTGCGTACATCGCGGCCAAGCATGGTCTGGTGGGTTTGACCAAGACGGCGGCGTTGGAAGTGGCCGCCTACGGTGTCACGGTCAATGCCATTTGTCCCGGATACGTCAACACGGCCCTGGTACGGAACCAGATCGCGGATCAGGCGCGTATCCGCGGCATGCCGGAGTCGGAGGTGGTCGAACGCGTCATACTGGAACCGGCCGCGGTCAAACGCTTGGTGGAATCGAAGGAAGTGGCCCAGATGGCACTGTTCCTGGTGGGACCGGATGCGCGATCCATCACAGGATCCACGCAGGTCATGGATGGCGGCTGGACCGCCAGGTGACGTTCGACTGCGAACGGAAGTGCTGCAGTCGGAAGCCGTCCTGGTTTGAGTAGAATCGCGGTGCCAGGCAACTCACTGCACCGTTGCGTACCGGCCTTGCCGAAGGTCCGGCCGCCCCCGCCTGCACCTTACGTCCACGCTGGCATTTTCCCATGAGCCAATCGCGCATCGTCTCCGTTGAGACTCACCTGTTGTGGGTACCCACCCGGCAAGCCATCCGCCGAGAGATGGAGAGGGCGTTGATCCATGCCTGGTCCGAAGTCGAAGTGACGATCGTTGAACTGGAGTCCGGGGCCATCGGCACGGGCGAGACAATCCAGAACTACACGTGGGGCCGTTCCGTTGACCATCAGGCCGTAGTCGGCGGCAACCCGTTCGAACTCATGTGGCAGGACCGGCTGGGTGCTGGACTGCAGATGGCGTTGTTGGATGCCGCAGGCAAGGAAGCGGGTGTGCCAGTCTCCCGTTTGCTGGGCGAACCCTGCAGAACCCATTGTCCCGTGTCCCACTGGGGCCACGACATGCCTCCTGGTCTGTATCGACAGGAGGCGTTGTGGGCGATCGAACACGGCTACACCAGCATGAAGATCAAGACGCGGCCTTGGTTCGATGTGGTCGAGACCCTTGACCTGATCAGCGATGCCACGCCGGACACGTTTGAAATCGATACGGACTGGAACGACTTCCTGTTATCCGCGCCCCGCGCCATCCCGGTGCTGAGGCATTTGGAGGACCGGTTTCCGAAAATGGCGCTTGTGGAGGGGCCAATCCCGGCTGCTGACTCCAGCGGCAACAAGGCCATTCGCGACGCCATTACCTGTCCGGTAGCCCATCACTACTCGGACGAACTTGCGCTCCGCATTGACCACGGCGGATGTGACGGGTACGTCATGGCGGGCGGGGTTTCCGCTGTCATGCGCGGCGGACACGCGGCTGCGGCATATGGACAGCCCTTCTTCCTGCAAATGGTGGGCACCGGTCTAACCGCTGCCTTGGCGGCGCACATCGGCTCGGTGCTTTCCCACGCCCAGTGGCCCGCCATCACGTGCACCGGCATATACGAACACGATCTCTTGACGGATCCGCTTGAAGTGCGACACGGACTCGTGACCGTGCCGGACGGACCGGGACTTGGTGTGGATCTTGACCGAGAAGCGCTATCCAGATTCAAGGCACGCGGCGACGAAATTGACCTTCCGCCGCGCATCGTTACCTATCGTCAACCGGATGGCCTCACGGTGCATTTCGCGAACAATTCCCACAACTCGTCGGCAGTTTGGGCGTTCTTCCGCAGGGGAACTCTGCCCGTTCTCATGCCGGGGGTGACCACCACCATAATCGATGTCGGGGACGACCCGGAGCTGGTTGAACTCCACCGACGGGTTTCCGCCACCGGCTACCTCATCGCATCCGGCTGAAGTCAGTACCAGGACACTACGGGACAGCGCAACTATGTCGCAGATAGCCAACCGTCATGCGGTGGTGTTCGGGGCGGGGAGGGGTATCGGCGCAGCCATTGCCAGGGCCCTGTACGACGTCGGAGCGAAGTTGACCCTGGTGGACCGGGATCAGCAGGTCGAAACTGTGGCTGCGGAACTGCACGGCTACAGCCTGAGGGCCGATGTCACGGACTGGGACGCGGTGCAAGCCGTGGCCAAGAAGTGCGAGGTGCAGGCCCCTGTCCACCATGTGCTCTATGCCGTGGGGCTGGGTTCCGGCAAGTCGGGGTTCCCTTTCTGGCGGTTGGCCCCGTCGGACTGGAAGGGGATATTCGAGGTCAATACCCTGGGTGCAGTTCATGTGGCCCACGCCTTCGTCGAACCCATGGTCCAACGAGGCGACGGGAGCTTCGTGCTGCTGGCCTCGGTGTCCGGGCAGTTTGGCGCCCGCAACGATCCTCCCTACAGCGCCGCCAAGGCCGCGCTGATCAATTTCGGGCAGGTCATGGCCCTGGATATGGCCGAATTCGGGGTTCGCTGCAACCTGATCGCTCCCGGAATCGTGGACACACCCATGCAGGAACGGGTTTATCGGGCCAACGTGGCCCGCTTCGGTGCCGCGCAGCGTCCGGACTATGCCACTTGGATACAGGAGAAACTGGATGCCAATGTGCCGCTACGTAGACCGCAAACGGTGGAAGACATTGCAGAGGCTGCCTTGTACCTGTGCCGGGCCGTCAATGTGACGGGCCAGGTGCTGAACGTGGACGGCGGCTGGGTGCAAAAGGGCTGACGTTCGCTCCCGCTCAGCCCTTGTTCAGATTCCTCAGGAATAGTCCGAGGAGTCTTGGGCGCTCGCAGGCCTGATACGTTTTGAAGTTAGTAACGCTTTGCAATGCGACTTGAGTATCCGCGGGCAAGGCTGTCTGGGCCTCCCGGATCCAGTCCCAGCCGTACAGGCGGCACACCCGGGCCAATCGGCCTGCCGGGTTCTGCGGCACTGCCTCCAAAGCCTTCTGCCTGGCCGCCAGCGATGCATACGCTCCCTGACAAAGCTCCTGGGAGAACCGTTCCACCGGACTTCAACTGGGGTGTGTAGGACAGTTGCACCACTCGGGGCCGGTCTAGCTGCGGGTTCGCACTCAGACGGTCGGCGGCTCCGTCCCAGATCCAGCCGTCAATGCGGGGGCGGCCATCCAAGCCCCGCGGAGGCGGACTATCTTCGCACCGGGCATGTTGTTCTGCCACTGCCACCAAAGGTGACCGGTCATCGGATCGATGGCGGTAGCCAGCTGGATTCGGAACCCTCTTTTGCTAGCACTACAGTTGTAAAGTATTCGTCTGCGCGCGCTGGCGGTAATGGCAGCACAGAGCCGTCCCAGGCGTGGCTCCGCTTCCAGGCCAAGGGGCGGCCCGGCTGCCAGGGCCCGCGCCAGCCGCCGCCGGGCCAGCTGCGGCTTGGTCGCGAAGGGCGTGTCCGGGGCCAGGCCTACCTGCTGGTGGTGCCGGTGCACGAAACGTTCCGGGTTGGCTGGCACGAGGTGGGGGGGGTATGCGGCCCTGGCCGAGGCGGACTGGCAGCGGCTCCGCGCGGGGCCAGGCCGCAAGGGCGCACGCGGGTACGACGGGCAGTGTCGGGTGCCGGCCGAAGCGGCGGACGCGGACAGGGGCCACTGCCTGCTGTTCCGGCGCGCCTGCGCGCAGCCGCAGCAGTGGCCGGCCTATCTCGTGTGGGGCCCCCAGCTTGCGACGTGCCCACCCTGGTCCGGGTTGCCGGCCGCCTGCCGGCTTTCCGACGGGCCTGCGGCCTGGCCGGGGGCTGACCGTGCCCGAAATCCGGCGGCTGTGGCGGCGTCTGCTGCTGCCCGTGATCGCGGACCTCGAGCAGGTGCTGGTCTGGTCCGACTGGCACCGCCGGCACCAGTGGGTGGCCTGTGCTGCCACTACCGGCGGCGGCCGGCCACCACCCTGTGAATTACCACTGTAACTAGACCTGGGTCCGGGAGAGGGATTGTCTATACCCCTGCTGGTGAACTGGTTCTTCAGGCGCAGGTGCCACAGGGTATGCGACGTAGGCACACTTCCTCCATCGTCCGATCGGGCCGATGCTTTCGCCTGTACGGCCGTGGTCTTGAATGCGGATGGCCTCACGGCGTGGGGGTATGGTTGGCAACAACCTGGAGTTGGTCCTGCGGACCCTAGCCGGTTTTGTCATTCATCCCAACACAGCCGCAGAAGATGATGCTATCTATTCCCTAACTTCTTATCTTCCCCCAAAGGTCACAGATCCTTTGATACTGTCCAACTTTTGCTGTAAATTTTCAAACCAGCCGCTTGTTCGTCCAGATGCAATCCTTGGAAGCTTCAATGGCAGTCGGTACAAAGCCCAAGCAATCCCTTGTCGGCATCGAGTTGGTCCGGCTCCTTGCTTATGAGGGAGACCGCATCTTTACAACTGACAGGGCCAGGAAGCTGGCACCCCGCGTCGGCCTGCAGGACGCCTACCTTGTCGAAGCCTTGCACCACCTCCGTAGGAACAACTGGATCGTGTCGCTTCGCCGAGGACTCTACGCGCTCTCTTCCATGGTGCCCGGGGTTGTAGCCGCCCATGAATTCGAAGTCGCCGCGGCCCTCGTCTCTCCAGCCATGATCTCCCACTGGTCGGCTCTGCACTATCACGGGTTGACAGAGCAGATACCGAGGGACGTGTTCGTTCTTACCACCACGGACGCCTGGATTCCCCGTCCGAGGAAGGACAGGGCGGAGAAGCCCGGAAGCGGTTTCCAGGCAGGAGATACGTTGTACAGGTTCATCCAGGTCAAACCCGACCGCTTCTTTGGCGGCGGGCAGCAGTGGATCGGCGAGGTTCGCGTACCCATAACGGATCTGGAGCGCACATTGTTGGATGGCCTTTCCATGCCCCGGTACTGTGGGGGATTCGCCGAAGTGCTGCACGCAGTACAAGTCGGCATGGATCGGTTGAATACCGAACTCATCTCGGAATATGCCGTCAGACTGGGAGTGACGACTGCCAAGCGTCTGGGATGGGTACTGGAATCCCAGGGCGTTCCCAAGTCTGAATTGGCGGTGTTGACGGAGCTGCCCATCAAGGGTTACTGCAGGCTCGATCCCACAGGACCCCGGAAGGGATCGTGCAACAGCCGCTGGATGGTCCAGGAGAACTTGCCGGGAATGGTAGAGGCGTGAGACCCCTTCGTACACGGCTACAGGAAGCGCGGCAGCATCTGGGCATTCCTTGGGAAGCGCTCGAAAGGGATTATCTGCAGTCTTGGGTGCTGGCTGGTCTCACCCAAGTGCCTGCGCTCCGTGACACGCTGGTGTTCAAAGGCGGAACGGCTCTAAGGAAGTGTTACTTCGGCGACTACCGCTTCTCCGAAGACTTGGATTTCTCTGCGCTGGAGGAGGTTCCTACAGGCGATGAGATGGAGAGGCTGGTAGGGGAATCGTGCGAGACTGCGGTTCGGCTACTGGACGAATACGCGCCTGTAGAGATCCTCTGCGAGCGTTACACGGAGAGGGAGCCGCATCCAGGAGGTCAGGAGGCTTTCATTCTTCGAGCGCGGTTTCCCTGGCACAGCCGCATCCAGACCCGCGTCATGATCGAGATCACCGTGGACGAAAGCATCCTGTGGACCCCGAAGAACAGGCGGGTCATCCACGCGTATGGAGAACCCTTGAACGTCAAGGTCCCAGTGTATTCCCTTGAGGAGACCGTTGCCGAGAAGCTACGGGCGCTGCTCCAGCAGGCGGCCCTATTCAGGGCGCGCGGCTGGAGCCGTTCACGCGCCCGCGACTACTACGACCTCTGGTGTGTGCTCGATACCTATGGGGACCGGATGGAATTGGCAGACTTCGACTTGTTGCTCCGAGAGAAATGCGCGGTCCGGGACGTTTCGTTTACAGGCCCGAACGATTTCTTCGATGAGCGCATGCTTGTGAATGTCGAAGAGACCTGGGAGCAATGGCTTGGCCCGTTGGTGTCAGACCTGCCAGCTTTCGAGACCGTGATTGGTGCGTTGCGTCCGCGGGTGGAGAAACTGGTTCCTACAGATAGCACATAGTGTGGTTTGGGCGAGAGTTGTTGGTAGCCGTCACCGGTCCAGATGGTTTGGTTGGTCCAATTTGGTTCAGCTATGGTTCGGTCTTCGATGGAAGGCAAAACGACATCGGCAGTTATCGACAACACCGCACCGCGGTGCAGGGCCCAAACCCAAGGTGAAGGTTACAAGGAAAAACCGCCCACATGGTTGACATAAAGGCCTGATCCAGTATTGATCTCGGCCGCGGTCGGCCGAATCGTTGCTGCCCTTGGCCTGATGCCATGCCGACAAATCGGGTGGGAAGTGGTTGCTTGCTCGGTAGCCTGGCCAACGCCTTCGCAATGCCGAAGGCGTGTCACGAGGAGGTTAGTGCTTCCAGTTCAATCAGGTTGCGCATCGCCTCGTCGTTGGTGCTGCCACAAATCTCGGCAGACGGCTGGAACGCGCGGCACACGTCGGGCCGTTCGGGTTTGCCGTACAACCGGCAGCGGTTGTCGCTGGTCAGTTGGATGCAACGCACCCCTGCCGGTTTGGGTCCGGACATACCGGGAATTGTGGTGCTAATGCTGATGGCGACGCAGCATGCCCCACACCCGACGCGACACTGGTTCCCGAAACCCGCATTCCGCCCGGATGGCGATAGTTGTTGGGTCATGGAGTTGGCGGACCCGATTCCCTTTGAGGGCGTTGCCATGGGGTCACGAAAGTCAGGAACGTTTCTGGCCTGCCGACAGTTCCCGTGCCGACACGGCACATCGGAAATTCCTCCCGGGCCGAACTACCGGATATCGTAGGGCAGCGCGCGACGTACCGTTGGCGTCAGCCGTCGATAACGTCGTGGACTCTCACAATCCAACCGCTGGTCGCGTCGCAGTACAGAAAGTCGGCGCCTTGCCGCGTCATTCCGTGCGGTTGCGGCATGTTGTCGGGAATGTTGATGGTCCGACCGGGCTCGCCGGTATCCGGATCCGTCTCGACGATGGTCCGTTCGTTGGTGTAGACGATCCACAGTGCCTTGTCGGTGCTGACCAGACCGTGGGATCGATCGTGCTGGAGCGGAATGGTTGCGGTAACGGACCAGTCCGCTATGCGAACCCGGCTGAGAGTCTGCCTGGACAAGGTGCTCAGCCAGATGTAGTCCGGATCCCGGCAGTCAACCTCGATGCCGTGCGTGCCGCCGCCACCGGGTAGGAGACGCCGTTCCTTCAGTGCGCCGGTGTCGGTATCCATCCTCAACACCTCGCCGGCCCCTTTCCGCGCATCCTGTTCACGGGATGGCCGCCATAGGTCCGAACTCCCGTTGGCTGCCAGCCAGAGATCCCCGTCGTGCCAGCACATGCCGCTGGTGTTCGACGAATCGCTGGGGTAGTCCTTCAGGAAATGGGTTACCTGGTATTCGTTGGGTTCGTCCAGGCTGACCAGGGCCACCCGGTCCGTGATCTGATCCACAACCCAAACGCCGTCCGGACAGGCTGCGATGCCGTTGGGCACAGCGTAGGGGGACCTGAAAATCCGTTCAAAACGACCGTTGCCGTCCATGTTTGCCTCCGGGCACTGGATTTAGGCGGGAACCGGTATTCCGTACTTCGATGCCGACTCGACGATGCGATTCCAGGTCGCGTCCTCGATCGGGATTCCGCTGGCAGTCCGCTCCCTGATGCGCTGCTGCTCGATCTCGCCAGGGAGGTAGATTTGATCCGTTCCCGGCATCAAGCGGGAGGATTTGATCCAGTCAATCAGATGACGCACTTCGGTGCGGTATTCGTCCATGTCGACGAAGGCTTCAATTTGCAAGGCCATGCACAGGAACCCGCTGGCGCCCCGGGTGGGGTTTTCCCGGCTGCATCCCGCCCTGGACAATGCTCCTGCCATAACGTCGATCATCATGGACAGGCCGTATCCCTTGTGTCCCAGGGCACCGCCCAGTGGAAGCATGGCAGCGTGGGGCGTGCGCAACAGCGCGGGGTCGGTGACGGTGTTGCCCTCGCCGTCCACGAGCCAACCCTCCGGTGCCTCCTGATTGCGCGCCGTTAGAACTTCCAGCTTGCCACCGGCAACCATGCTGGTGGTGATGTCCAGCATCATGGGAGCGTCCGTATCGGTGGGGGCACTGATGGCCAAGGGATTTGGAGGAAGCCGACGGTCCGTGCCTCCAAAGGGGGCCGCGAAACGGGCTCCTCCATTAAGCATGATGATGCCAATGCAGTTCTGGGCGGCGGCCAATGGGGGAAATGCACCCAACCGTCCAATGTGGCTGGCCCTGCGCACGGTCACAACCCCGACGCCGACCGCTTGGGCCTTCCGGGTTGCCATTTCCATCGCTTCGTAGGCCATGAGAATGCCGATGCTGCCGTCGGCATCCACGACCGCCGTCGCCGACGAATCCCGTTCCACAATCTGGGAACCAAGAGCCTTGATGCTGCCCTTTTCAATTTGTTCGGCATATCCGGGGACTCGCAGCACCCCGTGCGAGTCGTGCCCCATCAAGTTCGATTCAACCAGATGGTCGGCCGTGCGCCGGGCCTGATCCTCGGGCAGCCCCGAGCCATGCAGAATTCCGGTTACAAGGTCGTTGAGGTCCGAAGGGGCAATGGCAGGCATGGGCAAGGGTCCATGGGTTGGTGGATGGCAGTATCGTCCGACGCGTCAAGCCACTGCGCCAAAATCGATCGTATCGCGCGGGTAAAGGTGCGTGGGATTATACGCCTGTCCCCGGGGCTTCCGGCCACCGGGCCGCAACTGCCTTTGTCAGGCCAAACGTCCAGCTTCGGGATCAAACGGTTTGCGGTTGCCCAAGTAAAGCAACCGGTTGTACTTGGCCAGTCGTTCCGACTGGGTAATGGAACCGACCTTGATGTTGTCCGCCTGCCAACCTACCGCCAGATCGGCCAGCCAGTCGTCCTCGGTCTCGCCGCTGCGGGCTGACACAACCACGTGCCAACCGTAGCCGCGCGCCAGTTCGAGGGCATCCCGCGCTTCGCTGAGCGTCCCGATTTGGTTGACTTTCAGCAAAAGGGCGTTGGCACAGGCCGACCCCGCCGCACGCCTGATTCGGTTCGGGTTCGTGCACAGCAGATCGTCGCCCAGGACGATGGTGGAATCGCCGAGTTCCGCGCACAGCTCCTGCCAGCCAGTCCAGTCGTCTTCGGCCAACCCATCCTCGATGCTGTGCATTGGGTAGGCCCGACACCAGGTTCGATACAGAGAGATTAACTCCCCGGTGGACAGGTCCTTGCCGTCCACGTAATAACGGCCGTCCTCATGGAAATGGCTGGCGGCAGCATCGATTGCCAGTTTGTAGTCGATCCCCGGTTCCAAACCTGCGGCGCGACAGCAATCGTCGGCCTGGGCCAACATTTCATGGGTGTTCTTGAAGGTTGGGGCCAAGCCTCCTTCGTCGGCGGTCAGATTGCGTTGGCCGTAGTCGCGGGCGATCAGGTCAACCGCGCAGGCATACACTTCGGCCATGGCCGCCATTTGTTCGTCAATCGGGCGCTCCGGCAACGGCAGGACAAGTACATCCTGCAGCGCGACCTGCTTTCCGGCATGGACCCCACCGCTGAACAGGTTGATGGTGGGCGAGGGTAGTTGCGCGGGCATGGATGCGCCGTCGGTGCGAAACGACGCGAAGTGTCGCCAAAGGCTTTGGCTTTTCGCTCCGGCAACCGCGCGTGCGAACGCCAGCGAGACGGCGAGTACTGCGTTTGCGCCTAGCCGGGACTTGTTGGGGGTGCCATCCAGATCGATCAGGAAGTTGTCCAATTCCTGCTGGGAACGCCAGGGCCGACTGGCTGTCTCCGCCCCGATGTGCCGAACCGAATTCACGGCCTTCAGGCAGCCGTTGCCCCGGTAACGGTGCGGATCCCCGTCTCGTAGTTCATGGGCTTCGTGGATGCCGGTGGATGCGCCAGAGGGAACGGACACCGTACCGGAATGCCCGGATGACAGCAGCAGTGACGCCTTGACGGTTGGACGGCCCCTGCTATCCAGGATTTCATGGGCTTCCAGGTCGTCTATGGTAAACATCGGAACCTTCCCTGCAGCAAGTTGAAGATCAAATCCCCCCGAGCAACCCGGCAAACTCGCGGATCAAGTCGGGGATGGTGGAGGGAGGGTTGGCCATCAGCCGCAGGGCCAGCGAACACTGGCGGTCCAACTGGGCATCGTCCAAGTATTCCAGTCGGGACCGGCCCACCGCTCTGGCTAGCAGGCAACCAACAGTGTGCCTGCACCCTGCGGCTTCACCCCCATCCTGGGCAACTGCCCTTCCGGAACGTTGCCGGTAGCCACTCCAGAAGGCCTTGGCTCCCTGCAGAAACTGCCTACGCCACAGCGGCGACCACAGGGCCTTGGCCAGCGCATGAGTAAGTGCGAAACCAACATCGAACCAGGGTGTGCCCACGTGGCTGACTTCAAAGTCCAGCAGCCACAGCCTTCGGCCCTGCAGCAGGACATTCTTGGGGCTATAGTCGCCGTGGACAAGCGTGTTGCGTGAGATCGTTGCCGCGTTCACAAGTTCCTGCATGAAGTCGGCAGCTTGTGGGACCCGCAGGCCGCTCACCAAATAGTACGGGTCCAGCCGGAGCGAGTGAAAGTGCATCTTGGACTGAAAGCGCGCCGGCAGCCGGTCGACCTGCGGTCTGGCCCTGTCGTGGACGTGAGCCAGCATGCGGCCGAACTCCTGCCACGAACCGGGATCAACATTTCCCTCCAGCAAGCGTGCTTTCCAGTTCGCATGGGGTTCCGGCACCGCGGCCATCGCGATGATGTTTCGTTCCCGGTCCTGTCGAACCGGCTCCGGCACCTGACCTGGTAAAAGCGAGCCGTACACCCCCAATGCGGCAAACTCGGTGAGGATGCGGTCGGTTGGACTGAACCACTCGTCCTCCACCCGCAACCTTGACAGGGCTTGCTTGACGATCAGGTCGCGGTCACTGGCTTGCACGCGGACAGTCCGGTTGGAGACGCCACCGGCCAGCACCGAGGTTTCAATCTTCTCACCCGGGGCGGCCAGTTCCTGCTCCTCCAACCAGCGGAGCAGGTGGTTTGGGATCTCGATGTCCAGCGGATCCGGCCCGGTTTCAGGGGCTGGGGACATGGCAGCTGCGGAGGGAGCTGTCCGGATTGGGAGGCTATTCGCTTTCTACCGGGGTTGCTTCCGGCTCCGCTGGAGGAGCCGGAACTTCCTCTTGGATGGGTTCGCCCGCGGGTTCCGGTTCGGGCTGCTTGACGAGGAATTCGTCGCGGGTCCGTTCGATCAGGCGGTCAATCGTGAAGCGGTTGGCCTCCACGAACCATTCCGATTCGGTCGATTTGATCACGACCCGATTGGCTCGTTCGGTGTTGGCGCCGATCACGATGGACACCATCTCGTCTTCATCGTCGTCCTGGACGCGGAACGTGGCAACTGCCTGTGGGTTGAGCATTCCGTATTCGGGCAGTTCCTGCTTGCCCAAGGGCCGGGTCAGGCTGATGGTGGACACGGTGGTGACCAGGGAGATGAGGTTGTTCGGGTTGAAGACCTCGCCTTCGGCCAACCCTTCCATCATCCACTGATCGTCCTCGCCGCGCTTGAAGCTGAAGGTTCCGTTGGGATTGGTCAGGTTGAATTCTCGGATGTCGCCCTGTCCTTCCGAGTAGTAGATGGTATCCAGCCAGCGCGTGATTTGGGTTGAAACCTCCCGGTGCTTCAGGTCGGTGGAGATGTATACCGCCTGCTGGTCCGCCGCCCGTACGTGCGTGGCCCGGGGTAGGGGTGCCGTGCCCACATAGGCCACGACTTCCTCATCCGTAACCAGGGTGACCGTAAGCCGCCGTTCGAAATTCTCCTCGCCGACCCTCAACCGGTCATGGCTGCCGGCGGTCTGTGTCACCGGCCGCGCGTCGTCCAGCTCGACCATGTCCTCGATCAGTTGATTGGCTAGGATGTTGGAAGCGGGATAGCCGTCGAAGTCGTTGAACCGCCATTCCCCGTCGTCTTCGCGAATCAAATGGATGACGTTGCCCTGCATGTCCTCAATCTGCAGTTCCCTGACAGTTGCATCCTGCATGCCAGTCAGAAGGCGCACGGGTTCCCGTTCGGGCGCGCGGAGATCCCAGGGAACCACCAGGGCCACCGCGGCCGCGATCTGCAGCAGCAACAGGACGGCCAGTACGTTGAACAGGTCCCGTTGGGAGCGGTTGACAAACAGGCTGGTGATGGTCTGCATCGCGGAATCAAGGTGGATTGTGTCGGCCAACCGGGAAACGGGCGCAGGCTACAGCATGCGCTCGCCGGGATCGGCGTCAAGCGGGATCTGATTGGTTGAGCGCCACCGCCAGATGGCGGCAATGACGACAAGAGCCAACAGCGCAACGACGTAGTTCAGGACCTCGAACCGGATCTGTTCCTGCTGGGTTAGGGGCTTGAGAAGGCGAATGGTGTTGCCCCGCGCCCGAATCGAAAGCAGTTCCACATCCTCCTGGCTCCAGTCGACCAGGTTTTGCACGAACAGGAGGTTGTTGGTGACCTGGTCCTGTACCAGGATGCGCATCAGGTCGAGGATCAGGTCGTCCAGGAACTCTGCACTGCCGATGACCGCCAGCCGGGTGTCGGGCGGGGACGATTCGATGACGTTGAAATCCGTCAGGAGGCTTTCCGTACCTTCCGGTGATTCCGCGCCCTCCTCCAGCCACGGGTTGGGACGATCCTTGAAGAAGCTGTCGAAGCGCCCCTGGACCGTCACCGCCAGGGGATGGCGCTTGCGCACATCTTCCGGCGCCACGTCGAAACCAAAGTCTGGATGGGCTTCGAAGTTGGGTTGGATGTCGGGCACGTCGGTGACCCAGGAGTCCTCGCTGGAATACAGGAGCGTGACCGCGTCGCGCTCGGCGTTGAGTTCGGGGTCGATGGTAATCGGCGAAGCGTAGTTGAGGGTGACGGCAGGCAGGCCGGACACGGCCGGATGGTTGCCCTCCATGGCGTCCGAGCGGATATCCACGAAGAAGGGATAGTCGAGAGCCTGGTACTCACTGACCGTAAGGTTGTCCACCTGGCGCGGAATGTTGACCGGGAAAGGTGTGTTTTGAAGGTCGAGAACCAGCAGTGGTTCAACAACGATGCCGTGGTGGGCCAGCATTTCGTTGAGGTTCAGCGGGGTGCCGGTCAGTGACAGGTCTCCGCTCAGCGGATGGGGTGCAATGCCGAAGTTCGAGGCGGCCACAATCAGGGAGCCGCCGCGCATGAGGAACTGGTCGACGGCGAACAGGGAGAACTCCGACATGTACTGGGGCGCGATCAGGAACAGGACGTCGATGTGATCCCCAACCGGTCCTGATTCGAGGTCGACCACTTCCACTTCGAACTCGGACGAGAGTGAACTCTGTACCGTGTTCCACGAAGCCAACGGGTCAAGCTGCTGGCCCAGGATCGACTGCGTGGGAATATTGGGGGGCAGCCAGAGGCCGACCGTGCGCAGGAATCCCGGCTGGGTTCGTTGAATGGTCTCGTCGATCACGGTTCTGATTGAGGATCGCGAGATTCCGCCCCTGGGGAATATCAGGTGCAGTTCCCCTGCCAGATCCAGGACCAGGTGGAAGTAGTAGTCGCTGGGCGACACCATGGATGGGGGATAGGGCTCAAGGCCCCAGGAGTTGATCAGCATCTCGCGCGGGAACCGGGCACCTTCCGCGTCCGGGTTGACAACTTCGAACTCGAAGTACTCCGAGCTGGCTGCCAGCTCCTCACCGGTGGCAATGATGAGTTCCATGTCGGTATTGGCCTGCTCGTTTAGTTGGCCGGGGGTCACGAGGAACGACAGCATCACGGGTTCGCCCAAACTGTCCAGCACGGCCTCCACGCTCTGGAAGCCATATACCACCTGTTTGATGGCCCGCGTCAGGGTGTATTCCAAGGTATCGAGTTGTACGTTGGTCGTGCCGTCCCGGTCGTTGGTCACCTTCACCAGATCGGCCACCTGCAGGATGATGTGCTGGTCGGCATAGCGGATCAGCACATGGAAGTAGGAATTGCGGACCGCCGATTCGTACCGTTCCTCGATTTGGAACGGGATCGGATTGATGCCGTAGGTTTGGGTGGCATCGAGTTCCAGGTCGGGATCGGTGGTCGGGTCTAGGACCTGGACTTCCACGTTGGCGCCGCCCGCGATGTCGTACTCGGCCAGCATGTCGGCAATACCGGATACCACCGGGGCCAACTGCGGATGCGTCTTGGCACTGAAGAATCCGGTGATTTTGAGCGGTTCGACCAGGCCATCCAGCAAGGTCTTCGTGGTTTCCGAAAGGGAATATTCCTGCTGTTCCGTCACGTCCACGCGCAGGAAGCGCAGGGGATGCAGCCAGATGTTCGACAGGACCAGATTGGCGATCAGGAGGGATGACAACAAGATCTCGCGTTGTCGGACCCGGTCGTGGCCGCGGCTCCAGCGAATGGACTGTACCGACAGTACGTTCAGGGTCAGAAACATGCCGGTCAGGGTCAGGTAGTAGACCAGGTCGCGCAGGTCCAGCACACCGCGCTGGATGCTTTGGAAGCGGCTGTCGGTGCCGATGGCGCGCAGGAAATCGGCCATGGCCGGCGGCAAGAATTCGGTGGCCGTGGTACTGCCGGCGAAATAGAGGAGGCCGCCTACGACCACCGTGATGATGAGGGCGACGATCTGGTTGTCGGTACGGGACGAGGCAAACAAGCCCAAGCCCACGTAGGCCGCACTCAACAGCAGCGTGGCCAGATAGCCGGCGGCAACCGGACCCCAGTCGATGTTTCCCAGGTTGGCCACGGTGACGGGCAGGGGGAGTGTGAGTGCCAGCGCCAGTGCCACCATGATCATCACGGACGCGAACTTGGCGGCCACCAGCGTGAGCGAACCCACGGGCAGGGTCAACAGCGTCTCCAGCGTTCCCGAACGCTGTTCCTCGCTCCACTGCCGCATGGTCAGGGCGGAAATCAGGAAGATCAGCAGAATGGGCATCCACCGGAAAAGACCCCGCAGTTCCGCCAGGCCTCCGGCAAAGAAGGCTTCCACCCAGAAAAAGGTGTACAGCGTGAATACCAGGAACACGCCGAGGAAGATCAGGGCCATGGGAGAGCCAAAGTAGCTCTCCAGTTCCTTGCCGACAAGCGAACGCAAATGCTTCATTGCAGGAGATGGCGAAGGGTGTGGACAAAGGGCTCGAAACGATCCCCGCCGGTCTCGACGAGGGCGGCCAGGGGCTCAGTTCCGGAGTGCCAGATCGTTGAAGGTGGACTCTAGACTCGCGGTTTCGCAATATAGCTCGCGTACCGCCCAACCGGCCTTGGCGGCAGTCTGGTAGACAAGAGGGCTCACCTCCTGGGCGTCGTCCGCGGTAATCCGATAACGGGCCTGGCCGTTCGCTCCCGGCAGTCGATGCACTTCGCCGATGGCAGGATGACGCGCCAGTATCGGCTTGAGATCGGATTCCTCCCGGTCAAGAACCAGCACCACGTCCGTGGCGCCCTGCAGCTCGTCCAACCGAGCGTTGGAGCGCAGCTTGCCGTTGAGAAGGATTAACACCCGGTCGCACAGGGCCTCCACCTCGGCCAGGATGTGGGTGGAGAAGATAATGGTCGAGTGCTCCGCCAGCGATCGAATCAGGGCTCTGGTCTCAATGATCTGAGTGGGATCGAGCCCCACCGACGGCTCGTCGAAGATCAGCAAATCCGGCTTGTGCATGATGGCCTGCGCTATTCCTACCCGTTGTCGGTAGCCCTTGCTCAACGTGCCTATCTTCTGGGTTAGGCGGTCCGTCAGACCGGTCGCTTCCGCTGCTTCGAGCACGGCCTCCACATGGCGGTCGCGTTCCATGCGGTGGAGGTCGGCCATCAGGAGCAGGTAGCCCTGGACCGTCAACTCCGGATACAGGGGGGCGTTTTCCGGCAGGTATCCAATACGGGTCTGAACCGCCAGGGGATCATCCATCACGTCGATATCGCCAATGCGGACTGTACCGGCATCGGGGTGCAGGTAGCCGGTCATGATTTTAATCAGGGTGGTCTTGCCGGCACCGTTGGGGCCGAGCAGGCCCACGATGTCGCCCCGTTCAATCCTGAACTCCACGGCATCCAATGCCGTGATGGCACCGTAGGTCTTGGTCAATTGCGAAACTTCGATCATGGCAGGGGCAAACTTCCCGGATACGCTGCAACTTGCTGTGGCTGGTTTGGGCCCGGAAACGCCGCTTGCCGGCGTGCGTCCGGCGAAACATCCGGCACAGTCACACGTGTTTGTTCACAACCCTGAATCTTACCCAAGATGGTGCATCTGGATGTAGTTTCGCATGTAATTGGATGTCAAGTCATGGGGATGCACACCATGGGAAGCACCGGCCGCGGGTTCCGGCGAACACGATATCGGGCGAAGGAAGGGATGCGGGCATGGTCTGATACGATGAACTCCGTCCGGCACACGGGTCCGCCGGGAATGTTGGATGCGACCCGAAGTACAACCCGTCCCTGAGGATTATCGATGGCTCAACACAAGGTTGTGGTGGACCCGGCGTTCCGCAAGATGGGAGAAATCTTCAGTGAACTCGATCGCAGACGCCTGGAGGATCTGTGCTCCATCGTGTGGGGACAGGACGAACCGATGCCGGAGTCGGAGGCCCGGACGGCAGTGCTGGATGCCGAGGCCGTGGTCTGCTCGCAATGGCGATACGGTGACTCCATATATCAGGCACGCAGGCTGAAGGCCATTTTCTCGGTGTCCGGAGGCTTCCAGACCGACTTCGACTACGAGTATTGCCACCAGCGCCACATCCAGTACCTGTCATGTGCGCCGGCGTTCGGTCCGCAGGTCGCGGAAATGGCGCTGGGGCTGGCCATTGCGGCGGCCCGGACCATCGTAACGGCGGACCGGGACTTCAGGGCCGGAAAGGAAACCTACCTCTGGGCCAGCAACCGGGACACGTTCACCCTCTTCGACAAACCTGTAGGCTTCATCGGCTTTGGGGGGCTGGCCCAAAACCTGAGGCGGCTTCTACAGCCGTTTCGGCCGCGCATTCAGGTCTATGACCCCTGGCTGTCGGACGGTTACATCCGCAGTCAGGGCTGCACTCCGGTGTCGCTGCCGGAACTGATGTCGCAAAACCGCTTTGTGTTCGTGCTGGCGATACCCAGTTCGGACAACTCCGCCATGATTGACCGGTCGTTGTTGGAACGGTTGGGGCCGGACGACGTGTTCCTTTTGATGAGCCGAGCCCACGTTGTGGACTTCGATGCCCTGACCGACCTGTTGCAGCAAGGCCGCTTCCGGGCCGGCATTGACGTATTTCCGGAAGAACCGCTGGCATCCGATCACCCCATCCGCAATGTGGACAACGCCATCCTCTCCGCACACCGGGCCGGAAGCGTGCCGGAAGCCCTGTGGGACATTGGCCGCATGGTAGTGGACGATCTGGAAGCCGTCCTGAACGATCTGCCGGCACGACGCATGCAGCCGGCCCTTCCCCAACTGACGGGGCGGTACGCCCGCAACGCCGCCAGACGCGGCCGGCGCAAATAACCCAGCGCGCACCAGACTTGGGTTTGCGGTGGCAGGGCCGGTCCTCAGGGGGCCGGCATACCATCGTTTCGCCCCGCACAAACCCGGCGAGCGTCTTCCCTGATGGATTTCCACAGGCTGCTGCCGTTCACCACTTGGCTTTCGACCCGCGCCTATTTCCGGCGACTGTCCAACGAGCAGGCGTGGCTGATTGTCATCGCCCTGATGTTTCCGTCGTCGATCATGCCGATGGCGTCGTCGGTGGTGCGGGTGGCGTCGCCGCTTTTTCGCGACACCTTCCAGGCTTCGACCGAAAACCTGGCCTGGCTGTCGATGTCCTTCACCATCCCCTACATGGTGCTGATGCCGGTCTACAGCCGTCTCAGCGAAATGGTCGGCCGGCGCCGGTTGATCCTGGCTGGGATTGCGGTCTTCCTGGTCGGAACGTGCGTCGCCATGTTGGCGCCCCGCCTTTGGGTGCTCATGGTGGGCCAGGCTCTGCAGGGGTTCGGGTCCGCCGGTCTGATGCCTCTGGCCATGGCCTACATCGCCGCCATCTTTGAGCGGCACGAGCGCGGCAAGGCACTTGGCACCTGGAGTTCCGTGGGACCGGCCGTGGCTTGGATTGGTCCATTGCTCGCCGGCATCTTAATCAGCCAGTGGGACTGGCGTGTCACCTATATCCTGCCGATGGTGATGGGAATTCTGTCCCTCATTGTGGTGGCCAGGGCCATACCGCCAGGCATGAGCAACATCCAGCCCCACATGTGGCGGCGGTTCGACTGGATCGGCGTGGGCCTGTTGGCCGTTTTCATCATCTGCTTCTTCGCCTATCTGTCCAGCAGGCCCATCACCGGGGTCGCACCCTTGCAGGATTGGCGGCTGGGTTTGGCTTCCGTGGTTCCCCTGGCGACTCTTCTGTGGTGGGAACGGCGCATCGACAACCCCTTCCTGGACCTCAACCTGTACCGCAGCAAGTTGTTTCGCCAGGCATCCCTGGGAGCGGCCCTGCGGATGGTCACGATGGGTTGCACCAGCCTGCTGGTTCCGCTGTTTCTGGTGGACATGTTCCAAGTGGACGGCGTAACGCTTGGCCTGATGCTGATGATCAATCCGGCCGCGATGTCGTTGATGGTCCGTTTCGGCGGCACGGCCGCCGACCGGTTCGGCAGCGGCAAGCCGCTGATGGTGGGCTTCGCACTGCAGATCGCCGTCATGCTGTCCATCTACCGGTCTCCGCTGCCCCTGACCCTTTTGGGACTGGGGTTCCTGTTGGCGGTGCACGGTCTGGGTATGGGACTGATGCTCGCATCCCTCCACAGGATTGCGCTCCTGGATGTCAACGAGTCGAACGCAACGGTGGCCGCAGGCATGTACAGCTTCGTGCGCTTCATCGGTGTGGCCATCGGCGTTGCCGTGGCCGGCGTCATCTTCCAGGGGTTCACCGACGCAGGTGTCGAGCCGATCATGGCCTATCGGCAGACCTTTGGCGGGTTCGCGGTGGCGGCGGCCGCGGGGCTCGCCCTGTCTTTCGTGATCAAGGACCCTGGTCCGTCACATGCCTGAGCCATCGGGAACAGGTCCGAAGACGACTGGAATCAGGTCGTTTACCCGGTACAGACCAAGTCGATGAGGACTTCAGCCGTCTGGCGCACCGACGCAAGATCCACCCACTCCTCGGTAGTGTGCAACCCATATCCCAGGGGACCGAAGATCACGCAGTCGGATCCGGCTGCCGCCAATATCGCTGCGTCGGTCCAATAAGGTGCTCCCACGACTTCGGGTTCAACGCCCATGGCACTGGATGCCGCTGTGCGCAGCCGGCCCAGCAACGTGCCGTCGGCGCGGCTTTCGAATGGCTCGCGCACGAGATCAAGGGACAGTGACAACCGCTCGGCACCCAAGTGTCGGTTTGCCGCTTCGATCAGGTCCCTGAGTTCACCGGTCACGTCAGCCAACGCCTCGCCGGGAGCGGTGCGGCGCTCCACCCTCACCGTGCACGTCGCCGGATAGATGCTGATGGCAGTGCCGCCCGCGATGGTGGAGGCATGGATCGATGGCGGGCCGGCGGAGGTCGACGACGGCCGCGCCACCAGATCGGCGGCGTGTTCGTGCAGGGCGGCCAGGAACACGCCCATGCACGAGATGGCATCGATGCCCTCCTGCCAGCGGCTCCCGTGTGCGGCGCGCCCTTCGGCGGTGACGGTGTACCAGGCAAAGCCGCGGTGAGCGACCGCGATCTCCATGCCGGTCGGTTCCAGGACCAATGTTTGCTCTGCAATCGGATCCTCGACCAGCCGCTGGGCGCCAATGCTGTCTGCCTCTTCATCCGAAACAAACGCCAGAGTCAGGTCGCCCACAGGTCCGTGGCCGGCCTGAACCAACGCATCGGCGACGGCGAGCATCGCCGCAATGCTGCCCTTCATGTCCTGGGCTCCGCGCCCGTACACCTGACCATGCTGTTCCCACGGCAGGAAGGGTGCCGACATGCCGTCAACCCCGACCGTGTCCATGTGGGCCAGCAACATCAGGGAAGGTGCCCCGGACCGTCGCCCGGGCATGGTGACCACAACATTCGGGCGGTTGGGTTGTGCTGTTTCCTGCCGGGATGGTTCCAGGCCCGTGCGAGCCAGCTCCGACATGATGAAGTTCGCCAAGTCGTCTTCCCCGGGTGCGTCCGGGGTCAGAATCGGGTTGCGCGAATCGATTGCAATCAGCCGGAACAGGACTTCCCTGAGAAAGTCCCGGTTCAGTTCCGGACGGACCTCGGAAGTCATGGTGGCGGCAGCGGTTGGATCAGGTACCTAAGCCCGGGTCAGAGGTTGCCCGTGGCCAGGCCGTTGGCTTCGCCCGTCACATAGCGCCGGGCCGTCTCCGCCAGCACGGCAACCCCCAGGGGGAACACGTCCTCGTCGATGTCGAACAGGGGCGTGTGGTGGGCTCCGCCGTTTTCCACGGCCGCCCCGAGCATGAACATGGATCCCGGAACTGCACGCGTCATGTAGGCAAAGTCCTCGGCCCCCATGCTGAACGGAGCCTCCGGGCTGGAGATGGCCTCCGGACCGGCCAGATCGGCCGCGGCGCCTTCCAGCCAATCTGTGACATCGGCGTCGTTGACCATGGCCGGATATCCCTTGTGCAGTCGAAATTCGTAGGCCCCGCCCAGCGTTTCCGCGACCTTGAAGCACTGTTCGATTTCATGCCACAGCTGTTGGCGCACCTCGTCGGACAGGCTTCGAATGGTCCCCTCCAGGTACACCTCGGCCGGAATCACGTTGGAGGCCGCGCCGCCCGCAATCTGTCCCAGGCTGACCACGCACTTGTCCTTGGGGCTGATGCGGCGGGAAGGAATTCCGTACAGCTGGGGCAGGATGGCACTGAGCAAATACAGGGGATCCACTCCTTGATGGGGCATGGCTCCATGGCCGCCGTCGCCGCGGACCCAGGCCTCGAAACTGTCCACCGCCGCCAAGGCATCGCCCCTGCACACGGCGACCTCGCCCGAGGGCCGCGTCGAATTGACGTGGAGTGCGATGACATGGTCCAGTTCCGCCACCGCTTGGTTCTCGATCATGGCGGTGGCGCCGCTGGTGCCCGTTTCGTCAAAACCTTCCTCGGCTGGCTGAAACAGCAGCTTGATCCGGCCCTTCCACGCATCCGGTTGGGTTGCGAAGTTCTGTTGGAGGATCTCGGCGGCTCCCAACAGCATGGCCGTGTGGGCGTCATGGCCGCAGGCATGCATGACTCCGGGGTTGTCGGACTTGAAGGAATGCCCAACCTGCTCCTCGATGGGAAGCGCGTCCATGTCCGCCCGAATGCCAATGACCGGCCCGTCGGCGGGTCCGATGGTGGCGGTTACTCCGGTCCGGCCGACTTGGGTCCGGATGTCCTGCGTGCCGATTTCGGCCAGGGCGTCGGCCACCAGGGCGGCGGTCCTGAACTCCTGGAATCCCAGTTCCGGATTCCGGTGGATATCCCTGCGGTAGGCAACGACCTTGGACTGGATTTTCCTGGCTTCCTGCAACATGATGGACTTCCCAACTGAAAGAATGGCGGAGCTTCCGGCGCGTGGCAGCAACGCCTAATGGTAGTCGGACAGGTCGAACACCTTGGACATGGTGGCCCAGTGTTCATCGGCCTGGGCTTCCGGCACCCGCGATTGGAAGGTGTCCATCAGACGCTGCCACTCGTTGTACCGCGGACTGCTGGCTTCCAGCCTGGCAAAGTCGCGGTCCGGTTCGAAGTCGTCGCGGGCCTGCATCAACATGAACATTCGGCGTCCCAGCAGCCAAATGCGCATGTCGGTGATGCCTACCGAGCGGAGATCCCGGATCACTTCCGGCCAAACCTCGGCATGATGGCGGACATACTCGGCAATGGCCTGCTCATCGTCCACGAGATCGATGGTGAGCGCGAATTCCTGCATGGGGCTGTTCCTCGGGGTTACAAGTGGGCCATGGCCTTGATGACTCCGGCCCCCGGATCAAGCCATCCGCCGAAACTGGCGGTGACGTCGTCGAACGGGACTTCGTGGGTTAGCAGCGGATCGGTTACCAGGACATCCTCCTGCATGGCGGAAATCACCTGCTCAAAGTCCTGTCTGGTGGCATTGCGGCTGCTCTTGAGCGTCACTTCCCGCCGGTGGAAATCGGGATCATGGAACGTGATGTCCGCCTGGACCAGGCTCACGAGTACATAGGTGCCTCCGTGGGCCACCAGATCGAAGCCGCGCTCCATGGAGCCTGGATGGCCGGTCGCGTCGAACAGCACGTGGGCCATCTCCCCGTCCGTCAGGTCGGCCAGACGGGCCTCGAAGTCCTGGTCCACCAGACAAACATCCGTAACCTCCTGGAAGTGTTCGGAACAGAAGTCCAGCTTGTCCTGAGCGATGTCGGCCACAATGACCCGGGCCGGGTCGGCCATACAGGCAAACTGCACGACCCCCAGGCCGATGGGTCCGGTGCCCACGACCACAACCGTGTCTCGGCCATGAATGGCAGCGCGTTGGACCGCGTGGGCACCGATGCACTGGTTTTCGACGAGAGCCATCTGCGATAGGCTGAGCCCATCTGCCGGCAACAGGAGGTCGGGAGGCAGACTCAGCGCCTCCCGCATCCCGCCGTCGGTATGCACACCAAGGACCTGCATCCGGACGCAACAGTTGGACCTGTCACGCCGGCAGGCACTGCAACTGCCGCATGCCAGATATGGCAGGACCACCCTGTGGTCCCCTGAACTGCAGCTCCCGTGGGAGCCGGAATCCACGACTTCGACTGCCAGTTCGTGACCCAAGACGCGCGGGTAGGCAAAGAAAGGTTGACGACCACGGTAGGCGTGCAGGTCGGTTCCACAGATGCCGATGCGACGCACCTGCACCAGTACTTCACCAGCCTTGCGTTCGGGAACCGGCACGTCTTCCTGACGCAGGCAAAATGGCTCGGTGAGTGTTATCTGCTTCATGCGCGAAGGGGTCCTACGACGTAGTTTGCAAGGCATGGGCAGGCAAAATTGTATCAACCAGGCCGAGGACCACCCGGAACGCCGGGTTCCCCGGGAGCCAAGCTAGTGAACATGCCGACAATTCCTGATGGGCTTTCACCTATACGACAGTTGAGACTGACCCGCCTCGACCCGGTGCGCTGGTGGGGGTGCGTTGCGATACCGATCCTGCTCCTGTATACGCTGTGCCACACGCCGGTTGGGGTGCAGGCCCTGTCCGCCTTGACAACCGGGTCCGTTCAAACGGATATCCTGGCCACGGTGCCCTTGGTAGTTCAGATTGGGGACCGCCAACACGCCCTGCAAGTCCCGCCTGGCACCGTGGCAGACGCTCTGGCATGGAGTCGCATCGCAGTAGGTCCGTTGGACCTGGTCGAGCCCGGTCTCGAAACACCGGTTGATGCTGACATGCATATTCGCATTGTCATCCGCGAACGGAGCATTTCCGAAGCTCTGGCGCCGGTCCCCTACGAGGTGGTTTGGGAGGGCGATCCCACGCTTCCCATAGACCATCAGGCACTGCGCGCACCGGGTCGCGCCGGTTCGACGGTACAGCGAAATCTGCACGAACACCATGATGGACAAGCCATGCCCAATCTCCGGCGCACGGAATCCTGGTTGGCGGAAGCACCACAGTCAAGGCGGATTGCCTACGGCCGGATGATTGTCCGACGGGTATACGAATCGCCTGCCGGTGATGCTGTGGACTACTGGCGGAAAGTGCGCATGTGGACCACGAGCTACAGTCCCGCGCGGGCCGGAACGCCAACCGACGCCCCCTGGTATGGCTACACCTTCTCCGGAGAACCCATGCGCAATGGCATTGTTGCGGCGGACTTGGATGTCCTACCGCTTGGCACCCGGGTCTTTGTTGAGGGGTACGGCGAGGGCGTGGTGCTTGATACGGGCGGCGGCCTGGGCCCGCGGGACCTGGATCTGGGGTATACCGACGAGGACTATCGAAGCTGGGCTCGGTGGTCGGACGTGTACCTGCTTTGGCCGCCGCCTCCGGCAGGCGAGATTGTCTGGGTTCTGCCGCCGATCCAGGCCGATCGCTAATCTGCCGGCGTCCGATCTCTCCCCCTCCGATCTCATGGCTGTTCTGGCACCAATTTTGCACGCGATCCGGACACATCGGACCACATGGTGTCTTGTCCTCATCGTAGCGGTTGGGTTGGCCGTCCGCGTATGGCACCTAGACTACGACCAGGGCATGGGAAGCCATCCGGATGAGCGGTCCAACAGCTACTACGCAATGCGGATTCGCGCTCCCGTCAGCCCGGACCTGTGGCTGGACCCGGACCGAAGCCCCTTGAATCCTTTCCTCAATCCGGACGGTCCCGAAAAGCACAACTTCACCTACGGTCATTTCCCCTTGTATTTGGGTGTGGCCGTCGCCCATGCCCTGCATCGAACGGAGCCGCTGTTGGAGTCTGTCGGCGTTGGTGGAAGGTTCCTGGAGGCAGTTCGGAACGGCACCCGTGAGCCGCGGGACCTATTGTTCGGAGCCCGCCTCGCAATCGCACTACTCGACACGGCCACGATCGTCCTGGTGTTTCTGTTGGGCCGCCAAGTGTATGGTTCCGGAACCGGATTGGTGGCGGCCGGCTGGTACGCCTTGGCCATGCAGCCCGTCAAGGACAGCCACTTCTTTACGTTCGATCCTGCTGCGACCACATTTCTGGTTCTGGCCGGCCTGGGCAGTGTGTTGATGTTGCAGGACGGGCGACGCGGGCTGGGGGTGGTTCTGGCTGGCCTAGGTGTTGGTCTGAGCGTATCGTCCAAATTTTCCGCACTGGTGTGCATTGGGATGCCTGTCGTGGCCGGCTGGCTGGCGGTAGCGGCACCGACTATGGCTTGGCGGTCTGTTTCATTGCCCATGCGAAGTGCCCGCGGCGCAGCCATGGTGGCTCTGGCGGTGTCCATCGGTTTCATTGTATTCGCTGTGACCAGTCCTTTCTCCCTCCTGGATTGGGCGCAGTACCGACATGCAGTGATCGACATGCAGGGAGACATGGTGAGCGGTGCCAGCGACTGGCCGTTCACGCGCCAGTATCGGGGCACCCTTCCGTACCTTTACTTCCTGCGCCAGCAACTGCAGTATGGCCTTTGGTATCCCCTGGGACTTGCCGCCTGCATCGGCAGCGGATGGCTGATCCTGCGGACCGCGGCTTCCATGACGGGGCGGGTCCGCTTTTGGTTGTTGCGGCCGAGACCGGGGGAGTGGGTGATCCTAGCCTGGGTTGTGCCCTATTTCCTGCTTACGGGAGTTTTCCTGGCCAAGTTCAACCGGTACATGCTCCCGTTGTTACCGTTCATGATCGTCCTCGGTGCAGCTTGGGCAACCTGGTTCCTCGGATGGTGGGACTCCAGCCGGTCCGGACAGCGAATGTCCTGGGTATCCGTTCCGGACGGCAACCCGCACCTCGGGGCGAAAAGGTCCAACCGGTTTGGCCGGGCATGTATTGCGCTGGTTACCGTTGGGAGTGCCTTTTGGCTCGCGGCCAACATCCAGGGGATCTATCGCAGCAGCCACACTTGGTTGGAGGCCTCGCGCTGGATCTACACCCGTGTTGAACCCGGTTCCACCATCATGTGGGAGCTGTGGGACGACCCTTTGCCGCGTGAAATCACGGACTCCGACGGAAACGTCCGCAACGCTCGGACGGAAGGCTACCGGTACGTGGAGTTCAGCGCATTCGATAACGACGACGAAACCAAGTTGGCGTCGCTGGCGGCCGGACTGGCGGCCGCAGACTATGTGGTGTACAGCTCCAATCGCATCTACGACAGTGTGCCCCGCCTTCCCCAACGGTATCCCATGACCATCCGCTACTACGAGGCCATGTGGTCCGGCGAACTGGGATTCGAGGAGGTGTTTCGGGCGGATGCGGACCCTCGGCTGTTCGGAATCAGGATGGGCGATGACAACGCCGATGAAAGTTGGAGTTTGTATGACCATCCTCAGGTCAGCGTTTTTCACAAGCAACGGACATTGACCGAATCAGAGGTGCACTCCCTGCTCGAGCCCCATCTGGCACATGCGCGGCACTGGTGGTTGCCACAGCCGACTCTTGTTGAGAGAGGCGTTCTTGGCGCTGTGGACTTCGGTTTGGGACTGCTGGCCGGAGAAGACATCGGAGATGTATCAGTGGATGTCCGAGAACCGGACAACCGTACCCTCGGGTCGCTGGCCGGACGGTTGTTGTTTGGCCCTCGCACCAGCCTTGCCCTGGACCACCAACTGATTCCCGATGGGCCGTTGGACAACTATCGGTTCAACAAGCTGTTCAGCCTTAGCGCGGGCCTGGTTGTTTTCGGCGGCTGGCTGGCCATGTTCATGCTGGCCCTGATTGCCTGGCCGTTCCTGTTCCGGCTGTTCCCGTCGCTGCCCGACAGGGGATGGATGCTGGCCCGACTCACGGGTCTGCTGGGAGTTTCCCTACCGGTGTGGTGGGTGGCCCACGCCGGTGTCCGGGCATTCACGGTCCGGGGACTCTGGACCACCGTGGCACTGTTCGCTGTATTGGCTGCGGGCAGTGCCTGGCGGCAGCGCACGGAATTCGGGGCGACACTCGTGTCGCGCTGGCGGTTGCTGTTGACAATCGAAGCCGGGTTGCTGTTGGCTGTGCTCGTCATGTCGGTCCTGCGCTTGGCCAATCCCGACCTTTGGCATCCGTGGGAAGGCGGCGAGAAATTCATGGACATCGCGATGGTGAACGGAATTCTTGCCAGCCCGTCCTTTCCGCCCATCGATCCCCACTTCGCTGGCAAGTACATCAACTACTACTACTTTGGCCAATACCTCGTTGCGTTCCTGGCCAAGCTGACAGGCATCTGGAGCGAGGTGTTCTATAACGTCGCGCTCGTGGTTTGGTTTGCCCTTACAGTACAACTCGCGTGGGCAAGTGCCTTCTATTTCCACCATGCCCAAGGCGGCCACCAGGCATGGTGGATTCCGCTGCGCCGCGCGCTGTGGGCGCCTTTCCTGGTCGTGGGCATCGGCAATCTGTGCGGAGCGTTGATGCAGCTGGATCTGTGGAGAGGACGAGTGCTTCGGGATTCCGGCCAATTCTCCGAACAGCTTTGGCCGGCAAGGGTGGTAGGTGATGTTCTGGCAGGCGCATTGGACGATATCCGGAACGGTTCGTTGGCCGCTCATGATTGGTGGGCCAGCAGCCGCACCATCCCTGCCACCATCACGGAGTTTCCCTATTGGAGTTTTCTGTTCGGAGACCTCCATGCCCACCTGATGGCGCTTCCGCTTACCCTGGGAGTGTGTGCCTTGGTGGTGATTGGCCTCAACTTCGATTTGTCCCGCCGGCAGGCGGTTGCTTTGCTTGGATGTGCCGCGATTCTGTGGAGCGTGTTGGTCGCGACCAACCTCTGGGACTTGCCGCTTTACGGCGGCCTGATTCTTTCGACCGCGCCTCTGGTCTGCCTCCGTGTGTGGAACAGTCCCCGATGGCAACAAATCGCCGCCATCCCGCTTGTGTTTGGAACCGTGGCCTATCTGGCTGGTTTTCCGTTCTGGCGAACGTTTGAACTCACATCCGCTGTGGGTGGCCTGGACCTTGTCCGGGGCGGTGACAATCTGGATTCCTGGCTAAAAATGTGGGGACTGTTTGTGGTGCTGGTCCTGAGTTGGCAGACGCTGCAGGTCAAGGCTGGACCTGGGCAACCTCTGCCGCGTCGTACTGCAACCGACCTGTGGCCGGCCGCGGCCTTGGTTGGACTGACCGCGGCCACGCTCCTGTGGTGGGAACTTCCCGTGCTGCTCCTGACCGGTGCCATGCTGGCCGTTGCCTTGTGGCTTGTGTGGCGGCAGCGGTCCCTACCTGATTCCACTGACTTTCAAGTCAATCTGCTCCTATTGGCCGTCACTGGAATCTGGGCCGGCAGTCAAGTGGTCTACGTGGCCGACTTCTTGGACGGTAGCGACCACTACAGAATGAATACCGTGTTTAAGTTCTTCTTTCAGGCTTGGATCCTGGTCGCCCTAGCCAGTTCCATGGCCCTGCCCGGGCTTTGGCAACGGTTGCGGCAGGCATGGGGGCTGCGCGTGATGCGAGCCGCTCGGCTGGCCTTCGGGGTTCTGCTGGCCGCCTCGCTTGTGTTTCTGCCGCTGGGTACCCCGTCCCGGCTAATGCGCCGTTTTGATGTCCCGCCAGCACCTTTCTCAACGTTGAACGGCTTGGAATTCATGCGCTTTGGTGAGTACGTGTGGCCCGCACGAGGAGAATTCATCGAACTTGCATCGGACATGGATGCCATCAACTGGCTGAATGCAAACATTGACAAGACGTGGGTCATCCTGGAGTCGAGCGAGACGGATTACTACCGTGCCGGCGGAACCCGGGCGGCGACGTTCACCGGCCTGCCCGGCCTGATGGGGAGCCACCAGAACGAAAAACGGCATCCGGAACTCGTCGCCAGCCGGTCCGCGCTGCACCGCGCCCTATGGACAACCCGGGATCACCAGGCGTTGCTCGACATGCTGCAAACCCACTCCGTTGCCTTGATCTATGCCGGCCAATTGGAACAAGCCGAGCATCCGGATGGCGTGGCGCGGTTCGCGTCCATGTACGAAGAGGGGTTGCTTGATCTCCTGTACGCCTCTGACCTCACCCGCATCTACGCGGTTCCGGCCGTGTACCGGGGTTGACCGGCACCCATGAACACCCTCGAATGGGGTGCGGTCTTCCGCTGGTGCTTCGTGGTGCAGGCATGGGCCATTCCCTGCCAGATACTTTGTCCCCTTCTGTTTCCGAACCTGCCGCACAGGGGGGTCCTCTTCGCCAAAACCCTGGCCGTGTTGCTGGTCGGGTTCGGCAGTTGGATTCTGTATGCCTGGCTAAATTTGCCTTTCGACCCGTGGCTGCCGTGGCTGACCTGGATACTGCTGTGTGCCGGCACTTGGACACTGTGGCGCAGGGAACGGAGGCGAGGCCATATTGCGGGCCAATCCAACCAGCGTGCAGCCGAAGGCATTGCTTGGCCGTCGGTCGAACTCGTTTTCTGGGGGGCCTTTCTGTTCTGGCTGTGGGTGGCAAGCCTTCAACCCGGAGTATTCCATACGGAGCAGCCGATGGACTTCATGTTCATCAACAGCCTGTGGAACAGTCGGCAATACCCGCCTCAGGACGCCTGGCTGGCCGGTCAGCCCATCAGCTACTACTACCTGGGCTATTGGTTGTTGACGACGGTTGCCAAAGCGGCCGCAGTGCAACCGGCCTTGGCCTACCACATCGGACAGGCCACTTGGTTTGCACTTCTGATTGCCGGGGCACTGGGCATGGGCGGGAGCTTGGCCGGGTTGTCCCGCCGGCGGTTCGACTGGGTGGCTGGAGGCGTGACCGCAGCCGCCGTGGGGGTGATGGGGAATCTGCAGGCGGTTCGCGACCAACTGGCTGCGCGCGGCATTGGCCTGGAGCGTCTTTCGAACCAGTTGGACTGGCGTCCGTTGGATGTTGGCAACGGTGCGAAAGTCCCGTGGTACGGACCGGAATGGGGGTCTTGGTGGTGGTGGGACAGCGCGCGGGTCATGGCCGACCGCGGGCTCGACGGAGGCCACCTGGAGGTAATCACGGAATTCCCGTTCTTCAGCTTCCTGCTCGGCGACAATCACCCTCATGTCCTGTCGGCTCCATTCCTGTTCCTTTCGATGGGGCTGGCCCTGCAGTGGCTGGTCGGTGAACGCGGTCAAGCCCATTCCCATGTCGCCCTTCGCCGGTTCGGTTGGCTGCCCGGGGGACCAGCCGAACGGATTCGGTTCGGCCTGGCAGCGACCCTGGTCGCCGCCGCGTTGTTCATGAACACTTGGGATGTCCTGCCCGTTTGCGGTTTGCTGGCGGCGACGGCGGCCCTGGGTGCGCCGGGAATCGATACATGGTGGCGACGCATCGGAGTCTTCGGGTTGGCTGTCCCAACCATGCTGGCCGCTGCCGCAGTGATGGTCGTGCCCTACCTGTTGACCAGTCGGAACCAGGTGGAGGGAGTGGAGTTCAACCTGCTGAATCCAAGTCGGCCCGGCCAGTTCCTGCTGATGTGGGCTCCGCTGCTGTCCGGTGCCTTGTTGAGCCTTTGGATGTTGCACCGAACCCGTTCGCGCGATCGGACAGGCGTGCTGGCATGGGTTGGCGGAGCGCTGTTGCTGGGCCTTGCCTGGATGTTGGCAGCGGCATTTGGGCCACCCGCTCACCGCCTGGCCGCGGTGCTGGGGACCGACGTGCGGGTTCTGCAGTCGCTGATTGCGGAGCGTTGGGCCTTCGGATGGATCGTACCCTTTCTCCTGCTCGCGCTACTCGGCTGGTCGGGCAACAGCCTTAGGCAGGTGGCAAATGCACCTCACCCAGGGTACCCGGGCGCGGTGTTGCACGCCGTGTTGCTGACGGGGGCCGTCTTCTTGCTGGCCGTGCCCGAGTTCCTGTTTCTGCGCGATGTCTTCGGTCCCTTGGCCAGAATGAACACGGTGTTCAAGTTCCACTACCAGGCTTGGATCCTGTTGGCCGTTGCGGGTTCGACAACGATCGTCATCCTCATGCGCGGGCGTCAGCGGCTGACAGGCGTGCTGGCAGCCGGAATCGTCAGCGCCGTATTCGCCGTTGGGTTGTTGTACCCCGTGTCCGCATTGGCCGGGAAGGCCGCCAGTGCGAGTCAACCGCCGTCCCTGAATGCCCTGCGCGACCTGCATCGGTACGATCCGGCTCGCGCGGCAGCGGTGGACTGGATTCGCCAACACACGGATCCCGCGGCAGTGATCGCGGAAGCTCCCGGCATCAGTTACCGACCTGAGACGAGTTGGGTTGGTGGCTTGACCGGCCGACCGACGTTGATGGGTTGGCAAGGCCACGAAGCACAGTGGAGAGGAAGGGAGTTCACCACACTGGCGAACGCCAGGATCGACGCATTGGAGGGAATGTACGTCCGGCGAGAGATTGAAGACGTAGTGGCGCTGATGCGCATTTGGGGCGTGGAATATCTGCTTCTGGGGCCGGCCGAAGAATCGCAGTTTGCCGTGTCGATGCAACGCCGGCAGGAGTTGCAGAGGGCCCTTGTTACCGTGTGGTCCATGGAACCCTATCTCCTGCTGGCGCGGCCGGACGTTGTATCCAGGGGGTGAGCACCGGCAGTCATGTCCACCGTTCATACATCGGGTGCGGCGGGCCGACATCCCAACCGGCCAACCGGCCCTATCGGCGGCTGGGAAGCCCGGCTGCGGTCGTTGACATTTGAGCACTGGCTCTGGGTACTGCTGATCCTGGTGGCCTTGGGCATGCGCCTGGTGGGGTTGGGAGACCGGGCACTGTCGCACGACGAAAGCCTCCACGCCCTGTACTCGTGGTACATCAGGGACGCCTTCAACTACAGCCATGATCCCATGATGCATGGCCCGTTCCTGTTCCATGTGAACGCCTTGCTGTACCTGCTGTTCGGAGCGTCGGATTTCACGGCCCGGTTGTTTCCGGCCCTGGTCGGCACCGGCACGGTCGCATCGCTCTGGTGGTTCCGCGGCATCCTGGGCCGGCGTGGTGCCTTGCTGGCGGCAGTCCTATTGACCATCAGCCCCTCGCTGCTGTTTCACAGCCGGTACATCCGCAACGACATTTACGTGGCGTTGTGCAGCCTGCTGTGGGCCTTGGGACTGATTCGCTACGTGCAGACCGGCTTTCAGCGATGGCTGTATCTTCTGGCATCGAGCATGCTGGCGGCCCTGATCAGCAAGGAGAACGCGTTCATCACCGGAGCCATTTTCGGACTCTTCAGCCTCTGCGGTGCGGGATGGGGCATTTGGCGGACTCAAGGTGCGTCTCGGCTTGCTGCCTGCCGCCTCGCGGACACCGCAATCGTCATGGCGGTCTTGGTGGCGCCATTCCTCGCACCGTTTGCCCTGATCCTGGCCGGGAGCGAGCCGATGCCCGTGGACTACGACGGCCAATCGACCGCGCTGGTGATCGCGGGTCTGCTCGGCGTCGTTGGGGTGTTCGGAGCCACCGGGTTTCTTCGTTCCCTGCGCCCGGTTTGGTGGGACACGTCCCTGACCCACAGGAACCTGGCAATCCTGTTTGCCGGGTTCTGGTTCGTGGCTCTGGCGTTCTATACGAATCTATTTTCGGCGTTCGCAGGGGTGCAGTCCGGAGTGGTGGGCAGCCTGGGGTACTGGCTGGAGCAACAGGAGGTGATGCGCGGCGGCCAGCCGTGGTTTTACTACCCGTATTTGGCCCTGCTGTATGAATTCCTGCCTCTGGCCCTGCTCGCGACTTCGGTTCCCTGGCTGTTCTGGCATTTGCTGGCGAGGCCGTTCCGCGGGCGGCGAACGAGTCAATCCGACAACGAAGTTTCCTGGCTTGTACCCGGGTTCCTGCTCATCTGGACCATCGGCAGTTATGCCGGCTACACGGTGGCCGGGGAGAAGATGCCCTGGCTCATGGTCCATCTCGTGTTGCCAACGGTTCTGTTGGGAAGTTGGGTCGCATCCAGATGGATTCTTACCGTTTCCCTTGATGACAAACCGGGGTTGGTTGCCTGTGCCTTGGGCGGCGCGGGATTCGCCTGCTGGATGTTTGCCGCAGGCCGCAGCCCCTTTGCCGGGAGTGACCAAGATGCCGTGCGCGCAACGATCCAGTGGTTGTCGCTGGTTGTGGGGGGCTGTGGGTTGTTGGTGCCGTTGGCAGCGGGATTTGCCCAGGACAGGCCGGACAATTGCCGACTGTTGGGCATGAGTGCAGGTCTGGCACTTGGCATGCTGACGGTGCATGTCGCCTGGAACCTGACCTATGTGCGGTACGACAGTGCCCGCGAGTACTTGGTCTATGCCCACGGCACCCCCGATGTCAAATCGGTGTTGGCGGACATCAACACTGTTCGAAGGACGCTTCCGGAAAGTTACGTTCCAACCGTCATGTACGAACATAACTTGTCCTGGCCCATGGCGTGGTACTTCCGCGACGACGGGGCGGCGCGCCTTTACGATGGAAATGCCCCGACCGCCGATTTGCGGGAGGCCCCTGTCGTCTTAGCCGGGGCCGCGGTTGCATCCAACGTTGAGCCACTGGTCCAGCGCGGCTACGTAACGCGCCGCTTCAGGTTGATTTGGTGGCCCGAGGAGTCCTACAAGGAATTCAGCGCGGCCTCGCTCCAAGGGGTGTTCAACCGGGATGTGCGGAGACAGTGGATTGACCGCTTCCTGTGGAGGCAACATCCCGGATTGAACGAGGAAAATTGGCCGCATGTCAGTTACTTCGACATGCACGTTAAGTGGGACCTGGCACCACTGATATGGCCACCAGCCGAGTTCCCGAACCTTTATCCCATATTGATGAATCCAGCGTTGGCACTGGCACTTGAACTGGTCAAGGTTGTTGACAGTGCCGCAGCGCAGACAACGCTTGCAAGGCCGCTGGGTGTGTCAATTGGCCCGGATGGCAGGCGAGTGGTCACCGACGGCGACCGAGATACCGTCACGGTGTTTGGCCGGAACGGGCAACTGCTGTGGGAGGTCGGAGGCCACTGCGACATTGCCTCGCCGGAAACCTGCGACGATCTCGATGGCGAAGGGCCCTTCAGGCTTGGCGACGGGCAGTTCAACGAACCGTGGGGCGCCGCCATGGACTCCGATGGGAGGTTGTTTGTTGCGGACACCTGGAATCACAGGGTACAGCGATTTTCCCCGGAAGGCAGGTTTGAACTGGCTTGGGGGGCGGCACTGGACAAGGAATCGCCAAACCGGAACCCAATCCGCCTGTTCGGCCCCAGAGGAATCATCGTCGAAGCGGACGGCAGTATCGTGGTGGCGGACACAGGCCACCATCGGCTGCTGCGGTTTTCGCCCGAAGGCGTTTTGATGGCGGAAATCGGCTCTTCCGGCGTGGGCCCGGCCCAATTCCAGGAACCGGTTGCGGTATTGCCGGGGGCAAACGGCGACCTCTGGGTCACCGATGCCTGGAACGGTCGAATACAACGGATCTCTCCTGCGAATGCGCCGCTGGGTGAAATTTCGGTGCCCCCGTCCATGTGGTCAACCCGTTTCCCCGACGACAAGCCGTTTGTCGGTGCGGTGTCAGGCGGCTTGGTGGTGACCGACCCCTTAAACAGCCGGCTCGTGTTCTTTGGCCTGGACGGTGAGCTGCTTGGCTATCAGGATCTGACAGCTTTCCAGGAAACCGCGCAGGAACCAACCATGCCGGTTGGGATCGCCGTTGATGGGCTGACCGGAACGATTGTGGTCGCGGACGCTGCCAACAGCCGTCTCCTGGAACTGCGGCTGCCGTCGTTGCCTTCGGCCAGCAAGTGAGTTCGGACCGGTTTGGCTAGTCGATGTAACCAGGTACCACGGACACGCCATCGTTGGCTTTCCGGAACTGGATGCCAGGCATGTCCGGGCTGCTCAACAACCCCGCGCCCTCTCCAGCATCGGTGAGATTCGCCCTATCGTTGGCGCCAGCATGGAAACATCCCTTGTTTCCTCAACGAGGCTGTCCGAGTTGGGGAACCTCCGACGCAGTGGAACTTCGGGCAAGGATGTAAACCAGTGCCAGTCCCGCCAATGCTGCCGCACACACCGTCACGAACTCGGTGCTGACCGCGTACTCGGGAGTGATGTCCGGGATGGTAAGGCCCAGGATGCTTGGACCCGCTTCCGCACCGTTCAGTGCGGAAGCGGAATTCCATGGCCAAATCCGACGTATGCTTCCCGCCATGATTCCGACCAGAACAGCCAGCATGGGTTGCGTCCAACGGCGATACAGCCACAGTAGGGCTTTCGACACGGTCACCAGCCCCACGGCACCCCCGGCGAGGACCGCCATGACAATGTCCAACTCCTGATTGTTGACCGCGGCCAGCACGGGTCCGTACTGGCCCATCATGACCAGAACCCAGGAACCCGACACCCCCGGAAGCAGCATGGCTCCCACGGCAAGCCATCCGCACAGCAACAGAAACCAGGGCACGGTGGGGGTGACTGCGGGGGCCAACCCCATGCCCAACCAGACAGTGGCCAGGCTTGCCAGGACCAGAAGGACTCTGTCCGCGCGCCAATCCACCCTGTCCATGCCGATCACGATTGCCGATCCTAAAATCAGCCCACAGAAGAAACTCCAGAGTTGCAGTGGCCACCGTGACAACACAGCTTCGACGGCCCGGGCCAAAATGAGCAGGGCGATACCAATGCCTATCCCCAACGGAATCAAAAACCGGATATTGGCCCTATCCAGCACCGAGCGCCAACGCAGGCTGGCCGCGTCCTGCCACAGCGCCTTGTCGGATAGGGCTCCCAGGCTTGCGAGCAGTTCAGGATAGATCCCAAGCAGGAGGGCCATGGTTCCCCCGGATACTCCCGGAACCACATCGGCAGCCCCCATGCAACAGCCCTGGAGGACGGTGCGCGCAACCTTCCCCCATGCGGTGGGGACCATGGGTAACCTGGGTTGGATGTTCAACTGGTCCTTGACGGACCAAAGGCGCGCAAATACGGCCCGATCGCGGGAGACCGGGCCCGTCAGGTTGGGGACTGAACCGGAACCCTAACGGGATTCCCTGTAAATCACGTGCCGCCGCAACACCGGATCAAACTTGCGAAGTTCCAGGCGACTGGTGTTGTTGCGGCGGTTTTTCTCCGTGAGGTAGCGATGCGAACTTTCCGTGCTCTTCATCGTTACCTGGATCCGCGCGCCTTTGCCTTTCTTTGCCATAATGCCTCGCCACTCAGCCGGACGTGTTCGCTCCGACACTAACGCACCGGGTCATGTTCTGTCTGGATTATAACCTGTGTCGCTGTTTTCGGACTGTTCGCTGAACGTGTGCACCACTCCGGCAAGATTCGGTCCGGCAATTCCCCTCGGTGTGCCAAATGCCTGCCAAGCGTTCGCTGCTGTCGATTTGGGTTCAGGCTGCCCGGCCCAAGACCTTGGTTGCCGGCGTGGCGCCGGTGGTGATCGGCTTAGTCATGGCTTCAACCATGGCGCCGCTGGTGTGGATTTCCGCAGTTCTCACTTTGTTGACGTCCGTCGGCATTCAAGTGGGGGCCAATTTCGTCAACGACTTTGCGGACTGGCGTCGCGGCGCCGATCAGCCGGATCGGGTTGGACCACAACGGGTCATGCAGGCGGGGCTGCTGTCCCCCGGGGCGATGATGACTGGCATCTGCCTCGTGTTCGGCAGTGTCTTGGCTGCCGGCACATACCTGTTCCTGCTTAGCGGTCCCTTCGTCCTGGCGGTCGGCATAACGGGGGTGCTGCTGGGATTTCTCTACTCCGTGGGTCCGTCGCCCCTTGCCTACAACGGCCTTAGCGATCTGATGGTCCTGCTGTATTTCGGGGTGCTCGCGGTAGCAGGCACCTGGTACGTACAGGTGGGCCAAGTCGTCATGCACGTTCTGCTGGCAGGCGCGGCGCCGGGCCTGTTGTCGACCGCCATCCTGGCGGTCAACAACATCCGCGACCGTGACCAGGACCAACGCGCAGGGCGTCGCACACTGGTGATTCGGTACGGTTTGGGGTTCGGACGCTGGGAATACACGCTGTGTTGCGTCGTGGCCGCGTTCGTGCCGGTCCTGCTTTGGCTGCTGGGATACGCGCCTCCCTGGATTCTGCTGGCCTCGGCTGGCCTCGTACCGTCGGCCGGATTGATCAAGGAGGTTTGGACACTGTCCGGTCCGGCGTTGAACAACACCCTGGCCAAGACCGCCGGTTTGCTGGTGCTCTACTCCGGTTTGTTCTGCCTGGGTTGGCTGTTGTAATCCGTCGGATTGCGACCGGGTCGGTCAACATCGGTGTCCGGCCGTCTTCGCTGTCGAATGCCCTAGCGGCATGTCTTCTTGCATGGTCGGGAAGGTCCTGCCGTTCCGAATCGATCAGGTACAGGCCCAACTCCTTGCCGTGGACTGCTGCACAGGAGTGGCCCAATTTGGCCCTCGAGCATACGCGGTGCCGTTCGCGTTGCCAATGACGGAGCTGCAAGGCATGCGGCTTTGCCAACACTGGAACCCATCCTAACCAGGGTGGCGTGTGGCGCAGCATCGAAGCGATCGGAACGGGTGGGCGACCGCGTACCGACGATTGCAACTGGGAATTCCTCAGTCGGATGGTGGATCAGCGCCCAGTGCAGGGAAGTCTCTACTTGGGATTGGCCCCCTGCGACGCGTGGTGTGCAGACGGCAGACCGTTGCCCGCATCCGTTTCCCTAGGGTTCAACGGAGGGACGTTCGATTGCTCCCAACCGTCTTCCGGCTGTCCTGTGGAAGACGGATCAGGCTACAATTAACCCAACAATCGATTTACCGACGTACCGCCCAGGTGGCTCATGGATCCATCGCGTCGCAGCAAGCCCGTCTGGCGTTCGGTCATAGGTCCCCTGACAATGGGGTTGCTGTGGCCATCAATTCTTGGTGGATTGTGGTTCTTCTTCCTATCGGAGTTCGGCAATCCCCTGGCGGCCAATGCCGTTAACCTTCGTACCACAGGACCCGATCTGGCCGACACCGGTGAGGTCGTTTCCGAGGCCGTCGGTTCCCCCGGCTTCACAGTGGAAGGATCGATCACGCATGCACGCGTCCTGATCGGTGGGACTGTGGTCGTGGACCAGGAACAGGCACATGTGGGCGCGATGCAGGTAGACCCTTCGGGGATTATCGTCGCGTTTGACATTGCGCCCACCGGCACCGAGACGGCTGCCTTGGGGCAAGTCCATGTCTACAACATGGAGTCCGGTGCGGAGGTCGCGTCGTTTCCCGGCTACGCTCCGGCATGGAACGAAACCTACGGCCTGACCTTTGTGACACCGGACCACCAGGCTGCTGCCTACAACCTGGAAACCCAGGCCACGTCGGTGATCAGCGCGGAGCCAAACCTGCATGTCGACGAAAGTACGTTCTTTGATGCTTCCTCGGATGAAATCACGGCACAGACTACCGCTCCGTGGTCGTTTCATCCCAAGACCATTCGCGTTCGCCACCTCTCGCAGAACTACTGCCGCAAGAACGTGGCCGACAACCAGATTGTCGAGGTTCCCTTTGAAGAGTATGTAGCCCGCGTGCTGCCTGCCGAAGTACCTCCATCGTGGGACATGGAGGCATTGAAGGCGCAGGCCATGGCAGTGCGTACGTATGCCTGGAACAAGATTTGGCAAAACCGCAACAACCACAACCCCTTCGACATCAGCGACTGGATTAATAACCAGGTGATGTGCGACTACCGGACTGCCCGGACCGATCAGGCGGCGGAGGAAACCGCCGGCATGATCCTGAGTGTCCAGGGGGATGCCAGGGTGCTACCGCTGACGGCGATGTACTCGGCGGAGAATGGACACCCGACGCGCGAAAACACCTACGTCAACTACCTGAAGAGCATTCCGGATCCGAACGCGGTGGGCAAGGTGCGGCGCGGACACGGATGGGGACTCAGCCAGTTGGGTGCCCAGCGACTGGCCAAGCAGGGCTTTACCTACTGTCAGATCCTGGGTCACTACTACCAAAACGTCCACATCAACAACTTTTCGAACCCGGATACGCCCATGGGGTGTCTCATGGCCAATGGCGCTTCGGGGTATGCACGCGGTTCCGGCCTGTACCTGCGCGCCCTCACGTCGGCCGGGGCCTCGACCCTAAGGGTGGTCGTGAGTGACGTCACGGATGTCTCGGATCCTGCTCCGGGCAATGTAGCCCAAACCGACGATGTGCCGGTGGACGAGTCAATACTTCCTGTGGTGCCGGACAACAATCCGGAACCCGATGCCTCCACACCGTTGGAGCCGCTGCCCGACAACCCCGCTGATGAAGTGCCCGCCGCGGCGTCCGCGGCTCCCGAGGTGGTGGCCAAAGGTGAATTCAAGGTGGAAGCCGAATCTGCAGTCGAGGTTTCCGAGGCAACGGTCCTCGATTCGTCCGCATCGGAGACCGCCCCTACTACCGCGTCAAAGTCGGCGGTGTTGCCGCTTACGGTCAGTCTGCCGACCGACATTCGGGTTTGGATGTTCCCGGGCGACGTGGTGTCGGGGACCGAACTCGAACTCAAGCTCTACAGTGGTGAAACCCTGTTGGATACCCAACTCGTGACGGTGGATCGCCAAGGTCCCGATTGGGTTGCACTGCGCGTTGGTGCCGGCAATGGCGCCACCCTTCCGGTCACCGTTTCGGCCACTCCCGGTGACGGTGTCAGTCTGGGGCGCGACTGGACCTGGGAGCAGAGCGCGTTCTCCTACACCACCGGCAGCGGTGCCATCTTCAAGGAACCGGGGGCTACCGACGGTCTACTGTGGTACGCGCAACCGGACGCCCATGAAATGGGGGTCTGGCACGGTCCCTACACCGCCACGTTGCCGCATGGCCGCTCGTACCGGGCCGTGTTCAGGCTGCGCGTCCCGGACCTGGAGCGCCCCTACCTGAAGGAAACCGGGGAAGCTGAGCTTGTTGCCAAGTTGGATGTTGTCCACGACGAGGGGAGGAAAACCACCGGGTTTAGAAATCTCTATGTATCCGACTTGCGGTCCCGTCCCGGTTTCCAGGCATTCTCCGTTGACTTCCATCTCTTTGAGGCGGAGACAGACGTCGAGTTCCGGGTTCACTGGCACGATGTCGTGCCACTGGGCCTGGATCAGGTAACCGTGGTGTCAATTCCCTACCGCCACTGGCAGACCCAACCATTGCAGTGGCCCCGGGTGCCCGATGCTCCCCTCCAGAACCTTCAAATCCTTCCGTTTGACGCAGCGGACAACCCGGGCACGCTGTTCACTCTGGACCTTGCGGGTGGTAACAGCTCTTCCGGTGCCGGCCTGACCGACACCGACTGTAGTCTGTACGGGGACTGCGACCCCGATCCCGAGGCCAACTTCATCGACGTTCCCGTCGCTGCCGAATAGCGGGGGCTCCGGGCCGAATCCCGGTGGCCGATCCCTCCGCAACGCGGGGGGGGCGTCACGGGCCGCGGTCGAGTTCTTCGGCTTCCTGGGAGGCTTGGCTCCAGATTACTTGCATTTCAGGGGAGGTGGCCAGAAGTTCCTCAAGTGTTCCCTGAGCCTCCAGACGGCCCTCCTTGAGTACCAGGATGTTGTCCGCACGGCGCAGGACCCGGCGTCGGTGGGACACCACGAGGCATGTAGGCGGTTCAGCCGCTTCATGGTCGGGTCCGCCCTCCACATGGCTCAGGACCCGGTTCCAGAGCAGGCGTTCCGTGCGCAGGTCCAAGGCGCTGGACACATCGTCTACCACGAGCAGTTGGGCATCGGCGGCCAACATGCGCGCCGCGGCCGTGCGCTGAACCTGTCCTCCCGACAACCGCAGGCCGCGCGGGCCGACGGCGGTCTCCAGACGATCCGCCATTTGATCCAGATCGGGTTCCAGCACCGCCGTGTGCACCGCAGCATCCACGTTGCCATCTCGCACCTGCTCCCCCAGCGTGATGTTGTTGTGGAGGGTGTCGCTGAACAGACGAGGACTTTGTGGGGTGTAGGCTGCCCGGGGAGGGGTCATGAACCTGCCCGGATCGGTGACGGTCTCACCATTCCAGAGCAGCGTGCCGCGGTCCATCGGCAACAACCCCAGCAAGGCCTTGAGGAGTGTGGACTTGCCTGAACCGATCCGCCCGGTTACGACTGTGAACGATCCGGCCGGCAGAGCCAGGCTGATGTCGGACACGCCTCCCTCTGTGTCCGGATATCTGAAGCAGACATCCTGAGCCTCCATCCGTTCCAGGCGGCCCTCCTGGCTGCTTGGAACCGTCATGTCGCCCTTCGCCAAACCAATCGGGTCACGTCCCACCAGACTGTGTGCTGTCGGTCCGGTGGGCACCACTTCGGCAATGCGGCTGATGGAGACCTTGGCCCGTTTGAAGTTGCCGGTCATCCAGATGACCCAACCGGCATATTCGGTGATGCGGTCCAGATAGGTGACGAAGAGCACAAATTCGCCGACCGTGAAGGCATTGTCGCCCCGCGTGACCGTGATGTAGTACATCAAGGCGCCGGTGAACACCACGGTCACCGCCGAGTTGCTGAAGTCGAACAGCTCGGACAGGAGTTTTTCCGCGACGGCGGCGCGCCGCCGTTTCTGGTTCAGCTCGGCGAACGCCTCGGGCAGTCCCCGGTTGGCCGGAGCCAGTTTGAAAGCCAGCAGCGAATTGAACACCTCCCCTACGAATTCGGCCACCGCGGCTCCCGCTTCCCGGGAACGGGTCCTCAATCGAATGATCCGGGTGTGGGCCAAGTGCACGGACAGGGACACCAGCATCACCGGGGCGACTACCATGGCCGTAGCGACCCAGTCAATGCCTGCCATAATGGCGATGGCGCCTACGGCAAAGACTATTACGCCCGGACCATCAACACACTCTTCAAGGCCCATACAGGCTTCATCCACGTCGTCGCGCACACGGCTGACGATTTCGCTGGACGACTTGGGCGTGGCCACCGCGGCCGGAAGCCCGGCAATCAACCGCATGAAATTCAGGCGGACCTGGCCGGTCATGAAATGCCACAGTCCTCCCCAAAGCCATTCCGCACCGAAGGTGGTCGCGGCCCGTGTCAAGCCAATGCCTGTCAACAATGCCAAGACCAGACCGGGCGAAAGTGTTGCCGGCGCATCGGATGCCAACCCATCGTAGAAAACCTTGAGTACCAGGCCCGGCAGCAAGGGCATGGCATGTGCCGAACTCCAGGCAAGCGCGTTGGTCAAATACCACCAGGGACTGAGGCCCATCAATTTGAACGTCAAATTGCGGACGGTAGGCCCTTGGCGGCCCTCGGCGGACAACGATGTCTGTGCTGACGCCATGTGACTTCCCCCTATTCCAATCCCAGGCGCAACAGTTCGTTCAATTCGGAGTCCGGATCGGCCATCAACGCAAGCCGGTCGCCGTATTCGCGCACGCACCCGTTCTCCAGGATCAGAATATCGTCCGCCTTCTCCACGGACTTGAGGCGATGCGCAATCACGATTCCCGTACAACCGTCAAGCAGTTCCTGCAGTGCGGATTCCACTTCCAGTTCCGTAGCCGGATCCAGACGCGCTGCGGCCTCGTCCAGAATGACGATGGACGGGCCGCGCAGGAACAGGCGGACCAACGCCAACCGCTGGGCTTCCCCGGCTGACAGGGCCAGGCTTGAACTTGACAATCCGGTATCCAATCCGGCCGGCAGACCGGCCAGCCAACCGGTCAGGTTGAGTCTGTCCATCGCGGCCAGAATGCGCTCGTCGGGAACCTGAGGGTCGAACATCGTCAGGTTCTGACGCAGGGTCCCGCGGAAGAACTGGACTTCCTGAGTGACCACCCCAACCAGAGAGCGCAGTGTCTGCAGACGCAATGAGCGGAGATCCGTGCCGTTCAGGGAAATGATCCCGGCCTCTGGGTCGTACAACCGGTTCAACAGCCTGGTAACCGTCGTTTTGCCGCTGCCGGTGCGGCCAAGGATGCCAAGCGTGCGTCCCGGTTCTATGTCAAACGACACATCCTCCAGAACCGGGCCTTCGTTGGATGCATAGCGGAAGGACACGTTGTCAAATCGGACCCGAGGTGGAGTCCGGCCCGCGTTTGGGAGACTTCCGTCTGTCAAGGCCGACCGGGTGTCCAGCAGTTCCTGAATTCGGACCAGGCTTCCTCCGGCCTTTTGGAGCTCCTCCATCTGATGGGAAAGGTTCTCAAGGGGCCAGAACAACAGGTTTAGGTACGCCATCAGCAGATAGACCGTGCCGATGGACATTTCGCCTCGCAGGACCAGCCAACCACCACCACCAACCAGGAGGCCGGTCCCCGTGCCCATGATGGCCAGGTTCAGGGGCCACATGAGATTGCCCAGGCTGAAGGCCCGTTTGCCCCGGCTAATCTGTTCACGGATGAGATTCAACATCTGACGGATGGTGTAGGGCACCCCTCCCAGCGACTTGATGTCTTCGAGACTGGTCAGGCGCTCCTCGACGAACCCGAATAATTGGGCGGTCGCCTCGCGCAGCCGTTCGTTGTACGGCACGCCAAAGTGCCTCATGACCAGCATGACCCAGATGGACAGTGCCAGAAAGCAAAGCATCCCCGCGAAGACTCGCCAGTCCTCGGTTGCCACTACACCGAGGATTCCAAGGAGAATCAGGGTGGCGCTCACCAGACGAATGCCAAAGACCGAGAAGAAGTGGGCCAGTTGGTTGCTGTCCCCGTCAATTCGTTCCAGCATCTCGCCGGGCGGATGCCGGTTGAAGAACGTCATGTCCAACCCGATGCAATGTTGGATCAGGTCTTCGCGCAGCTGATTGGTTGCGGCCCACGCCACCGACTCGCCGAGGTATTGCATCAGGGCATCGGCCAAGTGCCGAACGATGTTGACCAAAACGTACAACGCCACTGCCTGAAGCAGAATGCGCTGACTGTCTTGGGCTACCACGCCGTCGATGAAGTCCCGCAGAATGCGCGGGCCCCATACCGCTCCCACCGTGCTGGTCAGGACGGCCAGTGCCAGCAACAGGACGTGCCAGCGGTAGGGGCCCAAGTAACGCGCCAGGAAGGTGCGATACAGGGCTAGGGTTGGTCTCAAGGTCGCTGCTCCGGAAACGCCTGGGAAAGAAAAAGCCGCGGACCAGATCTCCGCGGCTCGAGTCCTTTAGGCGGTCAGCGAGGTTGTTCTATCGGAGAATCCGGTCACCGGGGTGTTGGTGTGATCGCATGAACCTATACACGTTTTCTATCCTCCCCGGTGTGTTGGGCGGTGCTTGCGCGCCGCGGAGTAAGCCGGGAAACTATACAGCAGAACCCCTGCCGAATCTCCAAAATCGGGGTGTGAGTTCAACTGCCAGTTGGTCGCGGTAGCGGTTCGCGACCCGGTGCCGGGTCGTGTCCTGCCATCTTGGGATGTCCGAGGGTGTTGTCTGTGCAACGACCAAGGGCGGGAGGACCTGGCGTTGTCGCCGGACCGGCACCTGCCTTGAATTCGGAATTCGTGTCGTCACGGTTAACCGACGATGCGGTAATCAGTCCTCGGGTAGGAACTGTTCTTGTACAAACAATTTCAGACGTCGGGCGGCATCGTCCGCAACGGGAGGACCATGGCTGCATGCCAGGTATCGCAAGCTGCTGCCGTATGTCGCCAACACCCTGCGCACACTGCGCACGCACTCGGCCCGTTCCGGGGTGATGTGCCAGAGTGGAACCCGAACCACGCCGCCATAACATGTGCACAAATCGCCGGTTAACAGGATGCCCGTGTCCGCATGCAGGTAGCTGACGTGTCCAAGGGAGTGGCCCGGTGTGTGTATGGTGGTGAATTCGCCTCCAACCATCTCGCCGTCGGCGACGAAGTGAGATGGTGAAGTGCCGGGAAACGGCTTGCCAAAGCGTTGGGTCAACTTGACCAATAAGCGCGTCGGGTCCGGCTGGTCCGCAGTCCGAAACTCGCGCATGCCGGGATTCTGGAGCACCGGGGCCTCCAGCCGGTGGCACAGCACCGGAACCCGCAAGGCGTGGCTCAACTCGTACAGGCCGCCGGCGTGGTCCAAGTCGCCATGCGTCAGGATGATGCGACCGATGTCGGCAAGCCGGAACCCGCAATCCTGGATTTCCTCCAGCATTGCCTTTCCGTGTCCCGGATAACCGCAGTCGACCAAGGTTAGATCCCTGCGGCCACTCCAAAGATACGCATTGACGCGAGGCGCAGGACTCTCGAAGTGCCACAGGCCCGGCAGTAGTTCCTTCATGTCCGTCTGCCTGGCACGCGCACGGTACTGCCCAGATGCCGCAACCGGGCTCGGGGGTGGCTGACAGCCCGTTCAAACGCGGCATCATCGGTCGGCCAGGCATGCCGCAGCCGGTCCAGCAGCGTGTCGGGGTCGGCCGCCAGACTGTTAAGCGCGTTGCGTTGGTCTTCGCTGAGCTTGAGTCCAGTCATGACGGAGGATGGATTGTCGAGAAACGTTTGCCTGCACCGATCGCAGTGCCACAGGTGGCCTACGGCCAGATCAAAGTCCGAGATTCGCACAAAACACCTTCAACGGCAATCGGCCGCCGACCGTGCACCGGCTTCGGGAACCCCGACCGGTAGGCTTCGTCATCCGTTGCCTACGACGAGGGCACCGTCAACTGGATGGCCGGCTGTTCGTGCCGGATCATGCCAGTGTCCCCGAACGGCCACACCCTTAACCAAGCTTGTCCGATCAATGTTTCCCGGTCGAGTAGTCCCCAAACATGGCTGTCCCGCGAATCGGCGCGGTTGTCCCCCAGCACAAACAGCTTGTCCACTCCCACGAGCACCGGGCCCGCATCATATTCGTGCTCAATCAGCGGCCAAGGTTCGGTGGTAGGCAAGCCGTTGATGTAGACCCGCCCCTTGCGAATCTCAACCGTGTCGCCCGGAACACCGATGACCCGTTTGATCAGGTCTCCGGTTCCCGCATCCGGATGTTGGAACACGATCACGTCTCCGCGCCGGGGTTCCCGGGTCAAGTAGGCCAGCTTGTTGACGATCACGAATTCGCGTTCGGTGAAGTTCGGTTCCATCGAAGTGCCGGCGATTCGATAGCTTTGGACCGACATCCGGGCGAGCGCGAACACGGCGATAGTAAGAATGGAAGTCTCCAGGATCTCGCGCCACAATTGGCGCGGACGCTCTTCGGATGCAACTGAATCGGACGGAATCGGAACAGGCGGTGCCGCCACCGGTGCTGTCCCGGAGACTGCTGCCGTCTGCTTCACCCCTGTCCCGGCAACTTGGGATCGAGGTACGGCCTTTCGGGGCTGACGGCGAACATCAACGACGAGCGTGTCGCTGGCGAATTTGGCAACCAAGGAATTCACCTGCTGTGGCGATTGGAACGATGGCGAAACATTGGGGAAGCGAATTATAGCAATCGCCGTTTCCGTTCACTCGCCAAGGGATGACTGCTTGAGCAGGTACCTAGTGCCGCGCTTGGCCCCAATTCTGAGCAGGATCCCCCGCTCAACAAGGTCGTTGAGATCCAGACGCAGCGTCTCGGCGCTTACGCCGGGACACAGTACCCGCAGTTCGCGGTTGGTAATTGCTCCTTCGTCCGCCACGTATCTCAAGGCTGCCATCTGGCGCTGGTTCATCGAGTGCTCCCAATGACTGGGTGATCGCGGCGGGTTCTTCGACTTCCGCAGTCTGACTCGCACTGTGTGTTCGTTCGCGTCGAATTCTGGCGGAAGGTGGCCGTGCTGGGCCAGGACGTTGTAAATCAGGTCGATCCCAAGACCCAGTTCTTCGATCAGTCCTAGGTGATACAGACCAGCCACGAGGTTCGGATTGCGGCTGAAGTGCTCGTCGAGCATGTTGTCAACCGTGATGTGTGCCGGAAGACTGCCGGGACTGGATACCTCCAGGTACCCGTCGTACATGCGAATCTCGATGGCGCGTCCCGCCAGCGAGTAGTCTCGGTGGGCGACGGCGTTGACCAGGACTTCGCGTACCACTGACAACGGATACTCGGTGCGGTCCTCGCGCTCAAGCCCGGTTACGACAGAGTGCATGTCCATCTCGTTCCGCACGATCTCCCAAGCGCGTGCGATCTGTTGCGGTGCGGTGCCGCCAATCTCCTCGCGGCGGGCGTAGCGGTGTCCGTCTCGGTTGTCCTCCTGTCCGGGCAGGGCCTTGAAGTTCACAAACGTGATCCGTGCTTGGGGAATGTGGAATTGGGGACTGTTTCCGAAGAGCAGAAGCCCGGCTATGGTTGGCACCTGTTGGGGTTCCTGTACACCCAGGGTCCCCAGAAACCGGTTCAATGCCTCGTCCCTCGGTGCAAGGCTGGTCCGGCGCCACTGGCGTCGGAATGCATCCAGGTGGTCGAAATCCAAATCGGCGGCGGAAGCCGAACGGACGAGTGCGTCCTCCCCCGATGCCGACTGGTTTCGGAGCATGGAGTGGAGTTCCGGCCCTAGCACAATGCGATTGACGGAACCGGCCCGCACAAGAATACGGCCGTCCAGTAGCGAGTGCAGTTGGTCGGTTGGATGCACCTGAAGGATGACCAGGGTTCCCCCGGGCGCTTCTTCCTCCTGCCAGGAAACCTGGATGTGCGGCGAGGTTCGGGTTTGGGCTACGCGCAGGCATTCGTCCGCCCAGGAGGGATCCACACCCGGGTGGGAATCCTTGTCGGAGTCGACTCCCAGCACGATCCGACCACCGTCGGTATTGGCCATGGCCACCAAGCATTGCGCCAGCGTGTCCGGATCCGGTTCACCAAGCAGGGCCAGACGCGGGCCTGCCTTCAGGTTTTCCAAACCGCTCGGGGGAATCGTCATAGGTTGATCCTACCTGTCGCAAGGCGACAACTCGCCTCCCCATTGTTGGCGGACCTGCGATGGCAGGTGGTTCCGGGCAACGCATTGCGTCGAGAGCCGGACCGTTTTCGCTACTCGCAGTGAGATCGACCGCATCTGACACGGACGGAAACCGATACCATGCGCGGGCGTCGATCCCGGCATTGGAGCCCTTAAGTCGGCATACTGGTGGCAGCGGGTTGTAGCCCAACCTCACCCATGCCAATCTACTACTAGTCCTGATCCGCGTCCAGCGCGGCCCCGTTGGTGTGTGCCATCTCGGTCGACAATGGCGGAGCCGCGATCTCGTCGGCGTCCGGATCCTCGGTCATGGGCACGACCGCAACCGCGGCCACTTGATCGCCTTCAACCGTGCGGATGACCCGGCTGCCGGCGGCAGTGCGCGACAAGGAACGTATTGGGGCGATCGGGGTTCGCATCACCTTACCTTTTGCGGTGGCAATGGCTAGTTCCTTGTCGTCGGCCACGGTCACGGCACAGGCAATTGGACCCAATTCGTCCAAGCGCCTGTGTGAGGTTGTCCAGTTGCCTTGAGAGTTCCTCCCCTTGACCGACCACTGCTCCATGGCCATGCGCTTTCCCTTGCCGTTGCCGTACAGGAGCACAATGCTGTCATCGTCAGACACTTGGAGGCAGTCCGCCACCACGTCGTCGCCTCGCAACCGAATGCCCCGCACCCCGGAAGCTGTAGTGCCTTGGTAGCGGATTGTGGTTTCGTCCAGGCGCAGGCCCTTGCCCCGAGCCGTCAACAGAAACAGGGTGTTGTCTCCGGGGGTGGCGACGGCTTGGGCAATGGTGTCCCCGTCATGCAAAGCGATCGCGAACTTGCCTGCGGTCCGTAACCTGGTGAAGTTTGCCATCCGCATGCGCTTGATGCGTCCCAAGCGCGTCACGAGAATCAAGCTGCGCCGAGGGACCCCGGCCGGCACGTGCAAAACGGCCTGTACTTTCTCGTCCGGTTCCAGGGGAATGCATCCTCGCAGGGTTTCGCCCCGGGCGGTTCTGGAGCCCTCGGGCAATGCATAGGCGCGGCATGGATACACGCGTCCCCGGTCTGTGAAGACCAGATAGGAATCGAGGGAATTGGCGTACAGCAGGTGCTTGACGGCACTATCCTCCTTGTCGGAGCGACCGATTATCCCCTGCCCCCCCAATCCCTGTCCCCGAAACTCGGTGGCTTGGGTCCGTCGTGCATACTGGCTTTGCCAAATGACGACAAGGTCGTCCTGTTTGACTACCAGATCCTCGTCGGACAGTTCCGGCTGCACCCCGTACAGGATCTGGGTTTTCCTAGGATCCTGGTGGTTCTCCCTGAGCTGGTTCAGTTCCTCTCGGACCACCTGTCTCAGTTTGCCGGGGTTCTCCAACAGTTCGGTATAGCCCCTGATCTGTTCCCGTGCTTCCGTGTATTCGTCTTCAAGCCGTTGCCGTTCCAAGGCAGCCAGCCTCCGGAGTGGCATGTCCAGGATTTCCTGCGCTTGGCGCTCGGTGAGTTCGAACTCGCCTTGAAGTTGGGCGCTGGCCTCCGCCGCCGAGTCGCTTGCCCGGATAATTTCCACTACGCGGTCGATGTTGGCCAAGGCCTTGAGCAGACCCTCCAACACGTGGGCGCGGGCCCTTACCTTCTCTCGTCTGAACTCTGTGCGGCGTTCCACCACGTCGATTCGATGGTCGAGGTGGCACAGCAGGGCTTGTCGCAGGTTCAGAACGACCGGCTGGTTGTCCAACAAGGCGCGCAGCATGACAGGGAACGACATCTGCAGATCGCTGAACTTGTACACTTGGTTCAGGACTCGCTGTGGGGTGGCGCTGCTCTTCAGTTCCATCACCAGTCGGATGCCGTCACGGCCGCTCTCATCGCGCATATCGACGATTTCCTGCAGCCGCTCACCCTTGTTGACGATGTCGGCGATGCGGGTAATCATGCTGGCCTTGTTGACGCCGTACGGAATGGATTCGAACACCAGGCGTGTCCGGCTGCGGCCGGGAATCTCTTCGATGCGACCTTCAGCCCTTACTACAATGCGTCCGCGCCCAGTCTCGAATGCCTCGCGAATGCCGTCCGTGCCCAGAATTTGGCCCCCTAGGGGAAAGTCGGGCCCCTTGACATAAACCATCAATTCATCGATGGTCAAGTTGTGCCGCCGTTCCCAGTTGTCAATGATGAATTTTTGGGCCTCCACAATCTCGCCCAAGTTATGGGGCGGGATGTTGGTGGCCATGCCCACGGCGATGCCGGTGGTGCCGTTGATCAAGAGGTTCGGAACCTGGGCCGGCAGAACAACAGGTTCCTGGAGTGAATCGTCGAAATTTTCCTTCCACGCGACGGTGTCTTCGTCAATGTCGCTCAGCATGGATGCTGCCAAGCGCGCCATGCGCGCTTCCGTGTACCGCATCGCGGCCGGGTTGTCCCCGTCCACCGAACCGAAGTTCCCCTGTCCGTCCACTAGGGGATACCGCAGGCTGAAGTCCTGCACCATGCGCGCCATGGACTCGTAGACCGAAACGTCGCCGTGCGGGTGATACTTGCCCAGCACTTCGCCGACAATGCGCGCCGATTTCTTGTAGGGGGAGCCCGGACGCAACCGCAAATCCGAATGCATGGCATATAGGATCCGGCGTTGGACCGGTTTCAATCCGTCGCGGGCATCCGGCAAGGCGCGCGACACGATTACGCTCATGGCGTAGTCGACAAAGCTGCCCTCCACCTCGGTGGTTAGGGCTTGGGGCTCAACCCTCCCCAAGTAGTTCGGCACCACCGCCTGGTTGGTGCCGGCCTGATTGCCAAGGGATTGATCCGGCGGGTCCTGAGGTGCGTAATCGGCCATAAAAGTGCCCCGTCAGCAGCCCTCTATCCTGGCTGCAACGGGGCCACAATTATACCAATTTGAAGGCAGTTTGAGCCGGTGTCACAGCAATTCGGAAGTCTGTGAACAGGGCATGCACCTGTGGTGGTTTCGCCCTTGCCCGCGAACACATCAGCGCGGGGCGTGGTGCTGCCGCGACGTGAATGCTCAGCCCTGGAGTCGCCGCCCGGGCGGTTCACGTCAGGATGCCGTGTCGGCTTCAATCTCCTGGAGGACCTCCAGCACATCGGCATCCGCGGCGGCGGGTGGTTCCGCGGCCTCGGCCGCTTCCGCCTCAACCCGCGCTTCTCTGTTGGCCTCGGTTTCGGCTTCGGCTTCGAGGGTAGCTTGGTAGGCCACGGCCTCCGCCCAAGTCTCCCCTTCCCGCACGACTCCGATTTCGACGGTGGTTTCAATGTCCTGCATCAACCGGATGCGGATGGTCGATACGCCCAACTGCCGGATGGGTCCGTCCATGAGGAAGGTGCGCCGGTCCACTTCAAGGTCCTTGTCCGCGCGGATTCGGTCCTCGATTTCCTGGGCCGTTACGGACCCGTACAAACGATTGGTGTCGCCGGCCATTTCCTCAAAGAGGAACTGGCTGCCTCCCAGGACTTCGGCGACGGCATTGGCCTCCTGTTGCAGACGGGCCAGCTTGGCCACGCCTGCTCGCCTAATCTCGTCTGCCTGCTTCAAGGCGCTCGGCGTAGCCCAAATCGCCAGGTCGTTCGGCAACAGGTAGTTGCGCGCGAAGCCGCGAGCCACCGTCCTCACGTCACCTGCCACACCCAGACCGTCAACCGGCTCTTTCAGTAATACCTTGCTTCTGGCCATGGCAGACGAACCAACCTGATTTGAACACGCGAATCAGCCTAGAATTATAGGGACCGGAACACGAACCGCCAACAATCCGGGCTAGCAAGACGGTGGAGCCACCGCGGACGCTGTTTCCTCAAGGGTCACATCAAAACAACCGCTTTGCCAAACCGAGCAGGCCTTGGGACCAAGGCACGGTGTGGGTGACTCCGACTTGTTGGTGCCATCCGTCCCTGTGACGCAGATACCACTCAAAGTTGCGAACAAGCGCATCGCGATTCGAATAGCTAGGATTGAACCCCAGCAGGTTCCGGGCACGCGTGATGTCCACGGCGGAATTCACCGTCAAGTTGCGGAACACCCAAGGATAGACCGGCGACAAGCCCGACCGGTAGGCAAGCCCCAGCATCCATCCCGCGGGCGAACTGGGAAGTCGTAAGACCCTTTTGCCGAAACCGGCGTAATCCAGCACCGCTTGAAAGTCCGACTTCAGGGTTCCGAATTCGGACGCGCCGATGTTGAATGTCCGGTTGGCATGCTCAGGGGCACTCCTTAAGGCTTGGACAATAACATTACATAAATCCGCTACATCCAGCAACTGGAACTGGTGGCGGCCTCCGCTCGGCAACGGAAAGCCGCGGCCGTCCGCAGCCCAGTCGTAGAGGAGACCGAATATGCCTAACCGTTCTGGACCGATGAACGATTTGGGGCGGAGGATCGTTACGGTAAAGTCGGGGGATCGGAACTCGCGGCAAAAGGTTTCCGCTTCGGCTTTTGCCCTGCCGTACGGGCCCATGCCGTCCAGCGGGGCATTCTCGCGGGTGTTCAACTGGTCTTGGATGCCGTATACGGCCGTACTGGAAATGTGGACAAACCGTGAAAGGCCCGCCCTTTGGGCACCTTCCAGGCAGTTTCGTGTCCCATCCACATCCACGGAGCGAATGGTGGCGGAGTCCTGCAGGGGAAGCGCGGCGGCCGCATGCACCATGCAGTCGGCCCCGGATGCAGCCTGCCTAACGGCGTCCGGATCGCGGATGTCACCTATCACCATGTGAACGCGCGTTGCGAACTCGGGCCTGCATGGTTCCAGATCGAGTACGGACACCGTCCAGTCGCGTTCCAGCAAGTAGCGGACAAGGTTGATCCCGAGGAATCCGGAACCTCCGGTGATGACCGCGTGGCGTCTGACGCTCATGCTGGGAAGCGCCGTCTCAGTCCTGCCCGCTCCAGTCGCGAAGCAGGTGGCGATTGGTTTCGAATGCAATCGGGCTTGGCAGATGGCCGCGCTTGAACCACCTGACCTCGTCCGCGTCATCTCCCGCCCGCGGAGGCTGCGACGTGTTGTCGGGAACTGCTGCATAGGCGATGACAACACCGGTGGTCCTGCCGTCCCCATACATGGAAAACACGCCTAGGAGCTTCAGGTTGGTTACGGTCAGGCCGCACTCCTCCGCAACTTCCCTGGTCACCGCCGCCTGCGGGGTCTCGGCCACGTTCATGAACCCGCCGGGCAGGCACCAGGAACCGGCTTCAGGATCGTTCAACCGTTTGACGAGCAGGACGGAGTCGGCATCAAGGATCATGGCAACCACAGCCACCTTTGGCTCGTCGTAGAACCGGACGTCGCACAGCCGGCACACCTTGTATGGTGCTCCGCCGTCGATTCCCGGCGCCAATTCCCTGCTGCATTGCGGACAGTAGCGGTAGTGTCGAATGGGCATGGGGTTCAGGGGCTGGACGGGGCTGCAGGCACCGGCTGGCCGGCGGTTCGACTGGCGCCAACATGGACAACAATGGCCGAATGCCGAGACGCCGCCAGGTGATACACTGCCGGCGGTCAGCCGGAAATCCGGCTGTCTGCCCCGGACCGCAAGGCGACCTCAGGAATCCAACATGATATTCGGTGGCATTGAAACTGGCGGAACAAAGACAGTTTGTGCTGTGGGAACCGGACCGGATGACATACGGGAAGAGGCGCGGTTTCCAACAGACAATCCGGACGCAACCATCGGCGGCTGCCTTGACATGTTCAAGCGATGGCAGCCGGACCTGGCGGCGGTCGGCATCGCATCCTTCGGACCGGTGGACCTTGATCCGGGTTCCGACACCTACGGGTATGTAACCACAACCCCTAAGCCCAACTGGCAGTACGTCAACTTGGCCGGACAGGTACGGGACGCCTTGGGTGTACCGGTGAGCTTCGACACCGACTGCAACGGCGCGGCACTGGGCGAACACATGTGGGGTGCGGCGCAGGGGTTGGACACTTTCATTTATCTTACGGTCGGTACCGGCATTGGCGGCGGCGGCATGGTCGGCGGCCAAATGCTCCACGGCATGCTGCACCCGGAAATGGGCCATGTTACGGTTCCGCACGACTGGGAACAGGATCCCTATGAAGGTTGGTGTCCCTATCACGGCGATTGCCTGGAAGGGCTGGCCGCGGGCCCAGCGCTGGAAGGCCGGTGGCGGGCCAGAGGCGAGACTCTGCCACCTGATCATCCCGCTTGGCCGCTGGAAGCCCAGTATCTTGCCTCCGGCATCATCAACATGCTGTACGTGCTGTCGCCCCAAGTGGTGATCCTGGGCGGGGGCGTCATGGACAACCGGTTCCTCTACGGAATGGTGAGGAAGGAGGTCCTGCATCAGATGAACGGGTACCTCCGAGTGCCCCGGCTCCTGGACAGTCTCGAGTCGTTCATCGTTCCTCCGGCCTTGGGCAACAAGTCGGGTGTTCTGGGCGCGATCGCACTGGCCACCAAGGCCCATGCATAACAGGGTTCGTGCCCGCGGTGAACCCGGCCGGCTTGACTGATGGCGCTCTCCGCAGGGACCCACGGCTCGCACCGCCGGCGCAACGCGTTGACCGGCGAGTGGGTACTGAATTCACCACAGCGTTTGCAGCGTCCCTGGCAGGGACATACCGAGTCGATTGCGGAGGATCGGGTCGATCGGTACGTAGCCGACTGCTATCTGTGTCCCGGCAATCAGAGGGCCAACGGTGAAGTCAACCCGGAGTATCGCGATGTCTTCGTGTTTGCCAACGATTTTCCGGCCTTGCAGGCTGAGCCCGCCGGAACTTCCGATGACGCGCAACCCCCATTGTTTCGTTCGGACCACGCCACGGGTCTGTGCCAAGTGGCCTGTTACTCGCCGCGGCACGACCTGACCCTGGCCGACCTGGATCACACAGAGGTGACAAGGGTGGCCCGGCTGTGGTCCGACTTGGACCGCGAGGCGGGGGAAAGATCAGATATCCATTATGTGCAGATCTTCGAAAACCGCGGCGAGATCATGGGATGCTCCAATCCTCATCCCCATTGCCAGCTCTGGGCAACCGACCACATGCCCTGGCTGCCGGCCCAAGAACAGGACCGTCAGGTCCGTTACCTGCGCAGCCACGGGTCGCACCTGCTGATCGACTACCTTGACCAGGAACTGTCGGCAGGCGAACGACTGGTATGGACCAACGAAGAGTGGGCCGTGCTGGTTCCTTGGTGGGCGGTGTGGCCGTTTGAAACCCTGGTTTTGCCCCGACGCCAGGTTGCGCGCCTGCAGGACCTGACCAGTGATCAACAAGCTACTCTGGCCGGTGCCCTGCAAGTCTTGCTGACGGCCTACAACCGTCTCTTCGATACCGGAATGCCGTACTCGATGGGTTGGCATGGCGCACCTTGTGACGGTACGCACGATCAAGGGTCGCCTTGGCAGTTGCACGCCCACTACTACCCTCCGCTGTTGCGGTCGGCTACGGTACGGAAGTTCCTGGTCGGGTATGAAATGCTTGCGCAACCCCAGCGCGACTTGACCCCCGAGCAGGCGGCGGCGCGACTTCGCGACTTGACCGGTTGATCAAAACCGCCTCGGCAACCCGCGGTGGAATGAGCAATGCGATGGGAACGCCATGAGCGAGTTGCCTTTGTCCTCCTTGCGGGAGTGCGTGCCGAACTTCAGCGCAGGCAGGGATCGCGCGACGGTGGACAAGCTCTGCGACACAGTGTCCACGGCCGGAGTCGCGCTGCTGGACATGCACGTGGATGCCCACTACAACCGTTGCGTGCTCACGTTCGCCGACAAGTTTGAGAAGCTGGCGGCTGCCGCACTGGGCCTTGTGGAGGCGGCGACCAGTCTCATCGACATGACGAAACATTCGGGTGCCCATCCCCGCTTGGGAGCCGCAGACGTATTTCCGTTCGTGCCGTTGCACCACGACGACATCCAGGCATGCATTGAGGATGTACGCATGCTGGCGCAGCGGATGGGCGAGGAACTGGACATTTGCGTCTACCTCTACGGCCAGTCCGCGCTGCGACCGGACAGACACCGTCTGGCGAATGTTCGGCGAGGGGAATTCGAGGCCTGGCACGCCGGAATCGGCAAGGATCCCCGCTGGGAACCTGACTTTGGCCCGTCCCGGCCGAGCCGTGGCGGACCTGTGGTGCTGGGTACGCGGCCCGTTCTGATTGCGATCAACTTCGTGCTGGCGGAACCCGATGCAGCACTGGCGCGCCGCATCGCTCGTGCGGTGCGCGGGCGTTCAGGACTGCCCGGGATCCAGGCCCGCGGCTTTTCAATTGGGTCTCAGGTGCACGTCAGTTGCAACATCCTTGACTGGAGACAGACGGGTCCGCGAGGGTTGTTCGACCGGATTAACGATCTTGCCATGCAGGCTGGTAACAGCGTGTTCCATACTGAAGTGGTCGGGTTGATTCCCGGTGCGGCACTCGCCGAGGAGGATGCCGAGGCCATGCGCATCGTCGATTGGTCCGAGCACAGTATCCTTGAGAACAGAATTGCCTCGGTTCGGTCGCCAACAACGACTGAACACCGTGTTTAGGCTGGCCCGGGTAAGTCCAACCCGGACGTTCACCTGTGCGCGTTCCCAGTCAACCGACTTTGCCATGGTTCTACCCGCGTACCTTGCTTCGGCCCGGCCAACTGCCAGACGACTGTTGTCTTGGGAGTGCAGATGTCCGCCACTGTAATCAGAATCCAAGGCGATGACTTTGTTGTGAATGGCCTGCCTGCCTGTCCCGGTGCTGTCTGGGAAGGGCACAGAGCGGAGGGTCTGCTTCTGAACAGTCGCATGGTGCAGGCCACCTTTGACGATCTCAATCCGGCCACCCGGCATCTTTGGGACGGGCCGGCCGGTGTCTGGGACCCGGACCGCAATACGGACGCGTGCATTCGGGCCATGGCCGACTGGCGCGCCGCCGGTCTCAACTGCATTACGCTCAACCTGCAGGGCGGCAGCCCCTTCGGATACTCCCAGGACCAGCCGTGGCACAACTCCGCCTTTGGGACGGACGGCAGTCTCGACCCGCACTACATGCAGCGCCTGGGTCGGGTGTTGGCCGAAGCGGACACCTTGGGCATGGCGGTGATCGTCGGGTTGTTCTACTTTGGTCAATTTCACCGATGCCGGTCGGACGACGCGGTGCGTACGGCGGTGGCGGGTGCGATCGGGTGGCTGGCTGAAAGCGGTTACCGCAACGTTCTCCTGGAACTGGGCAACGAAGTGGACATCGTGCGAAATCCGTGGGGTTACGGAGACTCGCTCGTGTCCTCGCATCGCACACCGGCGCTGATGGATTTTGTCCGGAGCCGAATAGCCGCCTGCTTCACAGACGGATGGATTCTGCCGGTCAGTACGAGCCTTAAGGGCGGGTCCGTCCCGTCGGACGCGCTGTTGGAGGTATTGGACTTTGTCCTCCTGCATGGCAACGGCGTGTCTGATCCCCTGCGCATCGCGGAGATGGTTCGCCGGACCCGGAGTTCACCGGCATACCGGGGGCAGCCAATCCTCTTCAACGAGGACGACCACTACGGATTTGACGCGCCGCTTTGCAACATGACTGCCGCTATCTCGGAACACGCGGGTTGGGGATTCTTCGACTATCGCCGCAGCCACGAAGACTGGCAGGAGGGATTCCAGAGCGTTCCGGTCGATTGGAGCATCGGCAGTGAACGCAAAAGGGCATTCTTCTCCCTGGTTGCGCACATCACCGGCAATCCTGCACCCCCCTGACCCATGTCGCGGCCCGTCAATCGCGCTGGGAGCGGAAACCCCGGACCATCAGGCCCTGTTCCTGGATCGCGTCGTGTTCGCCCCGTGCACTGCGATTCTCGACTGTGGTGCCGCCGGCAACAATGTAGTCGTCGGGCCTACGGTAGCGATGGATGAACACCGGCCTTGGAATGTCAGTGAAGTTCGGCTTGGACCCATGCACCGTTCTGACATGGAAGAAGATCGCGTCGCCGGCATTTCCTTCAATCGGCAGCGCTGCTTCCCACGGCCATTCGCCGTCATCAAGGCCCAGGTGCGAAAACGTGTCCACATGGTCCAGTTGGCCAAGTTTGTGGGTTCCCGGGACGACATGCAGGGCGCCCCGTTCCACATTGGTGTCGACGCAGTACACCAACACGCCGACCGGTCCCAAATAGCGGTGTTCGAAGTAGGCCGAATCCTGGTGCAGGTGTTTGGGATGGCCTCCGGCCGGCTCCTTGACCAGGCACTGCCCCAAGTTGAAAGTCTCGATGTTGGGACCGAGGATGGCTTCCACGATGTCCAGCAGGTCGGGTTCCAGGGCCGACTGAAGCAGTGCCGCACTCGTCTTGTAATTCGTTCCGGTAACCATGATCTGCTGTTGCCGCACATACCCGGCCGGCGACGGGATGAACAGGGAGCCGTTCGGGGTGTGCCAGCCGACATCGGACCTTGTGGCGCGATCCAGCTGGGCAAGGGCTTCGTCCGTGGTCTGCATGATGTCCCGGCGGACGGCGGCAATGTGGCGGTTCATCAGGCCGCGGATCACCATCGCACCTTGCTCAAGAAACACCTCGGCCATGCGGCTGATTTCAGTCTCCCGCGCAATGAACTCGAGATCGGCCACGGTCGCGGCAGGCAGCCGTTCCTTGATGGATGTGGTTGTCGGGTTGGCAACAGCAGGCATGATCACGTTGTCCTGGTCCGTTGGATGTCCGGGGGCGCACATTGTGTGCAGTCAATGAATCTAGCAGGAACTGCCATGTCGTCTGAAGTCACCGTCAGGGAAGTGCGGGTTTTCGCAACCCAGCCGGAAGGCACTCCACTGGTAACCGTCAAGGTGGTTACATCGGAACCCGGTCTGTATGGGGTTGGCTGTGCCACTTTCACACAGCGTTGGAAGGCAGTCGTGGCTGCCCTGGAAAGTCACTTGGCTCCCTTGGCTGTCGGCAGACCGGTTAACCGCATTGAGGATTTTTGGCAGGTGGCCATGCACAATGGTTATTGGCGCAACGGTCCCATTCAGAACAATGCCATTTCCGGCCTGGACCAGGCTCTGTGGGACATCAAGGGCAAGATGGCGGGCATGAGCGTGGCGGACTTGCTGGGTGGTCCTTGTCGGGAAGCGGCGCGGGTGTACGTTCACGCCTCGGGAGACACCCCCGAGGAAGTACTCGAGTCCGCCCTAGATCTTGAGGCCCAGGGCTACCGGTACATACGCGTCCAGCAAGGTGGCTACGGTGGCAAGGGCCACGCATTGCACCAGCCGGCCGGCGCGGTCGGCGGCGCCTACTACGAACCCAGGGAATACTGTCGCGAAACGTTGGTCATGCTGGCCCATGTGCGCGGTGCCATGGGCGACCGCGTGGAATTATTGCACGACATCCACGAACGCCTGCAGCCGGTGCATGCGGTCGAGTTTGCACGCCGGATTGATGAGTTCGGCTTGTTTTTCTTGGAGGATGCCCTGGCTCCCGAGGACATCGAATGGTTCGACCAGTTGCGCGCGCACAGCACGACGCCCGTGGCCATGGGCGAACTGTTCAACCACCCGCTCGAGTGGACGCCGCTGATTGAGAGAAGGCAGGTGGATTACCTGCGCATGCACGTTAGCCAAATCGGTGGGATCACGCCGGCACGGCAGGTGGTCCTGCAGGCCCTGCCCTACAACATCAAGACCGCCTGGCACGGTCCCGGCGACACGTCTCCGGTGGGCCATGCCGCAAACCTGCAACTGGACCTGTGGGCGCCAAACTTCGGCATTCAGGAGTGGTGTCGGTTCGGTGACGCGGCACGGGAAGTATTTCCCGGCACCCCCGAAGTCAGAAACGGTTACCTGTATCCGAACGATGGACCTGGCCTGGGCATCGACATTGACGAGCAAGCCGCTGCCCGGTGGCCTTGTGAAACCAGAGTCATCGACTGGACACAGACTCGATGGCCCGACGGGACACCAGTTCGTCCCTGAAGGTGTTCGGCTGGGTTCTCACGTCCGCCGCTGTTGGCGGGTTCCAAGATCGGCGGCCGCGGCCGTCGGGTGCAGGCCGTTCGCGGAGGGAGTTCCGGCCGGGATGCCCAACTCCGCCTGATAGTCCAGGAACTGCATGTCGTACAGCGTGCGGTAAAGGCCGTCAACCTCGTACAGTTCGTCGTGGGTGCCTTCCTCCGCGACATCGCCGTGGTCCAGCACGAATATCTTGTCGGCGTTGCGAATCGTGCTCAGGCGGTGGGCGATGACCACCGATGTCCGCTGAGCCAACAGACGGTCCAGCGCCTCCTGAATCATGGCTTCGGTGACGGTATCCACACTGGAGGTTGCCTCGTCCATGATCAGGATCCGCGGATTGGCCAGGATGGCTCGGGCAATGCAAATCAACTGCCGCTGCCCCACGGACAGGTTGGTGGCGCCCTCCTCCACCTCGGTCTCGTAGCCGTCCGCCAGTTCGACAATGAAATCGTGTGCGTTGGCCTCCCTGGCAACCCTGATCACGTCGTCCATGCCGGCATCCGGACGGGCAAACCGAATGTTGTCGGCTACGGTGCCGGTGAACAGGTGAGGTTCCTGGGTCACCATGCCCATCTGGGATCGCAGTGAGCTCTGGGTGACGGTTTTGACATCCACACCGTCGATCAGCACCCGACCGTCGGTCGCGTCATAAAAACGAGGTATGAGATTGGCGATCGAGGTCTTGCCGGCTCCCGTGGGACCAACCAGGGCAATCGTCTGGCCCTGTTCGACCACGAGGTTGATGTTGTGGAGAACCGCAACGGACTCGTCGTAGTGGAACCCGACGTTCGAGAACTCGATGCGACCCTGGATAGGGAGCATTTGATGACCGTCCTCCGGGTCCTTCACACCTTCGTCAGTGTCCAGGATCTCAACGATCTTTTCGCCGCCGGCCATGGCCGCCTGCATAGTTGTGAACAGTTGGCTCAGCTCCTGGATGGGCTGGAAGAACCGGGTGGCGTAGGCAAGGAACGCGGCCACGATCCCAACAGTGATCCCTTCCAGATTGTTGATCGCAGCGCGGGCGCCGAACAGCAGAATCAGGCAGGTGGCAACCACACTCATGATTTCCACCACCGGCAGAAAGGTGAATGCCAGCTTCATCGAATGGATGTTGGCCTGTCGGGTGTTGCTGTTGTCAGCGTCGAACAGGCGGGTCATTTTCTGTTCCTGGCCGAAGGCCTGTACCACCCGCATCCCGGTCAGGGTCTCGGCGAAGTTGCCGATCATGTCCGCGGCAAGGGTCCGCGTCTGCCGGAAACGGTCGCGGGCCTTCTTGGAAAAGATGTAGGTCGACAGGACCATGAAGGGGATGACCGTAAAGGTGAGCAGGGCCAGGTTCGCGTTCAAGGCCAGCATCACCCATACGATGCCGATCAGCAGGATGACATCGCTGAACAATTGAATGAGACCCTGTGACAGAAGCTCGTTGATTACCGATACATCCCCGATGACCCGCGAAACTATGACTCCGACGATGCGACGCGTGTGGTAGTCAATCGGCAGAATTTGCAGCTTGGTTACCAGTTCCAGCCGAAGTGTGGCCAGTACCCGCTGGCCGACCCAGGCCATGAAGTGACGCTGCAGCGCCTGGAACACGAATGTGCCTCCGTAGGCGAGTGCAATGGTCACCGAGATGCGCAGGAGTGCCCCGGTGTCCGCAGCCTTGATGTGGACATCGATCGCGTCCTTAATCAGGATTGGAATCCACAGCGACAGGCCGGTCACCAGCAGCATCGCCGCGAACGCCGCGGCCATCTTGGCCTTGTGCGGTTTCAGGTATGCCAGGAGCCGGGCAAGGATGTAGCGGGAAAAGCGGACATCCGCTTCGGTGTTGTCGGAACCGGGTGTATTGTGGCGCACCGACCGTACAATCGAGCGGTAGGCGGAGCTGCTCATCGACATGGCCGTTTTCTCCTTGCCGAGGGCGGGATACGGCGGGTCATCGCTGCAGTTGTCCTTCGTAAATGCTCCGGTAAATCGAGGAGGACTCCCAAAGATCGCGGTGCGTGCCCAACCCGGCAATACGGCCTTTGTCCAACAGCAGGATTTTGTCCGCCCTGCGTACCGTGCTGAGGCGTTGGGCGATCACGATGGAAGTTCGATTCGCCATCAGGTTGTCGAGGGCAGCCTGGATCAATCGCTCGGTTTCGGTGTCCACGCTGGAGGTAGCGTCGTCCAAAATTAGGATTTTGGGGTTCACGATCAAGGCGCGCGCAATGGACAGACGTTGCCTCTGACCGCCCGACAGGGTGGTGCCCCGTTCTCCAACCCGGGCGTCGTACTGCTGCGGCATCTCCATGATGAAGTCGTGTGCCTGTGCCGCCTTGGCCGCCTCCACGATCTGGTCCTGGTCCGGATCGTCCAGGCCAAAACCGATGTTTTCGCGAATCGACGTGGCAAACAGGACCGGATCCTGCAGGACACTCGCTACCTGCCGCCGCAAGGAGTGCAATTGGACGTCCCGGACATCGATTCCGTCAATCAGCACCCGGCCACCAGTGGCTTCGTAGAAACGCGGAATCAGGTTGATGAGCGTTGACTTTCCAGATCCGGTCGCGCCGAGCAGGGCCAGTATCTCGCCGGCCTGCAACTCAAATGAGACATCCGTAATGGCGCGGTTGGCGGGGGTGTAGTTGAAGGAGACGCGATCGAATTCGATGTCGCCCCGGATGGGCGGCAGCGGTGGGGTGCTGTCCCTGTCCGCGATGGCCGACTTGGTATCGAGGACTTCGAACACTCTTTCGCTGGATGCGCCGGCCATGGCGACGAAGGGAACGATCATGCCCATGCGTCGAATCGGCATGATCAACTGGGCGAGATAGGTCATGAAGGCCAACAATTCACCCAATGACAGGGACTGGTTGATGACTGCCCGTCCGCCGAAATAGACCACCACCACCGAGCCAAGGCCCGCCAGGAGGTCAAGCAGGGGAATCCGCACGGACCGCATCCGGGCCGCGTCGGCGGAGTGCTCGAACCACACCGAATTGGCCGTGTTGTACGCCCCCACCTGCGCTTTCTCCTGGGCAAATGCCTTGACTACCCTGATGCCCCGCAGGTTCTGTTCGAGAACCGTGGTCAACACGCCGAGCTGCTTTTGGATTTCCATCGACAGTGGGCGGTAGGCCTTGGCGAATGTCCAGGCCTGCCACGTGAGCGGAGGAATGACCAGCATGGCCAGAATCGCCAGGAGGGGGTCCATCGCGAACAGAACCGCGGCGGTGGCGATCATCAGGAACAGAGCATTGACAATGCCCAGCAGTGCGCGACCGGTCAGGAATCGCAGCCGTTCCACGTCCTGGGCCGCCCGGGACAGCAGATCCCCGGCCGTGGACTGATCGTGAAACCGAAAGGACAGGCTGCACAACTTGCGGTAGAGGGCGTTGCGCAGCCTGTAGGCCACGGACTGCGAGACCACCTCTGAGTTGACCCCCGCCAAATAGGTGAAACCACCCCGCACGAAGCTCAACAGCAGCAGCATCGTCACCGATGCTACGACCAGTCCCATCTTGTCGGAGGCTAGGGCCGGTGGAATTGCATCCGCAACCCATCGGGGAATGCCTGTGTGAAGGGGTGCTTCACCTATCCCCGAATCAACGATCCATTTGACGAACTGGGGAATGATCAAGGTAACGATCGTTTGGCCGATCGTTCCCGCATAGGCACCCACCACAGTCAGTTTGTGGTGGCGCAACAGCCGCAACGGCCTCAGGTATTGCTCTAAACCGGATGGCGCGGGTTGGTCGGACGCGGCGGCAGCCATTGGAGGAAACGGTCCGTGCCCTGTTTGACAATCTCGGCGCAGACCGCTCTGTTGAGACATTGTAATGCACAGGAATCCGCGGACAAAATCTGGTGCTGCGGCAGTGCAGGCCGAGACAGGCCGTTTGTCTACCCGCGCCACCCACAATTGGGTTCCACACCGAACCCGCTGGGAATGTTGTGGTACTTGACGTCTTTGGCGTCAGCCGAGTGATAGAATCGCCCTTGGGTGCCGTGGTTAGTCCCCTGCGACGCACACGGTATTCGACGGTTGGCCGGGCGTTGTTGGGAACGCGGTTATCCAGGTTGTCCTCAACGGTGTTTGCAAACCGACTTCGCGCTGTGGATCGCTCCCACCATTGGGCAAGGGTTGCGTCGGGCGCGTGCCAGACTCCATGTCGTCCTCAGAAGCGCACTCCCCGGGCACAGGAAGGTAGGCGGAATCGTGGCCGCAAACCGACTGTTCAGCCTCAACGGTGAGTCTGCGCTCGTGACCGGAGGAGGCACCGGAATCGGGGCTGCCATCTCCCGCCTGTTTCTGCACATGGGCGCCCAGGTGACCATTGCCAGCCGCCGCGAATCGAAACTCGAGGCGTTTCGCAACAGCGTTCCGCAACACGCCTCTTGCCTGCATGCCGTCCCGGGCGACGTGGCCGTGGACAGCGAGCGGATCGTAGCGACCGCTGTCGCTGCGATGGGGAGCATCAGTATTCTGGTCAACAACGCTTCCACCTCGGTGGGCAAACCCATGCGCGACATGACTGGAGCGGAGTGGCAGACGGTCTACACCACGAATCTGGAGGCCGCGTTTCGGCTCTGTCAAAGCGCCCTGCCAAGCCTGGAGGCGAATCGCGGATGCATTCTGCACATCAGCAGCGCGAGCGCTGTCGCAGGCGACTACGACGATGCGGCCTATGTATCCAGCAAGAGTGGCTTGGAGGGTTTCAGCCGGCATTTGGCTGTGGAACTGGCCGCGGACGGGGTTCGTTCCAATGTGATACGGCCGGGTTTGATCAATACGGAGGCCTTTGCGGACTACCCGGACGCATTCTTTGAGTCCCAGATTCCCCTGATTCCGCTCGGGCGTCTAGGCAGTCCCGAGGATGTGGCCTACGCGGCCCTTTACCTGTGCTCACGCGAGGCGGCGTTTGTGACTGGTGCCGTTCTCACTGTGGACGGCGGCGAAACGCGCATCTGACCCCTTTGATCAGGGTTCGCATCCCGGATTGGCCCATTTCCCAACCAGTAAGGTAGAAGCATGCCAGCAACAGCAATCATCGGAGCCCAGTTCGGAGACGAGGGTAAGGGCCGCATCGTAGACTACCTGGCTCGCGGTGCGGCGATGGTGGTCCGGTTTCAGGGGGGCAGCAATGCCGGCCATACCGTGGTGAACGAGTTCGGCACGTTCAAGCTCCACGGAATCCCCAGCGGAATCTTTTTCCCGGACACCTGGAATGTCATCGGCAGCGGTTGTGTGGTCAATCCGGAGACCTTGCAGGAAGAGATCGAGGATCTGGAAGCCAGAGGAGTCAGCACGGATAATCTCAGGATCAGCAGCAGGGCCCACATGTTGATGCCGTATCATCGGGAAGCGGACGGCCTTGAGGAGGAGATGCGTAGCGGAGATCAAAAAATTGGCACGACCAGGCAGGGAATCGGTCCGGCCTACAGTGACAAGACGGCACGGGAAGGATTGCGGATGGGCGATCTTCTCAACAGTTCCTGGCTCGAAGTACGACTGGAAGGCGCGGTGGCACGGGCCAATCGGTACCGCCAGTCGATGGGGGCCGCACCGGTGGACGCGGACCGCATGATGGCTGTTTGCGATCGGGCCCGTACCGCCTTGGCGGATCGGATTGTGGACACGGTGCCCATGATGAAGGAGGTCCTCGACGCCGACGGCCACATTCTGTTGGAAGGACAGCTTGGGGTGATGCGGGACCTTGACTGGGGGATCTATCCCTTTGTCACCTCCAGCAATCCCACTTCGGCATTTGCCGCGGCCGGTGCCGGGTTGCCCATTCAGGCCATCAGTCGCGTGGTCGGCGTGGCCAAGGCCTACAACACCGCTGTTGGCACAGGACCGATGCCGGCGGAACTGCATGACGACGATGGTGCCAGATTGCGGGATATCGGCCACGAGTACGGTGCCACCACCGGACGTCCCCGCCGGTGCGGCTGGCTCGATCTGGTCGGGTTGCGCTACGCGGCCTGGATCAACGGCATCACCGAGCTATGCATGACCAAACTCGACGTCCTGGACGGGTTCAAGACGGTCCGGGTTTGCACGGGCTATCGCATGCCCGATGGACGGGTCGAGCGGGACAGCGTTCCCGATACCGCCGATCTGGCAGGAATTATTCCGATCATGGAAAGGTTTCCCGGCTGGGAAGAGGACACCACCGGGTGCCGTTCCTTTGACGAATTGCCGCGCAACGCCCGGGAGTATGTGACCTGGATTGCCGACCAGGTCGGGATCCCGATTCCCTATATCGGGGTCGGCCCGGCGCGTGACCAGATGGTGATCAACCCCGGCGACTGAAGTTCGCACTCCGTACCATGGCTCGATGACCGAGACGTTCAGCCACGACACCTTCATCTCGCCGTTGAGCTGGCGTTACGGCAGCCGACGCATGCGGGTTGTTTGGAGCGAGGTTCGCAAACGCAAGTTGCTGAGGCGGTTTTGGGTCGCCTTGGCGAAGGCACAGGCGGAGTGCGGCGTTGTGACCTGGGAACAGGCCAGGGACCTGGAAGCCAGGCAGGACGATGTCGACCTGCGTCGCGCTGCCGAGATTGAGGCCGAAGTGCGCCATGATCTGGTGGCCGAAATCCGGACGTTTGCGGAGCAGTGCCCCGTGGGTGGAGGCGTCATCCATTTGGGGGCGACGTCGAACGATGCACTGGACAACGTCGATGCACTGCGCATGCAGGAAAGTCTTGGTTTGGTGGAACGGCGACTGGCGGATCTGCTGGCAACGGTTGACGACCGCATTGAACAGTGGGCCGACGTGCCGGTGATGGCGTTTACCCACATCCAGCCGGCGGAACCCACCACGGCCGGATACCGGGTTGCCTGTTTCGGTCAAGACCTGCTGATGGATTTCGCGGCCGTGCAACGGGAGCGCCGTGCCGTCAAGGGCAAGGGAGTCAAGGGTGCCGTGGGAACGGCAGCACCGTTCGCGGAACTGCTGGCAGGCACCGGCTGGACCGCCGCCCAACTGGAGCACATGGTTATGCGAAGTCTTGGTTTGGAGGCGTTTACGGTCGCAACGCAGACCATGCCCCGCAAGCAGGAACTGCAGATAGCACAGGTTCTCAGCGGCCTTGCCGGTTCCCTGCACAAGTTTGCCCTGGACAGTCGCATCCTCCAGAGCCGGATGATCGGCGAGTGGTCCGAAGAGTTCGGTGAATACCAAGTCGGTTCGAGTGCAATGCCGTTCAAGCGCAATCCGATCGCGGCCGAGAATATCTGCAGCCTGGCGCGGCAAGTGTCGGCTCAAGTCTCGGTGGCTTGGCAGAACCATGCCAACGCCATCCTGGAGCGAACTCTCGATGACAGTGGGAACCGACGGTTGTTTATCCCGGAACTGTTCCTTCTCACCGACGAAATCCTGCGCCGCGCGGGGAAACTGCTCAAAGGCCTGCATCTGGATCGTCAGCGGAGTCGTTCGACGCTGGATGGCTACGGGCAATTCGCGGCCAGTGAACGCGTCCTGCTGGCCGCGGTGCGCGCCGGTGGCAACCGCCAGGTCCTGCATGAAGTGCTGCGTCGCCACTGTATGACTGCATGGTCCGAAGTGGAACAGGGGAGAGACAATCCCCTGTCCGACCTGCTGGTGGCTGATCCGGACATCCGGGCCTGGTTGCCTCCGGAAACAGTGGCCTCCCTCATGTCGGTGGATACGTATCTGGGAGACGCACCGGCCAGGGCCCGTGCAGTGGGCACCGCCATCCGGCGGGTTGCCCGCAACGGGATTGCTGCCGACGGTTCGGATGGTGCGTGATGCGGTTGGCTGTGCTGGCCGACATCCACGGCAACCTGCCTGCGCTCGAGGCCGTGGTCGCCGATGTCGAGCGCCATCAGCCCGACCATGTGATCGTTGCGGGAGATCTCATCAACTCGACGCCGTTCAGCGTGGAGGTGGTTGAGTTCATCATGCAGCGGGACTGGCTCGTCATCAGAGGCAACCACGAGTTCTACTATCTCGACTTCAATTCGCCCCGCGTGCATCCGGATCTCGAAAACCCGTCGCGTTGGAGAGCACTCCATCAACTCAACCGGATTGTTCCGGAGCACTTGGGAAGCTACTTGGCTGTGCTGCCGGACGACCTGTCGCTGAAGTGGCCATCACACGAGCCCCTGCGCGTTGTCCACGGTATGCCGGGTGATCCGCGTGCTGCCGTGTTTCCGTTTACAACCGACGAGCAGGCCTCGGAACTTCTTGCCGGCGTGGTTGAACACACCGTGGTCACGGCCCATACACACATTCCCGGCGAACGGCAGGTGGCCCGGCAGGCACATGCACCGTCCGCCCTGTCGCCCAACCCGCCCTTCAAGGAGCCGGAGTTGCGGGCCGGCCACTGGCACATCATCAACCCCGGTTCGGTCGGGTTGCCCCTAAACGGCGATCCCGGCGCCGACTATGCGATCCTGGACAGCATGCCGGGTGCCGACGAGGGCGAAGGCTGGGCAGTTACTTTCCGCAAAGTGCCCTACAATCGAGAGAAGACGCTGCGGGCATACTTCGAGCGCAGGGAGTTTCGGACTGGCGGTGCCATTGTGGAGTTGTTCTACTGGGAAGTCGTGTCCGCCCAGCCGGAGATCATTCATTTTTTCTCGTGGGCACGCCGGCAGGGACTGAACAGCCGGGACATCGACCGGAATCTGGCCCTCTACAAACAACACACCGGCAGGGACACGGCCATCGAAGCCATTGATCCCACAGGCCTGTACAAGTCCGCCGAATTCAGGCATGCCTGACTCCCCAGTTACCAACCGCGATGTGGCCGAAGCCCTCCGCAACACAGCGGACCTGATGGCCGTGCAGGGTGCCAACCCCTTCCGGGTCAATGCCCTGAAACGGGCGGCCGATCAAGTGCAGGACCTGGAAATCGGCGTGGCCGACGCGGCGCACAACGGCAGCCTGCGAGACATCAAGGGAATTGGCAAGAGCATAGAGGCCGAGATTGAGGCCATGGTTGAAACGGGTCGCCTGCCGGCCCTGGATGCCCTGGCGGAGCAAATCCCCATGGGCCTCCTGGAAGTGGTGCGCGTGACCGGAGTTGGACCCCGCAAGGCCCGACTTCTGTGGGAAATACTTGACATAAATTCCCTGGCGAGCTTGGAGACGGCTGTACAGGGACGGAAACTGAGGGAACTCAAGGGCTTCACGGCCAGAACGGAGGCTTCGCTGGCCACGGCCATCCGTCAAATCAGGGAGCGGCCCCCGCCGGAGGATCCGATTGGATTTGTGCTTCCGATGGTGGAATCGGTCATTGAGGGTTTGATGGTTGAGGGTGGACCGGCAGTCGTGAGGGTTTCGTTGGTCGGGGATCTGAGGGAATGGCGTGCAACCGTGCGCGATCCGATGATCTTGGTGGAGACACGCCACCCGAACGCCATGGGCAAGGTCTTGACCGGCCTGTCTCAGGTCGCAACCGTGGGCGAGATCGTGAACGGAACGTGCCGGGTGGTCCTACATGCCGGTTTTGAACTGTCCGTTGTCATGACGGACGCCGGCCGTTGGGACAGGTTGATGACCACCCTGTCCAGCGATAGGGATTCCGCCGAGTTCATCTCCGAATTGGCCGATCGCATTGAACCGGAACCGGTCAGTGAACAGGGTCTGGCCCGGGTTTTGGGAATTCCCGGTTTTGTGCCGGAACAACGACATCGCATTACCAAGGACCTTCACCGGTCGCTGGCGCCGGGTGCCGACCTGGTGGGCCTCGCCGACCTGACGGGCGAACTGCACGGGCATTCGACCTATAGCGACGGTCACCAATCCATTGAGCAGATGGCAAGGATCGCCCAAGGTCGCGGATACGGTTATTGGGCGGTGACCGATCACGGGATGGGCCACGGGTTCGGCGACAGCCTGGACGCCGCCAGACTGGAGCATCAAGCGTCCGAAATCAATGGCCTGAACGCGTTGTTTGAGGAGGAAGGACTGGAATTCCGACTATTGAAGGGCATCGAAGCCGAGATCCATGCGGATGGTTCGCTTGGACTGGACGATGATACGCTGGCCCGATTGGATGTGGTCGTAGCCAGTATTCACGGTTCCCTGCGGCAGGACCGGGACACCATTACCGAACGTTGTCTGCGGGCGGTGGCCAATCCCCATGTGGACATTCTGGGTCATCCCACGAGTCGTCTTCTGGGACGCCGCGATCCATCCGCATTGGACATGGAAGCCGTTTGCCGGGCTTGCAGGGAATATGGAACCGCCCTGGAAATCAACTGCAATCCCGCCCGTTTGGACTTGGACGACGATCTGGCCCGCATGGCGGCTCGCCACGGTTGCCTCCTAGTCCTGAATTGCGACGCTCACGATGCCAGCCACTTCGAATTCATCCGGTACGGCCTGGGGATTGCCCGACGCGCCGAGTTGCAACCGTCACAGGTACTCAACACGCGGCCCGTTGAGGCGATTCTTGAGTGGTTCAGCGGCTGACATGCTGGTGCTGGGCAAGCGACGGGAGTAGCATTATGTTTCGTCGGTCCAAACCGGTTTCGGCACCGCCCAGCAAGCCGCCGGACACCGCAGGGCAAACTGATGCCACCGGTCGACGCAAATGGGTTCGCTGGGTTGTCATCCTGGCGGTCGTTACGGCGGCGGGCCTGGCACGGAATCAATATCCGGGGCTGGTCGAATCCATCGCCCAGATGCCCTTGGTGCAGGACACGGTTGGAGCGTTGACGGGCCTGCCCTTGGCAGGCCTGCTCGGTTCGGGGCAGGAACCTGATGGATTGCCTGCCGGCACCGATCCTGACGTCTCGAGCAACGCCGCGGATGAAGCGCCCGTTACGTTGGGCGACGAGAGCACGGTTCGCGTCCAGGCTACACCCACCGGTTCGGATAGCGAACAGCGGTCGACAGAGTCCGGGGACGACGCGCTCGCCGCGGAAGTTCGAAGCAATCAGCTTGTCGATTCCCCGGCCTGGACGGTGGGGACGGTGGTTCAGGGAGCCTCCGGCATGTCCCAAATCCCCTTGCGGATGGACCCGGATGCCGACAATCCCACGATGATCGCGGCCATGTATGCACCGGCGACGAACTTCAGCATCGTGGAAGCATCCCTGGAGTATTCCTACCCTGTGGTCATCGATGGCGAAGGCTGGTGGCGTGTTCGGGCCCAGGACGGCCTCACCGGCTGGGTTCAGGCAGCACACCTTGAATGATTTGACGGAAAGGCGAGACGGGGCGCCGTAGGTCTGCATGACCGTTCAGGAGCGTCTGCGACACCTGCGCAGGCTCATTCAAACCAGCCAGCATCAGTACTACATCGACGATCGTTCCGATTTGTCGGATGAGGAGTTCGATGCGGCTTGGGAACAGTTGCTGGAAATCGAACGGGCCCATCCTGAACTGGTAACCCCGGACAGTCCCAGCCAGCGGATCGGTGGCTCCCCAGCCCGCCAGTTCGCCGAGGTTGAACACTCGCACACACTGCTCAGTCTGACAAACGTGTTCAGCACCGAAGATCTGATGACATGGCGCGAACGGCTGGTGCCACAACTGGAGCCGGATCTGCAGGAATCGCTGGGGTGGGTCCTTGAACCCAAAATCGACGGTTTGTCGGTAGCCCTGGAGTACCGCAACGGCCTGTTCATGCGGGGTGCAACGCGAGGCAACGGGGACGTAGGCGAGGACGTGACGGCCAACCTGCGGACCGTCAAGCAAATCCCGTTGCACATCCCGGCAGTGCCTTCGGCAGGCGTACCGGTGCCGGAAGTCCTTACGGTACGGGGCGAGGTGTACGTCCGCAAGGAGGATTTCGCTGCGTTCAACGCAACCCTGGCGGCCCAAGAGGAGCGCGTGTACGCGAATCCCCGCAACTTCGCAGCTGGCAGCCTGCGCCAGTTGGACCCCAACGAATCGTCCAGGAGACCGCTCCGGCTGTGGGTCTTCGAGTTGCTGGACAGCGAGGGTGGGCCCGACCTCCCGACACACGAGGCGCGTTTGACCTTCCTGGCACAGCTTGGGTTTCCGGTGGCACACGACGCCATCCACAGGTTTGCCGACGGTGAGTTCGCGGCATTGGTGGAGGCTGCCGACCGCTTCCTGGACACCAAGGCTGACCTTCCGTACGAAGTGGACGGCGTGGTAGCCAAGGTGGATGGGATAGCCGCTCAACGGGTCCTGGGACAGACCGGACGCGACCCGCGGTGGGCCAGGGCCTACAAACGGGCAGGGGAACAGGTGGTCACCCGCCTGCTGGAGATTGAAACGTTCGTGGGGCGAACCGGGGTTGTGACACCCAGAGCCCGGCTCGCACCGGTTCCGGTAGGCGGGGTGGTCGTGGAGCACGCGACACTGCACAACTTCGACTACGTGGCTTCCCTGGACCTCCGAGAGGGGGATCAGGTCGTGGTCATGCGCGCCGGCGATGTGATTCCGCGGGTTGTCAAAGCACTGCCGGAACACCGAACCGGCAACGAATGTCCGTGGATCCCGCCTGAACGCTGCCCGTCGTGCGATGCGGTCCTCGTCCAACAGGAAGACCAAGTTGCGCACAGGTGCCCGAACCCCAACTGCCCGAAACAGTTGACGCGCGCCATCGAGCACTTTGTGAGCCGAGGGGCACTCGACATCCGGTCGTTTGGCAGCAAGCAGGCGATGTTGTTTGTCGAGGAAGAACGCTTCATTCGCGACGTGTCGGATGTGTATCGCCTGCCTTGGTCGGAGATTGGCCAACTCGAAGGGTACAAGGCACTCAGGATCAAAAACCTCAAGGATGGACTCGCCGCCGCCAAGGCCCGTCCTCCGGCCCGGTTGCTGCATGCCCTGGGTATCCCCTTCGTGGGTTTGCAGGTTGCGGAACTGATTTGCGGTGCCGTACCCAATCTGCTGGAGTTGCCCCATTGTTCCCAAGACGATCTGGAACTGATCGATGGCGTTGGACCCGAGATTGCCCGGGCGGTTACCGACTTCCTCGCCGATCCCGCGCGCCGCCGGGAGCTTCAGGCGCTGGCCCTCTCCGGTCTGTGCATGCTGGGACCCGAAAAAACCGCGGCGACTGCATCCGAGGAGGCGGGGCTCGCCGGCAAAACCTTTGTGATCACGGGCAAGCTGTCCGGTTTTACCCGGTCCGAGGCGACGGTTCGCCTCAAGGAACTCGGAGCCAAGGTGACCGGATCGGTTTCCGGCAAGACGGACTACGTGCTGGCCGGCAAGGATGCCGGTTCCAAGCTGGCCAAGGCTCAAAAAATCGGGGTGCCCATACTGGACGAGCTCGGGTTCCAGGAACTGATCGGCAACCTCGAAGGGGACTGACCGGAATTCCGGCAGGGGTCAGGAGCCTTGGTGCTGAGCCACAGCCGTCTGCATGCGGGCGACGGCCTCCTCCAGCAGTGATTGGCTGGTACCCAGATTGATGCGCGCCCACGTGTGGCCGCCCAGCGTGTGGTAACGGCTTCCTTCACTCAACGCCACCCGCGCGTGGTTGAGGAAGAAGCGGTAGGGATTTTCCACCACGGAGCCGAAGTCAACCCAACTGAGGTACGTGCCTTCCGGCCGCGTGGTTCGTACACCGGGGAAGGCGGCGAGCAGGGCTTGTTCCATGTAGTCGCGGTTGGAGGTCAGGGTCGGGAGCAACTCTTCCAGCCAGGTACGGCAATCCGGATGCCTGTAGGCGGCCAAGGCGGCTGCGTATCCCATTACGTTGACATGGGGCACGATGCCCATTGCAGTCTGTTCTACAAGGGTGCGCAACGCCGGGTTGGGCACAATTGCCACACTGCAACCCAAACCGGGCATGTTGTATGTCTTGCTGGGCGCCATCAGCGTGATGGTCGAGGTGGCGATTTCCGGCTCAAGCGAGGCGATGGGCAGGTGCCGGCGGCCTTCGTGCATGAGGTCGCAGTGGATCTCGTCCGAGCAAATCACGATGCTGCGGTTAAGGCAGAACTCGGCCAGTTCCAACAGTTCGTGCCGTTCCAGGCTGCGGCCGGTCGGGTTGTGGGGATTGCACAGGAGAAACAGAGCGGTGGCATCGTCTGCAGCCGCCCTGAACCGCTCCATGTCCAATCGGAAGCGCAGCAGGCCGTCATTGTCGTCATGCGGCATCGGTACGGACTGCAGCCTTCTGTCCTGCAACTCCGGTGCGACCAGGAACGGCGGGTAGACGGGCTCGTGTGTCATCACACCCGAACCGGGCCGGCCAATGGCGCGGACCACCAGGTTCAGGCCGGATACAAGTCCCGGCAGGAAGACCAGTTGGTCCGGGGTTACGTGCCAGTTGTACCGTGCAAGCAGATGGGAGCAGAACTGGTCGCCCAGCGCCTCTTCCATGCCCCCATAGCCGAAGACTCCGTGCGCCCCGCGCTCGTGCAGGGCCTCGATCACGGGGTCCGGGGATCGAAAATCCATGTCTGCGACCCATAGCGGGATCACATCGCGGTCATATGTTTCCCACTTGCTCGAATCCCAGCCGCGTCGATCAACGTAAATCATGGTGTTTGGCTCCGAAGGAACGGGTACAGTGAGCCGGGTGCCAACGGCGTATTCGTCCACCACCAAGTACTGTCGTTCGTTGTCCGGCGAGGACTTCATCACGGCCCGCGACATGGCTGTGGTGGCGATTGGGTTGGTTACCAACAACAGGAATCCAAGGGCAACCATCAGCAGGAGGGAACCTTTTTCGTGGTTGCCCATAAATTGGAAGTAATAGCCCGTGGCCAGCAGCAGGAGAAGAATTCCCAGAGATGAGCCGAGGCCGGCCGCGTGCATGCGCGCGAGCGCGTTCGTCATGCGCAGGACCCCCAGCGATGCCGTCAGCATCAATAGCGTACCCAAGCCCATGACACCCAGCAGCATCCAATATTCCCAGTGGTTGAGGACTTCCATGGGTATGCCCGCGTCAGCCGTCCCCTTCAAGGAATCGGGATAGTAGGACCGTTCCCAGGAACCCCAGCACGGCGGTCACAATGGCCACGTCGTAGATGTCCGAACGTTCCAGCAATATGGACACGACAAGGACCGCCGCCACGGCCTGCACCGCCAGGAGGTCGAAGGATACCGTCCTATCGGGGGTCTCCGGGCCGCGCACCAGGCGGATAACGGTCAGCACCATCGACACGGCGATGATCAGCAGGCAGAGTTGGACTCCGATTTGAAACGGCGGGTAGACGGATTCCATGGGGTTACTCACGGGCCAGTTGCATGATGCGCCGTTCAAACCCGCGGCGTGTCTGCAACCGGAACAGTTCCGGGTCGCGACCGTCCAACAGGTGCACGTACAACAGCCGCCGGCCGTCGGGACGGAAGCGGCTGTCGACCGCAATTGTGCCGGGTGTCAAGGTGATCGACGAGGCGAGCAACAGCGTTTCGATGTCCGTGTCGGCCCGCAACTCGTAGGCCACCAATGCCTGGGGATGCCTTTTGCCGGTGAGGATGTTCACGGCAACCTCGATGCAGGAGGCGGCAATCCGCCAGGTCAAATACCCGGCGTACAGGAAGATTCGGACCAGCCAGCGCAGGTACGATCTGCGGTAGATCGTCAACACCACGGCAACGAACAGGAAACCTCCGGCAGCCGTCCTGAGTGTAAACGTGCTGTTGAACACCATCCACAGGATGGTCATCAAGTTGTTGCCAACAAGCATGATGAGGTGACGCCAAACAGCGAACCGCTCGGTAGCCAACTTGGCTGCGTCTTGGGTCATGTCCCGATGCCTTCTCCGGCAATCCTAATGACCTACGTCCGCCAGATGCCCGGCGAGTGCCACGCTGTCGATGTAGGTTTCCGCATCCGCCAGCGTAGCTGCAGCCTGGTTGGCTACGCTCCAGGCGCTTTCGCCAAACACCCCCATCAAAAGACTGCAGCCGACCAGCACTGCAATCGGAGTCAGGGTAAGCAGGCCGAAACCGGGCTCAAGTCGGGTGGGAGCGGCCATTGGTCCGCCCTCGCACCGGACCTGCGGCGATCCCCAGAACGCGCCTTGCCAGAGGCGCATGATCATGTACAGGGTCACAAAGCTGGACAGGACCGCGACGGCCAAGAGCAGCCACTGCTCCATGGAAACCATCAGGCGCAGCAGGCCCAGCTTTCCGGTGAAGCCGCTGAACGGAGGGATGCCGGCCAGCGAAAGTGCTGTCAGAAAGAACCAGATCGCCAGCCACCGGCGGTGCGTCAGTAGTCCTCCGGCGCCTCCATCCGGTCCGGGGACCACCCTTCCGGTTCGCAGTTCCAGTTCAACCGCCCCACCCGCCATGAGCACGGCGGTTTTGACGACCATGTGGTGGGCCAGATACAGGATTGCCGGTGCCAGGCCGGCGGCCAGTACCCCATTGCGCGCGCCGGCCAGCGCCAGCCCGGCAAAGATGAAGCCTATGTGGCTGATGATCTGGAAGCTGAGGGCGCGCCGAATGGTGTCGCCGGACAGGCCTCCCAGTGTGCCTATGACCATGGAAGCGCCGGCCAACATCAGGAAGGCGGGTTGCCAGGATGCCAACTGTTCGGGAAACAGGAGCGGAAAGAGTCTGAAAAGCGAATAGAGGCCAACTTTGGTCAACAGGCCTCCAAAGAGGGCGTTGACCACCGGGTGGGTGGTGTGATAGCTGCAAGGCAGCCAAAAATGCAGGGGAAACAGGGCCGACTTGCCGGCGAACGCCACAAACAGCAGACCGGCCATCATCGGTGCCAGCCAGGCTGGAAGGTCCGGTTGGCGCAGCAGCACGGCGATGTGGGCCATGTTGAGGGTGCCGAGCGTCCCGTAGGCAACCGCAACGGCACCCAGAAACACCATGCTGCCCAAGAGGTTGAGGACCACGAAACGCAAACCGCCCCTGATCTGGTCCCGTTGCCCGCCGAGTGTTACCAACACAAAGCTGGTGATTACCAGGATTTCGAAGAACACATAGAGGTTGAACAGGTCGCCTGCCAAAAAGGTGCCGTTGACCCCCATCAGCAGAAACAGGGAAAGGGGGTAGAACCCCATCCGATCCCGCTGATCGAGAACATCGATGGCAAACGGTACGGCGCCCAGGTAAATCACGGCTGTCAGCAGCAACAGCAGGGCCGAGAAAACATCCGCCACCAGTACGATTCCAAACGGGCCCTGATGGCCTCCAACATGAAGGACGAGGTGGGTTCCCTGCACGGTCGATGCCATCAGCCACAGGGCCAGCATGAGATTGACGACCCCGGCCAACAGCGCCGCCAAGCTGTGTGTGTGCAACCGCGGGAGCAATTGAAACCGGGGAATCAACAGGCTGCCTCCGGCCGCACACAAAGGCGCGATCGCGAACAGGGCAAGGAGGTTGGCAAGGTTGGCGCTGGCGGTCACTGGTCCTCTCCCAACGTGTCCGCACCGGCGCGGCCGATCGGGGGTTCGTTCAGGGTGTCCTCAAGGTACATGTAGTCGTCGGGTTCCCCGGTACGGCCCGGACTGAAATGCTCGACGTCATGGTAGGCGGTGCCGGCAGAATAGTCCGCGCCGTCTCTTACCTCGTGCAACCGCTGGATCAGGGCAATCAGGTAGGCGGTTACCCCGAAGCCAATCACGATGGCGGTCAGAATCAGCGCGTGGGGCAGGGGATCGGCAAAATGGCCGACTTCCGGCAATTCATCGGCCTTCCGCGGCGGCAAGGGCAGGATCGGCACTGTTCCCGCGGTCAGTCCGGTGGCACTGAATATGATGAGGTTGAAGGCGTGGCTGATTAGTCCCAAACCCAAAATCAGCTTCATCGCGTGTTGGCGCAGGATCAGGTATGTGCCCGACCCCAGCAACAGCATGACGAGCAAGGCCAGCAGCAGGACACTCATGATGGTGGCGGAACCTGCTCTTTGCCGACCGACCGGTCTGCCATGTCCTCCATGTCCAGCAATTGTTCCGATCGGGCCGACCGGGTCAGCGTGAGATCCAGAAGGAAGAGTGATGTTACCGACATGACGACCAGGAATACCCCAAAGTCGAAGGTCAAGGCCGTACTGAATTCAATCTCCAGCCAGGGCAGGTGGAAGTACACCGGTGCAAACACGGTGCCGGACTTCGGCCAGCCGAAGATGATTGCCAACACCGCGGTCAGCAGGCCCAGGCCGGACACCGGAAGCAGCAGGCGGCCGACCCGTCTCTGAACCGTCACGGCGCCTTGGCTGATGATGGCCAGCTCAACCACCGCGGCGGCCATCAAACCGCCGACAAAACCGCCACCGGGCAGTAGATGGCCCCTTAGGAGAAAGAAGAACGCCAGCAGAATCAAGGCGGCGGTAAGGCCGTTCAGGATGTACTTCAGATAGAGTTCGGTCACGGCACACCCACGTCCGGGTCAATCCTACTCCGATGCCTGGCTGCGCCGTGGCCGAAACCGATAGGCGCGCACCAGGCTGTACACGCCTATGCCCGCGATGGCAATCACGGTCATTTCGCCGAAGGTATCGAAACCCCTGAAGTCGGTCAGGATCACGTTGACGACATTGGCAGCCCCGTGCGCATCCAGCCACGTGGCCCGGATCATTTCGCTGCTGATCGGCTCGAACCGCGGTCGGCCGGATGTCAACAGGACCAGCACAAACCCGAATGCGCCCGTGATGCAGGCGATTCCGATGTTCCTGATCTTGTACCCCGGTGGAAGCCGGGGTGGCTGCGCGGCCGGCAGCTTGTAGAGGATGAGGATGATCAGTACGAACACCAGAACCTCGACCAGGAGCTGTGTCAAGGCAAGGTCGGGGGCAGCGAACAGGACAAAGAACAGGGTCACGTTCAATCCGACCACGCTCAAGGCGATGATGGGTGCCAGCCGGTTGTTGGAGGCAAGAACCGTCAGTGCCGCCATTAGTGATAGGAGCAGGATGGTACCCTCCAACCACAGCGCCACAGGACTTTCCGCCACGAGCCGCAGGTCGGACGGATTGAACAGCGCTCCCAGACGATTGGCCCCCAGGACCACCACCAAGACGGCTGCCCCCAAAACAATGGAAATGTGGCTGGTGAGGGACAAGTCCTGCAGGCCATGGGAAACCCACGAAGCGCCGCGCGCGGCCAGCCCCAAGGTCCTTTCCAGCAGCAAGTCCCCGGAAGGCACCCGGTCGACTCCCCGATGCAGGACGCGCAGCGCGCGATCCCCCAGCAGGTACACCCCGGTGCCGGCCGCCAACGCGGCCAATGAGAGCAGAAACACAGCGTTGAAGCCGCCCCACAAGTGGACGTGGACAGACTGCACCTCACCGGCAATGGCCGATACCGCGCCCTGAACCAAAGGTTGGAACAAGCGGTCCAGGGTCAAGGGCAACGTGAATCCAATCACTGCCAATGCCATTGGTCCTGCCACCATGGTCACTGCGGGCGGGTGCAGTCGGTGGGTCCGGTCCACCGCCGTGTCCGGTTCCCGGCGTAAAAAAATCCTGTGCACGAAGGCGATCGCCAACCATGCAAAGGCTGTACCGCCGATCAGGACCCCAATCAGGCCCAACCAAGCGATCCATGCGGAGTCGGCAAGGTGCAGCAGGCTGTCAAGCAGGTATTCCTTGGACAGGAATCCTCCCCAGACAGGAAGGGCGGCCAGGGACAGGGCGCTGGCCACAACGATGATGAACACGGTCCACAATGGACGGGCCTGTCCGGCGAGGCGTCGAATGTCGCGTGTACCCGTGGCGTGCTCGATCATCCCCGCTGACAGAAACAGGGGGCCCTTGTACAGGGCGTGGGCCAGGATGCCGACCACTGCGGCCACCAGGGCAGCCTTGCCGGACTGCCCCAAGGCAACAAACAACAGTCCCAACTGAGCCAGAGTGGCATAGGCGAGCATCCCCTTCAGGTCCGTCTTGGTCAGCGCCAGCACCCCGCTGACAGCACAGGTCACGGCGCCAAACCCGACAAGCACGGGCAGCCAGGCTGGATGATCCGCAAACGCGGGGTGGATGCGGGCTGCCAGGAATATGCCGGCCTTGACCATGGTCGCGGAGTGTAGGTAGGCGGACGCCGGCGTTGGCGCCGCCATGGCGCCCGGCAACCAGAAATGAAAGGGGAACTGACCGGACTTGGTAAATGCGCCGAGCAGGATCAACACCAGCGCCACCGTGGTCGTGTCGTCGACTTCTGCCGGGGGCGCTGCGTTCCATGCCGAAAACGTCCAATCACCGGTCGCCTGACCCAACAGCAGGAAGCCGGCCAGCATCGCGAAGCCGCCGCCGCCGGTGACAATCAAGGCGTTGCGCGCGCCGCGTTGACTGGCTGTTGCACTGAATCCGTGGCCGATCAGAAGGTAGCTTGTGACCGTTGTGCCTTCCCAGAACACAAAAAACGCCAACACGTTGTCCGACCACACGATCCCCAGCATGCTGGCCATAAAGAGAAACAGGAACAGGTAAAAGGCACCCGGTCGGGGATCGCTTTCCAGGTAGTAGTTCGTGTAGAGTGCGACGGCCGCTCCAATCCCCAGGATGATCACCGTAAACAGCAGCGACAACCCGTCCAACCCAAAAGCCAGGCTCAGGTTGAGCGAAGGTAGCCAGGCCCAGTGTTCGTGGTAGGGAGCGTCCGCCATTTCGGCGCGTCGCCAAATCCAGCCCAGAACCGCCAATGGCACGGCTGCGCTGAACCACGCGGAGAACCGGGTGGTTTCGGGCTTGGTGCGCCACAGGATCAAGCCTGTTAGGCTCAATATGGCCAGACTTCCTAGCAACATGCCTGACGTGCGGTGGGGTTCGGGGAGGACAACGGTCTGGCCAAGACGGGTTGTACGGTTGATGTCCGGATGTCGGCCGGGGTTCAATTGGGGCCCGACACCGTCCGTTCCGGAGGCTTGCTGTTGGGTAACGGGTATCCTCTGCCTCGGGAGTAAGTCTACCGGAAACCACCATCAGGAGTGCCTGTCATGCATCTTTTGCAAACCCTGGAACACCCCTACGCCCTTGCCGCCGCATTCTCCCACGACGGCACCCGCCTGGTAGCCGCTGGCATGAACAATGATTTGACAGTCTGGCAGACTGCCAACTGGAGCCGGGAAGTCCACATCAACGCGCACGACAAAAGCATCAACGCATTGGTCCTGAGCCTGGACGGGAGCGTCCTGGTTACCGGGAGCAGCGATTGCACGGCCGCCATCCGATCATTTCCCGGTCTGGAGGAGCGGTGTCGGGTGCGGGATCGCAAGAAGGTTGTATCGGGTCTGGCCATGTCTCCGGACACCGACCTGTTCGCGATCTGTTCCTACGGGGGGCGGATTGCGGCCTGGGATTTCGACGGGCAACCTACAGCCGGTTTCAAGGCCAGCCGAGGCAATCTGACTGTCATAGCGTTTTGGGCAGATTCCACCCAAATTTTGGCGGGGGGCCTGGGGGGTGAACTCACCATTTGGTCGTTTCCAGGCGGAGAGCCCTTGGGTGCCGTGCCAGCCCACGACATTGCCCTGAGCGCCTTGAAGTCGGATGGTGCCAACGGGCAGGTGTGGACACTTGGGTACGAAGGCCAACTCAAAGTGTGGGATGCAGACGGGTGGCATCTGGTCTGCTCCGCGAATCTCTCGGACGAGCGCATTATGGGATGCCGGCTGGACCTTGAGCGCCGATGCGCGGCGATCCTCACGGCTGGTTGCATTCGCCTGTTTGACCTCGATAACTGGACTTGGCTCGATGCCATTGAGGTCGACTCCAATGTGCTGACCTGCGCGGCCTGGTCGTCGGATGGAGCAACCCTCGCGGTAGGATCTGCCGACAGGCGGCTACGGATTCTGGCAGTGGACTAAGCTGGTCCGGAACTGTGCCCGCCCCCTTCGCTCGTGTCAACCTCCAATACCGGTCACCCAATGTCCGAACACGCGCCTACCTATCTGCACCTCAACGAAAACCCGCGCCCGCCCAGCAAGGACGTGGCCAATGCAGTGTTGGGAGTCCTGTCCGGCCTCAACCGATATCCCAAGGTGCCCAACAGGCTGCACGGTCGGCTGGCCGAGTACCTTGGAAAAGGACTGACCGTTGAGAACATCTCGGTTGGTCACGGGGGCGTGGATGTGTTGCATCAATTGGCCGTTGCCTTCCTGGATCCGGGCGATGAAGCCATCGTTCCCCGACCAAACTTCCCTGTCTATGTCAACAACGTTGCCAACCGAGGCGCGACCCTGGTGCAGGTTGAACTGAACGACTACAGACTGGACATGCAGGCCCTGCTCGATGCGGTCACTCCTGCCACTAGGATGATGTATCTGACGAGCCCCCACAATCCCTGCGGATCACTCACCACGCAGGATGAGTTGGACTGGCTCATGGAACATCTGCCGGACCATGTCCTGCTTGTGTTCGATGAGGTGTATTGGCACTTCGCCAGTGATCCTGCCCAGGCGAGAGCCTGGAAGCATGTGCATGCAGACCGCAACGTGGTGGCGCTGCATAGTTTTTCGAAGGCATTCGGCATGGCCGGCCTGCGTCTTGGTTACGCAGTGTCGTCGCCTCGCATCAAGCAGAATTTCTGTCCGCCGATTTCCGAGTTCCGCGTCAACCTGATGACCGAGGCCGCTGGGTTGGCGGCTCTGGAAGATACGGAGGGAGTCCGCGAATCGATCCGCTTGATGCAGGAAGGATGCACGGTCCTGTACAACGCCTTGTCCGGAATGGATGGTGTAATCAGGGCCCTGCCCAGCCAAGCCAGTTTCGTGGCATTTCGTCCGGACTGTTCCGGCAAGTGGCTGGAGAGCCAACTGGCGGAGCGAAACATCCTGGTGAGGGAATTGTCCGGGTTCCAAATGCCGGGATGGGTGCGGATTTCGGTTGGCAACCCCGGCGAGACGGAGCAGTGTCTCTCCGAAGTGGCCGACATCCTGTCGAACAGGCCGTGATCGGTGTCCGGACCATGATCTGCGGGTTCGTGTTGGGCTCTTGTTGCGGATCCGCCATACCTGCAAACCGGAAGCCCACCGGACATGCCCGGCCCCGGAGCATCCTGTGATGGTCACCGGTCCAATCCGCTCCGGACCACCGGACCACTCATGCCCCATCCGGCCTGACCAGGATCCACATGAGCATCACCACCATCGGCCCGAACGAAGCGGAAACCGCCCTTTTGGCACCCTTTCCCGACCCGCCCCGGCACCCCGACGAAATGAACAGTATTCGACACCTCGCCAAGACCAGTGGCGCCCACCACCTGACCGAGCACTTCGGCGACTCCGACACCACTGTGATGGATGGAACGGTGTACGTTTCGCCCGATTCCCGAGCATCTAAGGGACTGCGCGCACCCGACATACTGATTGCCTTCGACGCCAACCCCGAAGCCTGCGCCCGGCGCAATGCCTACGTCATCGCCGAGCAGGGCAAGCCCCCCGAATTCGTGCTGGAAGTCGCCTCGCGCTCCACCGGCCACATTGACGTCCAGGATAAGCCGGCCGACTACGTGGTCCTGGGCATCCCCGAGTCCTGGCGTTTCGACGAGACCGGTGAGAGCCACGGCGCGCGCCTGGCTGGCGACCGGCTGGTCGGGGACCGCTACGAGCCAATCCCAATCACGGATTTGCCCGACGGCGGCCTGGAGGGCTACAGCGAAGTGCTGGGGCTGAACCTGCGCTGGGAAGAAGGACAGCTGACGTGGTACGACCCCGAGACGGATATGGCCATCATGTCCCTAGTCGAGATGCAGCGCATCGTCGAGGAGGAGCGGCAGGCCCGGCTGGCGGCGGAACACCGAGTCGGAACAGAGCGGCAGGCTCGGTTGGAGGCGGAGCGCATCTTGGAGGAGCGGATTCGGCAACTGGAGGAAAAGCTGGGCCGATCTCTGTCCTGAATGCATCGGCACCGTGCCTCTGAAGATTGCGCTTGGGAACGCGTCGGCCCCATTTCTGTTCAGTCAGGTCTCGGATGTCGGGTACCGGTTCAATTCGGATCGACTAGGATGCGGTAAGCGCTTGCCAGTTGGTCACGTCCTCTACGGCTCAACCTCCCAATGCAGCAGTGATTGGCTTGCCCGCGTTCCCAATGGCAGCGATGCGGCTTTCCAGGTTCGTTGCTACATCGTTGGTTGTGGACTCCGCGACAAGATTCTCCACCTCACCCAGGATAGGCTGCAGTTCTCCGACCGAACCTTCGAAGACCTTGATGCGGTCTCTCAAAGCATCATACACCTGTTCCTCGACGGTGTTTGACATCACATAGTTGCGGATGGAGAGAGTTCGGGATGCTTGGTTGATACGGTCGATGCGTCCTATGCGCTGTTCAACGCGCATAGGATTCCATGGAAGGTCGTAGTTGACCAACGTGCTTGCAGTTTGAAGGTTGAGACCTTCACTGGCTGCATCGGTGCAAAGTAGGATAGAGATATTGCTGTTGGAAAGCGACTGGGTCAGTTGATCCTTGGACCCCGGAGTCCACGTACCATCCTTGAACAGTCTTGCCCCCTGCCCGGAGTATGTACCAACTTGGGACCCGTAGGTCGACTGCAGGGCATCCCGTATGTATTCCAATGTATCCATGAACTGCGTGAACACCAGCATTGATCTGCCTTGAAGGCGGCAAGTGTGGAGATCCTGCAACAGACTGGAAATCTTGGGATCACCGGACCCACGAATGGTGCCCCCAATCCTGGCAGCGAAACTCCGAAGGACTTCCATCTCTTCAGTACTGAACCTTTCCTCGTTACCACCAGAGCCGATCTCATCGGACATGTTTGCGTCCAACCCTGATTCCAGCAGTTCCATTTCATCATCGGGCAAACTGGTGGCGGCCAGCGCACGCTGAATCGTGCGTTCAATGGCTTGCCAACTGGAGGTCAGTCGCCGCCGATACATTGACAAGAGGAAACCGAATCCCTTGTCTCTGCCGTGCCTCATGGCCCAAAGGCCAGCCAAGAAGGCATCCAGTTCCTGATACAGACTTCGCTCCTCTGTAGAGGCGAATTCGATAGCCTCTTTGGATGGCTGCCGGATCGCAAACGCCCCCTGCATGTCCGCGTCCCGACGGGTGCGTCGGAGCATCAGGCGGCCGCCAGGCGAGCGCTGTCGGATGGATTCCAGCAGTTCCTCCCGCAGTTCATACTCAACGAGGGTGTCTGCGTCCTGCATGGCATCGCGTCCTGGTCTGCCGAACCCTGTCAGTTGATGCCGTAGGAACGGTTTCAGCTCACTGCGTCTGCGGGGATCCAGTTGGACTGGCAAAGTCTCGCCTACTCCCCTTCCCAAGGTTTCCCAGCTCCGGTCAACTTCGGGAGTAGCCAGAGCCGTGAAGAACCGTTCGAATTCGAACCAAGAGCCCAGCGGCGATGATTGCGGTTCTGAATCGGGTTTGATGACATTCAGGAGGTCAAACAATTCGACCAGGTGAAGCTGGACGGGTGTCGCGGTCAGGAGCCACAGCGTGCCAGCGATCTTGGAAAGCACCCCTTCAAGCAACTCCAGAAACTGATTCGGCCGCCGAATTCCTGATTTGAGGTCGGAACCTGGACTGCGACGGCGTGCATGGTGCGCTTCATCCACTATTACCAGATCCCAATCCGGTCCTTGCAGTAGACGGCTACGCCAAGTCGGCTGCCGCATCAGATGCCACGAGGCAATGAGCATGGTTTCATTGAGAGGATTGACTGC
>JAAXGZ010000118.1 GCA_012271135.1 Caldilineales bacterium | reverse complement strand
AGGTCGGCGCCTTCCCGGGAAGGCGCAACCGGGACACAGGCTTCCAGCGGGATGGTCCTTTCCACCAGTTCCGGTCGCTCCCGACTCTTGCCTGCGAGCGCGCTGCCGAATACCTTGGCGATCGCCACACTCAGGTGTGACGATGCAACGTAGGGACGGTCGTTCACATACTGCTCAAGCCGACCGCCGGCATGGGGCGCACCGGGCTTCGGGCGTACCAGCCCCACCGGATCGATGTGCAGCAGCAGCGCCACCGTGCAGCGGCGGCTGTCCGCTTCGGGGTAAAAGACATCGGCCCGCCCGAACGGGAGGTTGAACGACTGCAAGCGGCCGGGGTTCTTGTACACCAGGAACCCCAGATCGGTGGCAGGACGATGCGTGGTGGAGATGGTTAGCAGCATTACGCCGGTGGTGGAACGGACAACGCCAAGTTTGCGAGGTCAGCATACACACCATTGTGGAATTGGCACTGTTTCAGTTTTGTTGATTTTGATCTGAGTCCGAAATAGACAAAGGGACCCCCTGCTCCGTTGCGCATCACCAAAAACCAAAGGGCCCTTCATCGCGGCCTTCATCCAGTCCCCATCCAACCCGAAAGCCCACTCGCCGACCCGGTCCGCCCAACAGTTGGAAACCCACGCCGGCAAGCCTTCCACCGAAGACTTGAACCGAAACGGTCCACACCACTTTGACCACACACCCTGACCTTGCTACGATGAGCCTGTCACCGTATCGCCTCTGAATCCGATCGACTTGCGATGACACGATAGCTGGGGAATCATGTCGAAAACGTTGCATCTCCAAACAACAGTAATGCCAGGGGGCCGGATCGTAATCGTGGACCAAGACCTGGCCGAAGGTGAAACCGTCGATGTCTTCGTGACGAAATCACCGCCAATGACACAGCGTTCAGCAATTGACATCCTCGCCGAAGCGCCGGGACACCGCATTTTCGAGACCGAAGACGCGGTGAATGATTATCTGGAGTCCGAACGGGAGGCGTGGGGACGCTAACGCTGCCTAACAGCGGCCCGATCTACCTGGATGCCTACGGATTCATTTATAGCGTAGAGCGCATCGAACCCTACCGCGGGTTGATGGAACCCATGTGGCAACAGGCCGCGACAGGTCAACTCACCATTGTTGCCAGTGAGTTGTCCGTGATGGAGACTTTCGTCAAGCCCCTACGCGACGGCGACGAGGTTCTCCAGTGGCACTTCCAAGAGCTTTTCAACTCCACCGAAGTGCGGATGGTGCCAGCTACACGGGCTCTGTGGGAAGACGCTGCCGAAATACGCGCCGGCCTGAACCTCCGGACCCCGGACGCACTGCACGCGGCAACAAGCATCCAAGAACGGTGTACCTTGTTTGTTATCAACGACAGCGCGTTCCGACGTGTCGCCGGTTTGCCGGTCGTTGTATTGGATGAACTCAAAGTGTGATGGTACCGGGGGCACCGGGGCAAACGCAAAGTCGCGTGGGGAGGTTGAATCGAGGCAATCCAGCATCGGTGCCGACCGTTTGGCATGGAATAAACGGTCCCGATATCGGATATTGTTCGGCACATACAGTCCACGCCGGTGGTCGGAACCCAACCACCAATAACGCAACAATGAGGGCCGCCGTGCATCTTATGGGAAGAGGGAGCCAATCAATCTGCCTTCGCCACATCCGAGGCGGCTCCAGGACTGCGGAACACGGCCAGCACTGCCTGTAGACGATGAGATCCCGCAGCGGATGGCTGCCCAACCACCCCTCGCCGAAGCGCAGTAGCTTGACCACCTTGACATCACCCATCCTGTAGTGCTTGTGGTTGTCCAGGACAAGCAACTGGACATGCAGGCGGGACAACAGGTTCCGAGGCCGGGTCGTCGACGCGGGACGCATACTGGAGCTCCACTCGGGAAAGTGCTCATCCAACGGGTGTCCCCCTATCTCAACGGTATAGCCCAGAGACTCGAACAACTGCCCAATGAGGTCGGCCCCTTCCCGGGAGGGCACGACAGGGATCCGGGCTTCCAGCGGGATGGCCCTTTCCGCCAGTTCCGGTCGCTCCCTGCTCTTGTCTGCGAGCGCGCTCCGAATACCTTGGCGATCGCCACACGCAAGTGTGACGATGCAATGTAGGGACGGTTGTTCACATACTGCTCAAGCCGGCCGCCGGCATGGGGCGCACCGGGCTTCGGGGCAAAAGACATCGATCCGCCCGAACGGGAGGTTGAACGACTGCAAGCGGCCGGGGTTCTTGTACACCAGGAACCCCAGATCGGTCGCGGGCTGATGCGTGGTGGAGATGGTGAGCAGCATGACGCCAATGACAGAAGAGACAATGCCCGGTTCTCCAGGGCAGCCAGCATACACGCGGCATTTCTTATGCCATTTAATTCTTTTGCAAAACCCGGCCATGCTGGCTCCGATCCTGTCCTGTTGGCGGCTTTTTGGTTGCCCAGGTGTCCCCCGCAGACACCTGGTCTATACTGGACCAGTACACTCTGGGCGCTAGGAGCTTTGCTCGTGAAAACTACCCAACTCCATCGTGTCTGGACCATCGCCGAGACCAAGGCGCGTCTATCTGAAATCCTGCGCCTCGCCGAATCGGAGGGACCGCAGCGTATTGGCACTCGCAAGTCATTCGTTGTGGTGCCTGCCCATGTATGGGATGAGAAACAGTCGCCACGGAAGCCACTCGGCCAGTGGCTGATCGAGAACATGCCGCGCGGGATGGATCTCGAGTTCCCAGACCGCAGCTCAACCCGAAAGATCCCGTTCATGGACGATGAAGACGAATGAGTGGCTACCTCTTGGATACCAACGTAGTGTCGGAGACGATGCGCCGTGTTCCACATTCACAGGTGATCACATTCCTCACCGGGCATGACGACCTCTGGCTATCCACGATCGTGCTGCATGAACTGGAGTACGGCACGCGGCTAATGGAACAAGGGCTGCGGCGGTCCGGCCTACAGGCAACCCTGGCCAGCTTCACCACTGCATACAAAGACCGCATCCTACCCTTGGATAGGACAGCGGCGGAGTGGGCAGCCCAATTCCGAGCACAGTCGCAACGTTCCGGACGCGTGCTGGAGTTGGGCGATGCCCTCATAGCCGGCACCGCCAAGGCCAATGGTCTCTGCGTCGCAACCCGCAACATCACCGATTTCCAACACCTCAACATTGATGTCACCAACCCCTGGGTCGCGCCATGACTTCCCTGTCCGAGGCCACCGTCGCCAGTGCCGGCCGGCAGGCCCTTCATGGGCCGGACATCGCCCCCCGGCACCGCCAACACTGAGCAGGACGACATCAGACAGGCGACGCTGGACAGACCGCTTGGGCCAAACTGAACCCGGACCTGCCCTTCGAGGTGCCGGAGGCCTGCAACCGCTCCTTCCGCCGGGTGCTGCTCTTCGAAGGCGTGACGGCGAGACACAGGAACGGAGGGTCGGTTCGGTGTTTCGAGACATGGGGTGGGCTACGCAGTCCGCAAAGTCCAACCTGCTTCCCATTACTCTCGAAACGGATTAATCACCTGCAGACCGTCATAGCCCTGCTGTGCACTCGGATCTTCGGAATACACCGCGTCGCAGCCCAGCACCCGCGCTGCAGCCAGAATCGCCCCGTCCCAGTATGACAGTCCAAATTGCTGGCTGGTTGCGACGGCTTCCTGGAACAGGTCCAGCGTGACCTCCTGGATTGGAAATCTCAGGAGGGTCCCCAGGAAAGCCAATGCTTCTTCGTGGGTCAAACACCTCAGGCGCGTGGGACGTGTCGCCTGGTGGTAAAACTCCTGGAATGCCTGCACTGAGACCGCCAGATCAGGCCCTCTCAACAAATCACGGGCGCGACCTCGCTTGTCAATTTCCTCTGGCAATGTGCTGACGGCGTAGAGCAGGCCACTGGTGTCAACGAAGTGTATTGGGCCCCTTTAGCGCTTCTTCGTCCAAGTCTCTCGGCAGAAGCTTTGCGGATGCTGACTCCGCACCGGACATCTTAACTTCCCTATTGCGGCCGGTGCCTTCCACCAAACTCCTGAGAATGTCGCGCACCAGCGCCGAGACCGAAGTGTCCAACTCCGCCGCGCGAATGCGGGCCTGCCGGTGGGTTGCCTAGTCTACGGACACTGTGATGTTCTTCATGGCCACAGTCTCACAGTTGCCGTGATTCACAGTTTAACAAGCCGCCCGAAGCATTGCAATCTGCCCACTGGCACTGGGCCCATTCGTTTCTTCCGGCAGCAATGCCGCCTCGCGCGCGCCCACCTTGCCTGTCACTGCGTCTGTCCGGTTGGAGGGCCGGCCCGGGAGCGCATCATGGCCCGTAGCCGCCCTGAATGAAAGCCGCGCGGCGGGCCGCCAGCCTCAGGCTTGGATACGGTCCTTGGTCCGTGCGTACAGATACGCGTTGCGGGGTCTGGCATCCAGGCCGGGGTTCAGCAGGTAACGCGCCAGCACGCCTTCTTCCCGCATGCCGGCCTTGACCATGACGCGGGCCGAGGCCTTGTTCTCCACGTCGCAGTAGGCTTCCACGCGCCAGATTTCGGGCTGGCCCAGACACCAGTCGGCGAGGGTCGTCAGAGCCTCCGTCATGATGCCCTGGCCCCAGAAATGGCGGGACAAGACATAGCCCATCTCCACGATGTGGCCGTGCGGCCGCATCGAAATCATGCCGATCACCTGGTCCGAATCGTTGTGGATGATGGAGTAGGCGAAGTCCGTTCCGTTGCGCCAGTCCTCGTTGGCTTTCTGCAGGAACAGGCGTGTGGCATTGACATCGGGGTGCGGATGCCAAGGCAGGAAGTACGTGACCGTTTCGTCGGTTGCGTAGTTCCGGAAGATGTCCTCGGCATCCACCAGACTGGAGCGCCGCAGCACGATCCGCCTGCCCGCAAGCCGTTCCGGCGGGGTTAGGGGCGGGGGAGCGGCTAACGCGGGGTTCCGGGACATGGGGCGGGCGACTCGCCTGCGCAGGCGAGTAGTGGCGATGCTGGCTGCATCAGGATGACCAATTCTACTTGGGACGGCGGCACAGACCGGCCAAGCCGGAGTCCGGTGCCGCGGATTTGGTGGTCAACCGTTGATGTCGCACCCCAGGAAACGACGCCCCGTGCGCCGACAGGCATCCATCACGGAGAAGCTGCCGGCCGCCGGATCGATCACGATGTCTCCCTTGCTGGTCACCGCGGCGATCAGTTCCGCCTGGAGCCCGACCGGCTTGCGATGGGCGTGGCCGCTGCGCGGCACCTTCTCGCTCCAGACATCGGGAATGTTGTGAACGGACCACACCCCCTTGGCCCGTTTAGGAGACTTCTGGAGAACCGCCAAGTACTCGGCCTGCCGGCGGGTCCGATAGCCCATGCCCATGCGCTGCTTGTCCCATGTCAGCAGATCCACTGTTTCCAGCGACGTACCCTCCAGCCAAGGTCCGATGCCCGTGCACAGGTGGAATTTGTCAATCCAGAGAAACAGGTGGCCGCTGGGTATCAGACACCGGTCGATACCCGCCACGAAGCGCGTAATCTGGTCCTCGGCCATCTGGGGAAGGGCAACGCGCGCCCGTTCGCGGGACTTGCCTTCGTTGCCGTACGCCATCTTATCCAGTACGCCCCGGTACTGTGGATCCAAAAAGGCGGCGGCCATGGAGGCCACAGGGAGGCTGGTCAGGAATGCCAACCCGTCCATTTTGAGGCGCGTGTCGGGTACAAGCCCCGGCCCCAGATCGGGTTCGGGTGCCGTCAGGGTCCGCTCGCCGGAAAACACCGTCCTTGAGGACACCTGCACAGCCGGGCGTTCAGCCTCCGCCTGAGGTGGCTGGGAACCTGCCATGGCGCATCGGGCCGGAAAACGCGCCGTCCGCCGGTCTACTGAAAAACCTGGCTCAGCAAGGGCTTGTCCTGCATGCCTGCCATCAGGTTTTCGACGGTACGAATGAACATGCCTTCCCGTGACTCCACCGTGGCGGAGCCCAGATGTGGGGTGATGATCACATCGGGATGCTCAACAAGCGGATGATCCCGCGGCAACGGTTCCGGTTCCGTCACGTCCAGGGCGGCGCCGGCCAGCTGGCCTTCCTCAAGGGCGGTTGCCAGCTCGTCGGTGCGGACCAGGCCGCCGCGGCCAATGTTGATCAGGTACGCGTGTTCCTGCATCTGCCGGAACTCCGCCAGCCCCATGCAGCTCTCCGTCTCCTCGTTGAGCGGCAGCGACAACAGCAGGAAGTCCGACCGGGCGAGCAAACTGGAGCGCGGCACCCAGTAGGCGTTGAGTTCGGCCTCGCGTGTATCCGACAGGCGGTTGCGGTTGTGATAGATGACGTGCATGTTGAAGCCGGAGGCGCGCCGCGCCACTGTGCTGCCAATGGCACCCATGCCGAAGATGCCCAGCGTGGCGCCGTTGATTTCCTTGCCGTGCCACAGCGACGGGTCGAAGTGCCGGAACTCCGGTCCGCGGGCATAGTCAATGCCCTTCTTCAGGTTGCGGGCAATGGCCATCATGAGCAGGAAGGCCATGTCCGCCGTGGCGCCGTCCACAAAGCCGGGCGTGTTGCCGACCGCAATGCCGCGTTCGGCCGCATCCGGAACCCGGATGTGGTCCACCCCCACGCCCATATTGCTGATGACCTTCAGCTTGGGCATGCGGTCCATGATGGGGCCGTCGATCAGGGCATGGCCGTAGACAAAGAAGCCCACGGTCTCCTCCATGCGCGGCGTCTCCCCGCCGGGATTCCACATATAGGTGTCGCATCCCTGGTCGTGCAGGACCTGCAGCATCGCGTCGGTGATTTCCTGATCGATCAGTACCGGGTACTTCATGGCTTGGGACCTCGCGGGAGGTGAAGCGGAGGATTTGATCTCGGATTCGGATTCGGGCACGGGCGGAGCCAACGTCTCCAGCCAAGGTGCCAACGGTCCCTGGCTGCAGAACAGCAAGTATCTCCGGGCGCGGGTGCAGGCCAGATAGAACAGGGAGCGCTCGCGACGCGCTGCCGCATCCCTGTCGGTTTCGTCCACGGCCTGGCGAAGGGTTTTGCGGCGGGGCCACGACTTGCGGTCCGCGTCCAGAAAGGCAACTCCCTGGAAGTACAACTCGGGATCCAGCTCTTCGGGTTTGGCCACCCAAACCTTGCCCGTGGAACTTGCGACATCGCTGTCGTGCCTGAGGCGTCGGGTCTCCACATCCAGTTTACGGAGGGCCTTGCGCCAATCCTTGATGCGGTTGTTGGTCCGGGCCACCAGGCAAACCCGGCCGGGTTTCAGTTCCTCGTCGGCTTCTTGCACTTCGTGCAGCCAGTCCGCCACCAGTTGCGCTCCCTCCTTGGTGTTGGCGCAACGGCGGAATGACGGCTGTCTGCCGGACTCAATGCTGCGATAACCGTCCAGCGTGGCAATCCCGCCCGTCAGATCGTCGAATTCCTGTCCTGTCAACGCCGATACCGCCGTGTCGATGACCGCTTGCGCAACAATGCCACTCTGTCGCAACCGAATGGTCTTGGCCGGCCTGACTTGACAATCCTGAATATTCAGGTGCGGGCCGCCTGTACGCTGGAACGGATCCGCAATCAGGCACAGCCGTTCCAGTTCGCTCTTGTTCCACCGCTCGGCCTTCGGAACAGTCGTCAGGGCCAGTTTCCGGCACAGGCGCACAGCCTGTCGGCCAAGGTTCTGGCAATCAAGCACTACCACCGCCGCGGTCGTAGGGGACAGGGTGCCATCCTCCAGCCCCAGGTGCACCAGGCGACAGGCAGCATCCCGGGTCGCCCCCCCTTGTGTAGGCGGCGCCTCGCGCCCGGACTTCGCAGCTTCGACATCGATGTCCTGAACCTGACATTCCAGCCAGCCATCGAACAGGGACACTTCAACGGCCTCCACAGCCGATCTCGGGTCTGGCTCGCCCTCGGCTCGCTCCCTCAACAGTTTCAGGAACCGTTCGGCCTTTTCAAACGCGCACACGGAGTCCGTCAGTAGGAGAACCTGCTCACCAAGCCCTGCAAATTGTTCCGCCAAGTACACACTGCGGATTACTGCGGTGAGCAGTTGGTCGGTTCCGGCCGCGCCCAATACCAGCACAGGGCCGCTGTAGGCCCTGTACAGTTGCTTGACCGTCGAGGGGTCAGCCACCGGTTCCTGCCAGGCTTCCAAAGCCGCATCCAGGAGCTTGCCAACCATGGCGGAGGAATCCGCAGATCGATCATTCCTGATCCACCGTCCCCGACCGGAGACGTTCGATTCGGAATCCGGTTTGGACATGCCGATCCCGGACAGGTTGGCGAATGAACCGGAGGGCCTTGAATCCCCGGCCATGGTTGGCTGAGGGCCGGAGGCAATCTTACCCGACGGGTACGGCCTGAGGTTCTGGGGGTTTGTCAGGCTCTTCAGCCTGTCTTGGCCATTGTTGTTTCGAGCCCACTCGTAGGCGTTGTCATGACGGTCCACATGCAGGACGATGATCTCGTTTCCTGCCAGATGCAGAACCATCCGGATATCGTCGGTGACACGGACCGAACGCAGCGGCTCGGCACCTTGGATCCGCTTCAGATTCAAGCCCGGCGTGGCGGTATCGTTGCCGTGCAGTTGGCACAGCGTAGCCTCGATTCTCGAGACCTCCTTCGGTGTCAAGTTGGCCTTGGTCCACAAGTCCTTGTGAAGGCTGATCTTTCGTGAGTTTCTTTGCATTGCAACGCCATCGACGGAATGGAGTAGAGTGGGAGACCGCGACGGGATGTCACTGCGCCTGTTGGCGAATCAGCGGAGGATTGCCCGTCCGCAGACCGCGGCCGGGCGTGAGCTGGACGCAGGGATTCGTCAGTGCCGGGCAAACCCGTTCCGGCCCGGCTCGAACACGCCTTCCAGAAACGGCGAAATCGGGCCCCGGGTGCAGATTAGCAAATGATTGCGGGCACGGGTGCATACCACATGCAGCAGCGAACGCTCCTGCTTGTACTGCTCCACCCGTTCCGCCTCCGACGTCACCGACTGCATCTCCTGATGCAGGGGGTAGCTGGCACTGTCCGCATCCAGGACGGCGATCGCAGGATACTCCAAGCCTTCGAGCTTGTTGGCGGTGGCCAGACGCACGGAACTGCCGTGGCCCGTGTCGGCCCCGCCCGAACGCAGGCAGTACACGTCGAGCCCCTTCTGCTTCAGTGCCCGTTCCCAGGCCTTCACGCGGGACACCGTCCGGGCCAGCAGGCAGAAGTCGTCCCGCCCCAAGTCGTCCTTGTGCTGAAGGTGCTTGATCCAGTCCACGATGATGCCGGCCCCCTCTTCCTCGACATCCGCGTAGGTCTCCCAATAGGGAAAGGGACCGTCATAGAGGCTGCGGTATCCCTGCAGCGTGTCGACCTGACCGTTGAGATCGTCATAGTGCCCATCCCCCAGCACATGGGCCGCCACGGTGTAGATGGAGTTGGTGGTGCGGTATATCAGCTCGAGCCGGTGACTACGGCCTTTGACGTCGATGCCGCAGCGCCCCAGGTTCACCTTGACCCGGTGGATGCGCTGATGGGCATCGCCGGTGATGAAAAGCCGATTGCACTCCCGCTTCCGGTCGGAGTCCGCGGTACCGGCCAAGGAAAGGGCGCGAAACAGCTTGAAGGCGTCAAACCCGAAGTTCTGCGCCTCGTCGACCACAACCGCCACATAGGGCAACCCGGTCCAGTCCGCTTCGACGCGCAACCGGGCCTCGCGATAGGCATCCTCCCGTTCCACCAGCCGGCGATTGCGCAGACTCTCCCGGTAGAACTCGAAGGCGGGCCAGAGTTCCACCCGGTGTGCCTCCGTGAGGGCGATGCCGCGGCCGCTGCGGTCCGCCTCCAAGTATTCCTCCAGGGTATGGATGCCCTGGACCAGGACCACCTGCTCGAACTCCTTCTTCAGCAGTTCCTGCGACCAGAACCGGTCGACTTCCACCTTGTCGCAGGCCTTCCGCCAGAGCTGGTCCTTCTGCTGGGTGCGGCCGTTCAGAATCTGCAAGTCGCAGCGCCGGGCCTTGAGGAACCGCTCGACCCACTGGTCGAGATTGGTGACCTCGATCCGCTCAAGCACCTCCGCGTCGGAAACCAAGGTCCGCAGATCCCGACTGATTTCGGCCGCCAAATTGCTATTGTTGGTCAGGAACAGAATGCGGTCCCCGGGGTTCGCCGCCATGTTCCGGGCCAGCCACACGGCCCGGTGCATGACCACCACCGTCTTGCCGGTGCCGGCGCCGCCCAACACCCGCATGGGACCGTCCGCGTCGGTTTCCACCAGTTCCCGCTGACGCGGATCCAGATAGACGCGCCACAACTGGTCCGGGGTCTCAAGCATCCGGTGCAGGAGGTCTTCGTCGTCCACATGCCAGAAGTGCTGGCGATCCTCCCGGTCCAGCAGGCTCTCCAGATCGCTCATCGCCGCAATCCGGCGATCCGGCGCGACCCTGCCCGCCACCCCGGTGCGCAGGGACGTGCCCAAACGGTGCCGGTTGAACCAGCGTTCGGCATGATCGTGCTGTCCCACGTAGAAGAGGGACAGATGACCGCCATCCGGCGGCCAATGCAGAACACAACGCACGGACTTGGTCACCCGCGCCGTGTGGAACTCGTTGTGCCGCAGCTTCTTGAGATTGAGCTTGCCGCCGTGCCGATCGAACCGGACCCTGTTCAGGAAGTCCGGGATCTCATCCTGTTCGTTGCGGCCCAGCTTGCGCAGGGACTTGAAAAACGAGGTGTGTAGCGACAACTCGTGTCTGACGATGGACACCTGGAACTCTCACCTATCTGGCCGCCCATGCATGGATGACAACGGGAATCCTGCCACCGGTGCAGACGGCAGTTGTTCATCGGAATTTGACAAGACTGAAAAGCGGTTTCATGCAGCAACCAATCCTAGTCAGTGCCCTAATCCTAGAGGATGCCGTCCGGCGGCCGCGTATGTCGACTCCTCCAGGGTGGACATCTCCCGCAAGCCCGGCGGCCGGACCGGGCGGCGTTAGCCGGGGGCGGAACGCTCCGCTTCCAGGGCCGGCGCCGGCTGGCCGGCGCCGCCACGCACCAGTACCGGCAGGTTGTGCTTGCCGGTCGCGGCGGCATCCTCGGCACTCAGGGTCACCTGGGCGATGCCCAGCCGATTCCGGTCACTGAGGTTGACGGGACTGTAGTGCCAGAGATGGGCATGCCAGACGATGGCGTCCCCCGCCTCCAGCTCAATGTGATCCATCCGGATGTCCGCCACTTGATCCCGGGGCAACTCGACATGGATGCTGTCCGAATACCGCACATGTTCCACCACGGGCCCCTTGTGGCTGCCGGGCACAACCTGCAGGCAGCCGTTGCTGCGGTCGGCCCGGTCGATGGCCATCCAGATGGTCAGCGCATCCCGATAGTGGGGCTTGTGCTTCTTCTGCGGCGGGGTCTGGGTCCACAGACCAATGTCCTGGTGCCAGGGCGTGGCTTCGCCCACCCGCGCGGGCTTGGTGAAGATTGAATCGAACCACAGCATGACTTCGTCGCCCAGAAAAGCCCGATTGATGGCGATCACTCCGGGATGAGCATAGTAGGTGTCCCAGACCAGCGGATTGCGCCGTCCCAGCAAGGCCAGCTTGCGGTACATGCCGGATCCCTTCAGCGTCTTGCCGTCCATGCGCGTGTTGTCGAAGTTGATGCCGTCCGTGCCGCTGGCAATGGCGTCCTTGACCTCCCGTGCCAGCAGCGCCACCTGGTCCGGCTCAAGCAACCCGCGCTCAATGTAGTAGCCGTCTTCCTCGTACTGCTCCCGCTGTGCGCGGGTGACCGCTGTCGCCATCGCATGTTCTCCCGTCGGTGATCGTCCCCAACAACCGCGGCAAGCCGCTGCCGGCCGGTTCGCGCAGGCAGGTGGACCGCATGCGGTCCCCTCACCATCCCGACCCGATACGCCCCTTTGGGCGTCATTGTACAATCGGACCCTGCTTCCTGTTTCCCACTGACCAAAGTACTCAGCCACCGGTGGCTGAGTACTACGAAAACGGAAGCCGCGCGCATCCTTTCAGGAGAACCAACCATGACGGACAGAGGCTCGAATTTCTTATCGCGCCGTCGCTTCCTGCAGGCCTCGGGATTGGCAGCCGTATCGGCGGCTCTGGCGGCATGTGCCGCCCCGGCCGCGAGCGATGGGACGATGGACACCGATGATGCCGGTGCCATGGAACCCTCCAGCGTGTTGATCTGGACCGGCTTCGGCCAAGGCCGCATGGCGGATGCCATGCAGGGCGCCGTCGACCGGTTCGCAGAAGAGAACCCCCAATATACGACGGAACACGTGATTGTCCCGTGGGGCGAACTGCACAACAACGTGATCACGAACACCGCGGCCGGCACGCCCCCGGACTCGTACCGTGGCTGGGCCTGGATCGTGGCCGAGGATGCTCCCATTGGCGCCCTCACGGACATCACGGACTATGTCCACGCCGAGGGGGTGCCCGAGGACGACTACTGGCCTGCCACCTGGAAGCAGATGCAGTTCCAGGGCCGGTTCTACGCCATGAGCATCTCCACGATTGTGCAGCTCTTCTTCTACAACAAGGACCGGATCGCCGAGGCGGGCTTTGATCCCGAGAACGTCCCGGACTCCCTGGAGGGCTGGGAGGAGATCGGCCGGACCATGAACGAGACCGACGCGGACGGTACTCTGACCCGCATCGGCTTCATTCCTCATATCCCCAGTGCGGATCCCCACAACTGGCTGGGCGCCTTCGGCGCCTCGGTGTGGAACGAGGATACGGGCGAGGTCACGCTGGAGTCGCCGGAAGCTTTGGCCCTGCTGGAGTGGTACAACGGCTACGCCAATGAATACGGCATCGAGAACATCGCTGCGTTCAGGACTACCTACGGTGGCAACGGCTTCGGCCGCAACTCTCCCGACGGCCTGTACTACACCGGACAGATTGCCACCTGGCAGATCGGTTCCTGGCTCTACAACGATGTAGGCGAGTACGGACCAGACCTGAACTTCGACGTGACCAAAGTGCCGAGCCCCTCGACCGCCACCAACGGCAAGCCCGGGAAACTGCAAGCCAACCTCTACTTCGTCCCGTCCGGGGCCGCCAATGTGGAGGGAGGCTATGCCTTCTGCTCATTCATGAGCTCGTCCAAGTGGGTGGCCCTCAACAAAGCCGTGCCCGACTCTGTGACCCCTTCGCGCATTTCCAATGCCACGGATCCAGAGATCGAGGCGGCGGCAGCCGATTGGCTGCCCTATGCCCGCGACGAGATCCTGCCGTATGCCTGGGCCGTGCCCTCCATGCCAGGCGTGGGCTACATGGCCGGACAGTTTCACGAGGCGGTAGATGCTATGGGCTACGAGGGCGTGAGCCCGGCAGACGCTCTGGCCGGAATCCAGGAACGGGTCCAGCAGGAGGTCAACGACAAGCTGGCCTCGGCCGCCTGACTTAACTGCAACGTTCGGATCCGGACGGGGCACGGGAACTGAACCCGCGCCCCGTCTGGCCGCGCCTTTGAACTTCCCACAGGGAATTCCTCCGACGTGTCCGCCATTCCGCAACTGCAGGCGACGCAGCCCCGGCGCGGACCGGGGCTGCGCCATATGAGTCCGGTCACCCGCAGGCGCCTGCTTTGGGGCATCCTCTTCATTTCGCCTTGGCTCATCGGCTTCGTGGCCTTCACGGCCTACCCGGTGATCGCGTCCCTCTACTACAGCTTCACCGACTTCAACATCATCAACCGCTCGCCCAATCTGGTAGGTTGGTCCAACTACGCGGATCTGTTTCAGGGCCGCGAAGACTCGTGGAAGTCGATGCGGGTGACCTTCCGCTACGTCGCGATGCTGGTCGGCCTGGCCACAGTCTTCGACGTGTTCATCGCGATGCTGCTCAACATGAACGTGCGCGGCCTTTCGCTCTACCGCACGGTGTTCTACCTGCCCGTCATGGTGCCTGTCGTGGCCGCCAGCCTGACCTGGGTCTGGATCCTGAATCCCAGCCACGGTCTGGTCAACGGCATTCTGGCGCGGATCGGCATCGATGGGCCGAACTGGCTGGCCTCGGAGAAGACTGCGCTGTTTTCGCTGGTCATTGTCTCGGTCTGGGGCAGTGGCCGTGCCGTGTTGATCTACCTGGCGGGCCTGAAGGAAATCCCACAGCACCTGTACGAGGCGGCCTCCATCGACGGAGCCAATCCCTGGCGCAAGATGTGGGCGATCACGCTCCCTCTGCTCACCCCGCAGATGCTCTTCAACGTGATCACCATGACCATCTTCTCCTTCCAGTCCATCGCGGCGCCGGAGATCATGACCGGGGGCGGCCCCAACAAGGCGACCCTGCTATTCGGCTACCAGCTCTACCGCGTGGCCTTCGAACGGCTCAAGATGGGCTTTGCCTCCGCCATGGCCTGGATCCTGTTCGTAGTCATCCTGGTGCTGACCATCTTCATGTTCTACGGCTCCCGGAACTTTGTCCACTACGAGCGCTGACCCATGACCGCCGCCGTGGCCCGTCGCAGCACTGACTGGTCGCTCGTCAGTCAGCGGCTGGGAGCACACCTGTCCCTGATCTTCTTCGGGATCATCTTCATGCTGCCTTTCCTCTGGATGGTCAGCTCGTCGCTCAAGCCCAGTGCCGAAATCTTCGAGATCCCGGTGCGCCTGATCCCGAAGACGTTTGCCTTTACCAACTATCCGGACGCCATCGAATCGATCCGCTTCCTGCGCTACCTGGCCAATACCTTCATCTATGCCGTGGGCCTGATGACCGGCGCTGTGCTCTCCAACGTCTTTATCGGCTACGGGTTCGCGCGCATCGACTGGCCGGGCCGGGACATCGTGTTCATCATCGTGATCGCGACCATGATGCTGCCCGCACAGGTGCGCTTCATCCCACTCTTCATCACCTACAGCAAGTGGGGATGGCTGGAGACCTTCGCCCCGCTGATCGTGCCGGCCTTTTTCGGCAACGCCTTCTTCGTCTTCCTGGTCCGGCAGTTCATGCTGACCTTCCCTCGCGACCTGGACGATGCCGCGCGGGTGGACGGCGCCAACGAACTGATGATTTTCTGGCGCATCGTGGCTCCCCTGTCGAAGCCGGCCATCATCACGATTGCCATCTTCGACTTCATGTGGGGCTGGCACGACTACATCAATCCGCTGGTTTTCCTGCGCGACCCGGACAAGTTCACCCTGTCGGTGGGCCTCCGGCTCTTCTTTTCCCAGTACGGTGCGGAGTGGGCTCTGCTGATGGCGGCCGCAACCATGTTCACCTTGCCGATGATCGTCGTTTTCTTCTTCGCCCAGCGAACCTTCATCGAGGGCATCAGCTTCACCGGTGTCAAGGGGTGAGCGTCCGCTGAAACCTCGGCCCCGTTATCTCCCCAGCTCCGCCGACCAGCGAAGACCTGCCGTCCCGGTTCTCCAGCCCCGGAGCGGTCACTGGAAGGTTCCTTGAAATACCTTCCTCAAGGGCCGGGAACGGAATATCCCAACCGGCGAGTGCCCAAAAACCTCCAGGTGCAATTTGTCAATTGACAGGCGACAATCTAGAATGGGTTGATGATCGCATCGTTCCGCCACCGTGGCTTGAAGGCGCTCTGCGAGGGCAGGACGACACGACGAGTGGCACCGGAGCACGTAGCCAAATTGCAGGACATCTTGGCAGCACTCGATCACAGCCGGGGGCCGGAGGGAATGAATTTGCCGGGCTTCCGGCTACATGCGCTCAAGGCCCCACTGAAAGGGCATTACGCGGTATCGGTATCCGGCAACTGGCGCGTGACATTCCGGTTCGAGGACAACGCGGCGGTCGATGTCGACTACATGGACTGTCACTGAGGAGAAGCTGGTCATGGCAATGCAGAATCCGCCTCACCCGGGTGGAATCGTGAAGCGGCAGTGCCTCGAACCCCTCGGTTTGACCGTGACTCAGGCCGCCGAGGGATTGGGTGTCACTCGACAGGCCCTATCAGAGTTGGTAAACGGGCGCACAGGGGTTTCAGTGGAGATGGCGATCCGGTTGTCGAAGGCCTTCGGATCGACGCCGGAGACCTGGCTGGGCATGCAGATGGCCTACGATCTCTGGAAGGCCCGCGACCGTGCCGAGAAGATTGCGGTGGAGCGGTTTGTAGCGGCATGATGCTCTCGTACTAAAGCATGTCCGCGTGTCACTACCCCCTGCACGGCGAGCCCGCACGGAGATCGATCGGTAACCGGAAGCCTGTGGATGGGTGATGCAGGACTTCACGTCCATGAATATCCAGACAGAGCAGTTCGAGATTGTCCGCGAAAGTCGAAGAAGAACACGGAAATCCGGTCCCGGTACGCTCACTGCCTTCTCTGCGCCGATGGATCCGTGGTCGGGATCGTCGGAGGCGCAACCGGTCGAACATTCCCTCAAGGGGAGACCAGTCGAAGTGCTACACCGAAGGACTCGACAAGTGGGTTCCCGTGTCGTGCCCCTTTCCTTCGCCTCCGAGTCCAGTGGTTGATTCATCCAGTTCACGAACGGACCCACCCCAACCCATGTAGCCACGGGATCGCGATCCCCCACCGCCTTGATGAACTGACGCGGCTCCAGCAGAAGGGTGTGTCGGGCGGCCGACCTATCTCCCACAGCCGCGCCGGCTCGCCAGTCCGGTAGTACGGCCCCACAGGAACCCGACGGAAGCCGGGAAGCCCATCTGGCAGTTGGCACTCTTGCCAGCGTGGCGGAAGTGCAGTGGAAACCAATCTTCGAAGCAGGTCCGGTCCCAGACTAAGCACAGACTGCTTTTCTCGACACTGACTTCCGCTTGCGGGCCAAGACGGCCCGTTTGACTTCTACAGGCCAAGACCGCGCCAAGGAAGCAAGAGCCCCGCTTCGGCGGGGCTCTCCAACTATCCTGAACATTCAGTCGAACTATTCGGGATCGATGGGCGTGACGACCACCGCGATCAGATCGGCCACGGCCGGATGGTCATACCCGTCGTTCGCTAGGTGCACGGTGTTGTCCATATCGGCATCACCCGTGTCGGGCGCGCCCTGCATCAAGGGCTGGCTGTCGCCCTCGCCGGGCGGCTGGTTGTGTTCCGTGCCCGCGTCCCACAAGTAGACGCTGGAGGTCACATCGCCGGAGACCGGGTTTCCCATCTCGTCCCACAGCGTGATGCCCCCCGCAGGGGAACCGAGGAATAGATCGTTGGACAACACGTACATGAACGCCAACGAAAGGTTTGGCTCCGCGGGTTCCAGGAAGACGGTGGTTTGGTAGGTCTGGCCGGGCAACAGGGGACCGGGTCCATTCGCTCCTACAGGGGTATTCAATACCTGGACCGGCAAGGCCTGCATTGCCAGTACTTCCGCCAGTCCCGAAGGATCACCGTCTTCGGCCAGGCTCTCCAGACCGTGGCCCCGATCCGGCAGGTCCTCCGTGAAGAGCGGATCGCAGACGCAGTGCGGGATGACCACGCCAGGCGCAATCGGCCGATCAGCCGAAACGTTGGTGATCGACACCTGGAAATGCCGGGCCTGTCGCGGCGTGATGGTCACGGCAACCAGTTCGTCCGCATCCATGTCGTCAACCAAGCGCACGGTGTTGTCGTCATCCTCGGGGCCGGTGTTCGCACCGGATTGGCGCGGAGCCTGGTTGGGACCCTCGCCCACAGGCTCGTCCTCCTCGGTGCCGGCATCCCACAAATACACCGGCACGCTGCCCGACACGGGGTTCCCGTCGATGTCAAACAGGACCATGCCGTCGTCCGCGGTCGCGACGAACCAGTCATTGGACTGCACGAACATGAACGCCAGCGACAGGTGGGGGGCGAGAGGGCTGGCCCGGACCGTGAAGTGGTAGGACTCGCCTGGCAGCAGCGGCCCGGGGACATCGGCACCCACCGGAGTGTTGAACACGCCGTAGGAGCCAGCCACCGGCTCGTCACTCATAAAGCCACCCGTGGAAATGAACTCGTACAAGGGACCGGGATTGCCGTCCTCGGCCAAGGCCTCCAGGCCGTTATAAAGGTTCGGCTGCCCTTCCTTGAAGAGCTGGGGATGCCCTTCCATGTAGGTGGTGGCCGGATCCGTGTGCACGACAAAGACTCCGGGCGCAAACGGCGTTGTGTCCATGGCCGATCCGGACGTATTCTCGACCGTAACGTCGAATACCGTGTCGAAGGCCCGGCGAATCGAAACGCTGACCAGATCGGACACGGCCGGCGCGTCTGGACCCGACACCAGGCGCACGGTGTTGTCGTCATCCTCGGGGCCGGTGTTTGCACCGGATTGACGCGGAGCCTGGTTGGGACCCTCGCCCACGGGCTCGTCCTCCTCGGTGCCGGCATCCCACAGATTGATTTGATCGGTGATGTCACCCCCCATGATCGCGCCGCCCAACGGACTTTCGAGGGAAATGCCAACTTCGTCCGTACCGATGAACCAGTCGTTGGACTGCACGAACATCAAGGCGAATGTCAGATTCCTGGGGGCGGCACCGGCATCCACGATGAAGGCATAGCTGGCACCCGGCAACAAGGGCCCGGGCCCCTCGGCACCGACGGGCCTGTTGAACACACCATGCTTGACGCCGTGTTCCGCCAGCGTGGCAGCCACCACGCCGGGATGGCCGTCTTCCGCCAAGTCTTCAAGGCCGGGGGTCTTGATGGGATCGAAATCCCAAAACAGGATGCCGGGATGGGCACCGGGTACGAAGAGCGGACCGGGCTTGTCGGACAGGGCCCAGACACCGGGAGCGAAAGGCGTGGGCGTGTCGCTTTGATCCGAAACGTTGGTGATGGTCACCACAAATCTGAAGTCTTCCCGGTTGGCACATGCATTGAGTGGCTCGGCAGCCAACACAGGCACTGCCGGCAACAGCCCAACCGGGATCAGCGCGGCCATGGCAAGGACTGCCAACACCTTGTACAGAAAAGTCATCCGATCTGTTCCTTTACTTGAGCCTTTGCTCCACCGCCAGATTGGCAAGCTTGCTCTTTCGGGCCGGAACTGGGTACCGCGGCCGCGTCGGATGAAGTCGGGTTTTGTCGAATCAACCTACAGCGGGCCACTCGCGTTCAAGTTCTCTGGGAACAGGTGGTTGACTGATGCTTGGTGATGCATCCGAACTTGTACGTTCCCTGGTTACGGGACGTCGGTCATAAGGCCATGGCCGACCAGGTCGCTCAGCAGGTCAATGCGAGCTTCAACCACATCCCGGCTCCACAGGTGGCCCGGGCCGGTCAGGCTCCGTACGACGACTAAACGGAAACTGTTCTCGTTACCTCGAAACGATCGATGTAGAAGTACTTCTCCGTGAAGGAGTTGTTGAGGGTTTGCACCTGGTCCCGATGCTCGATCGACACTTCCCAGCTGCCGCCGGATCCTCCATCCGGCGCGGTCCAGTCGATGCGTACGGTGCCCGACTTGTCCTCATTGCGATCCAGTACGGAAGCCTGGCGATGGTATTCGGTCCACTGCCAGCCGGTCTCGCGCCACACGGCCCGTTCCGCGATCTGAGCCATCGGCTCCATGCCGCTCCAGCCGCGGTAACAGCGGAGCACTGCCTCCAGATTCCCGTTCCGCTCCAGCAGGGACAACGCCGTGTCCGCGGTCAGATGGCCGAAGGCCATGCCGTTGGGCATGTCCATCAGGGTCGGTGCCAAGCGGTGCCCTCCCAGATGGGACACGCGCCACAGCCTCAGATCGGGCTGGTTCCGAACCTGATCCGAGGTTTGAAGGGACTCAAACAATTCTCTGCCGAACCGGCCGCAGCAGACATCCCGGTCGGCATGGGTGCAGAGGAAAATGTCCCGGGTTTGTCCATGGAGTTCCTGCACGCCGGCCGGCAGGAAATCGGGCGCGGGTTCTTGCAGCAGTTCGGGCAGCACGGTAAGCAGATCCCCGGAGGGAACCAGGTACTCCCGCTTGGCATAGGTGGAAAAACCGTTGGTCGATTCCGGTCTCCGGTAGACAAACACACGCGACAACCCTTCCCGGACCGGATCCGGGTTTGGGTCCGGCTGGAAGGCAAGCAGCCGCACTGCATCGCCGGGCCGACTGGCCATCCCGGCTATCTTCTTGATGGCCTTGGTCGTGTCGGACGTCGACCAGACATCGCGATCCCAGGGCGTGGGCAGTTCCACCAGCAGGCATCGCTTGAACGGAGTGGCGGATCCGATTGGATCCTCCCCTTGGGCAAAGGAGTAGACGCTGCAGAGTTCGCCTTGTGGCAAGTTGGCCATGAAATTAATTCCTTGAAGAGGTACAGCCGACTGTTGATGGCACACGGGAATCCGTAATGCCGTACGGCAGTTGCGAACCGAATCTAGAATTCAAGCTGTTGTTCAGATCACCATACCACCATTCCAACTCCACCTTCCACAGAAGACAATCGTCAGAGGATCCATGCACGGTTCAGCTCCAATCCTGTCGCTTCTCCGCCCCCATCTCCACCGTGAACGCCTACTGGAGACCGCCGTTCGCCTAATGGAAGTCCACAGCCCCACCCGGGATGCCGGTGCGGCACTGACCGTGTTGGCGGACATCCTGACCGAGGCCGGCCTTGACGTGTCCAGGGAGGAAGCGGACTGGCCGTCCGCTCCGGCCGTCGTGGCCTGGCTGCACTCGGGCAAACCGGGACCGGTGCTTCAGTTCGACTGCCACCTGGACACCGTACACCTGCCCTTCAAGCCGCCGCGCATCGAGAATGACACGCTGGTCGGAACAGGCGCCTCGGATATGAAAGGTGGCACCGCGGCCGCGGTCGAGGCCCTGCGCATGCTTCGGGAACTGGGCCTGCCGGCCCGCGGCTCGGTGCTTTTGACCGGACACGACCACCATGAAGGACCGTGGGGAGACAAACGCCAGGTTGTGGCCCTGTGCCGTGCCGGCATCCACGGGGACGCGGTCCTGCTGCCCGAATACCAGGCAGCCTGGTTGCCTACGGCTGGGCGCGGCATGGCCATCTTCCGCATTGAAATCAGCCGCGCACAACCGCCCAGCCATGAAATCCACACGGATCCCGAGACGCCAGACGTGATTGGGGCCGGCCTGGATCTGGTCGGTCAACTCAGAAACTTGCCCCTGCCGGACAGTCCGGAGGAATCCTCCGCCGGACGTGAATCCCTGTTCATCGGCAAGGTGCTGACAGGGGAGATTTACAACCAGTCCCCCCAAACTTGCATCGTCGAGGGCACGCGCCGTTGGCTCCAGCCCGGAGCCGGTGCGGATGCGCGCCGCCAAATTGAGGGAGTCCTGGCCGGCCTCGATGCCCGGTACGGAACCGCCACCACCCTGGAATGGGAGCAGCAGGGGGACACTTTCCATTTGCCGGCAGATCACCCACTCGTGCAGGTGGTGCAGGTGGTCCACACCGAACTCGTTGGCCGTCCGCTGCCCAATGGCCCGAAGCTGTTCATCGACGACGGCAACATCTACACTGCGGAGGTGGGTATTCCGGCCGTCACCCACGGCCCGGACGCTCTGGGAGCCCACACGGTGAACGAGGAGGTGCCCATCTCCGAACTGGAGCGAATCGCCCTGTTGTATGCCGCGGCCGCCGTCGGGTTCTGCCAGGGATCGGGGAATTCAGCTGCCCCCGGCTGATGCAACGGCAGCACTGTGATTGTTCAGTTACCCAAACCAGAGTGCGCCAGGCCGCTGGCTGCAGTGTGGGGTTAGGGCGAGACGGGGTCCGGCTGCAGGGCCGCCAGGAGGTCCCGCACGTGTGCGAAGCGCTCGGCCACGGCCACGGTGCGGAAGCTGCCTGAGATCTTCATCTGCAGCTTGACCATGCGCCGGGCCGGTTCGGCCCGGTTGTGGGTGAAGGACACCCGCGGCCGGTGCAGGGCCGCGGCGATCCGACCAGTGATCGATGCCGACATTGACCTGCGCCGGCGCCACCGAGACCCGGGCCGTCCCCGCGTGACCCCGCTGGCCACCCGCACGGCGCCGCTGTGGCCATTGTGCTGGGCCAGTTGCTGCCGCAACTCCACAATCTCCTCCCGCAGGGCGGCCAATTCCGTGGCCTGCTCGTCCACCACTGCCACCAACCCAGCCACCACCGGATGACCCGCCAGAGCGGGGTTGCCAGCCACAATATGCAAGGCGGCAGGGTATGACGGCGCCGTGCTCGACGACGACCTCTTCCCTGTCAGACCCCCAGACGCTGCGTATGTTCAGCGGTCCAGATCCCCCAGTACGACATGAGCTGCGTTGTGCCCTGGCGCACCCGTAACCTCGCCGCCGGGATGCGTCCCGGCTCCGCACAGGTATAAGCCTTCGACCGGTGTCCGGTAGTCGGACCACCCCGGCAGCGGACGTCGTGACATCATCTGCTGCGGGATCATGTCAAGATGCCTTATGTTCCCGTCTGTAAGGCCGATGCGCTCCTCAATGTCCTCCGGAGTCAGCAGGACCCAGTCGATGATGGCGTCCCTGAAATTCGGGGCATACCTGCACACCTCGTCGATGAGGCGCTCCCCGAACTGCTGGCGCATCTCCTGCCACGAGCCATCCCGCACGTGGGACGGCACGAAGTAGACCCACAGAGACAGCACGTGGCAGCCCTCCGGGGCGACCGTCTTGTCGTACACAGTAGGGATTTGGAGGTGGATGATGGGCGTGTCGGGCACCCGACCGTTCTTGGCATCGTGCCAGCTGCTCTCACACTGGTCAACCGTGGGGCAAAGAGTAATCATCGCCAAGTGCTCCGGGTTGTACCCGGAGCCAAGGTAGCCGGAAAGGTCGGGCAGTTCCTTCAGGGCGCACAGAAACTTGGCGGAAGCCGCCCGCGTCTTAAGCGCTCTCACCTCATTGACGAACTCCTCATCAAAGTCAGTCTCGCTCAGGAGCTTGAGGAAGGTCCGCTTCGGGTCGGCGTTCGACAGGACAACGTCGGCCTCCATTACCTCACCGTCTTCGAGTGCGACGCCTGTAGCCCTGCCGCCGTTCGTCAGGACGCGCCTCACTGCCGCGCCCGTCCTGATGGACACGCCCGACGCCTCTGCGGAACGGGCCAGCGACTGGGTGATGGAACCCATGCCGCCGCGTACGATGCCGTAATTCTCAGTGTCTGGCCGGAAGGCGCTGAAACGATAGAGGGCGGTGATGTAAGCGCTGCCGGGGGCGCTTATGTCTCCCATGTCGACCGACCCGGTGCTTACCGCGGTCCTGACTTCGTCCGACATGAAGTAGCGGTCTATCAGGTCCCTTAGCGGGACGGTCAGTAGCGTCTCCAGGAGCTCTTCCTCACCCTCCTGACGGAACCTCTCGGTAAGCTGGGCGAGCGAAGGAGGAGGGCCGAGGTAGTAGTCGCTGAGTATCCGAACGGCACGGTGCCAAAAGTCGGCCCATTCGGGCCAGGCATCGGCGTCCTCCGGCGACAGCTTCCGGAGTTCCTCGGCGGTTCTTGCGTCGTCGTGCCAGAGAGTCAGTACTTTTCCGTTTGGGAAGGGGTGGACGCGCGACGGGTCAATAGGATAGATGTGAAAGCCGTACTTGCGCATCTCCAAGTCGTCGATCACCTTCTTTTGGAGAATGTGGCAGATATAGGAACAGGTGGAGATCTTGTAGCCCGGAAACCACTCCTCCGTCACCACGGCACCACCAACGATGTCCCTACGCTCCAATACCTGGACGTTTAGCCCAGCCCTTCCCAGGTAACCTGCAGCGACTAGGCCGTTGTGCCCCCCGCCAACGATTACAACCCTCGTCTTCTTGCCCATGGCAGTCACCTGTAGTCTGTGTTTCGGACATGCTAGCAAACTCAGGCGCACGCCTAGGAGTGCAACCACAAACCCAGTTTTGTAGGGTTCGAAAGTGGGAGACCGTGGAGGTTCCGGAGGCCGGACAAAGCCACCTTTCGGAATAGACAGGGAGCGGCGTTCCGGTCTGTGCTCCCAAACAGCCCGTTTATGCCGTTTGCAGGTCAGGATTTGGATCAGGGCTGGAATCGTCCGGAAGCCGGGAATCATAGCCATCCCGAGATGGTGGGGTCAGGTCTCGCGGCCAGGATGCGGGGAAAATTGGCCACGGTGGCAGTCATATGGAGCTGAAGGGCAGTTTTCTGGCGGCCCACGCAGCGCGCTTGCCGCAACCCCAACTGCACCAGACGGGCAATCCGATGTTCCGCCGTCTGCCGCAACTGGCGGCAGGGTACTGCGGCCTCACTGGACTGGAAGGCACGCGCGGCCTGCAGCAATCCTGCCTGGGGATGCAGGGTCACCATCCGGCCCCGGCCCCGGCTGGCCGAGACACATTGGCTGCGCAGCGGACAGAGGTCGCAGACCGCGGCCGCAAAGCGGAAGGACTGACGGAGGTCACCACGGGGACCATGGCCCTGGGTGTGCAGGTCGGTCGTCACGTGGCCGGCGGAACAGGTACAGGAGAATGTTTCCAGGTCAATCTCGAAGTCTTGCTTGGGGAAGCAACTCCGGTTCGATCGTTTGGGCACGTTGGCCCGCAGCGGAAGGTCGCGCTCCGCAAAGGCCTGGCGCGTGCGCGACCATCCCCGTAGGCACAATCCGCCAGCACTTCGGATACCGGCAGGCCCGTGTTCTCCTCACTCTGCGCGACCAGCGCCAGAGCACCGCGCGCATCCGTGGCATTGCCGGGCAGCACCGCCACGGCCGTGATCAGCTGGCTTTCCGGCTCCACTGCGACGGAGGCCTTGTGACCATCAAAGCGCTGGTTGCGGCTCTTGCGACCATGGCGCATCTCGGGGTCATGCACCGACACGATGCGATCTTGTTCCACTCCTTGCTTGAGACGTACCCCCTCATCCGCACGTTCCACATCCTGCAGCAGCAGTTAACCCAGGAGCTGGACCGCGTCCGCGATCTGGCCCCGCACGGGGCGTCCGGCGCACAGTCACCCTGTGCTGCCCGCACCTGCGCCGGCAACCCCGTCCGCGCACCCTCATCAGCCCAGTCGATCTGCACCTCACCCTTTGATACCGGGCTCCAGGTACCGGGCATAGCCCTCCTGCCCGGCCCAAGCAGCCACCTCCCTCTCCTGTGCATCAGCTGGCGGATGACGTCCGCCAGCAGGTTGTAGGTGTCCTTGGCCGCACCCCGACTCAGGATGGGGGTTGTATCCAGTACCGCTTGCAGGGCCCGCCCCTGCAACAGGCCCCGCTCCCGCGCCGGATCGAGACTGCGTACAAACACCTCTTGCATCTTCTCATGCAGGATCAGCTGCGCCCGGAAACATTGCAAAGTGTTCTGTGCAAAAAGTCGGCTGTAGGCATCCACACCCAACGCCACCTTCCAGCTCAGGTCCACCGTGGCCCGCCGCTGTGCTTCCGCATCACTCACCTTGTCATGCACCTGCAGCATCGGCGCGGTCGCCATCAGGCTGGGTGGCTTTGCTGGTACGGCCGTTGTTCTCACAATAGAAGTCGGCGAAGTCTTCATCGGGGAGCAATTGACCCCGCAAGGCGGCCAGTTGACCGTAGAAACTGCTCTTGTCCCACCAGCTCCAGAAACAGCTGATCCGCCTCAAATAGACCTCTCTGGTCTGAACGTTTGCCCAGCATGGAATCCGCTCCGATGTCTTGACTGTGGCACCCCGCGTACAGCATGGATTCCAATGTAACGGCCCTGGCAGGGGGACTTTCCGATTGCACTTCCAGGTCGTCTGCAGTCGGCGCCGCGGGGCAGGATGTAGACCACCTGCAGCCAGCGCTGCCAAGCCTTGCTGTGGAGGACGCCGCGGCATAGGTCGACCACCTCGTCATCCAAAGTTGTGTGCGTCAGGCGCGTTGGGGCGCGGCGGTCGCAGTGACCGTCGATCTGGCAGCGGCCCACCGGGCAGTGCGGCCCACGCCTCAGCCAGTGGCTCTGTAAAACTGGAAAGTCCTCAACGATTCGGGTCTTGGCGGGACCCTCTATTGAAAGTCAACACAAACAGCCGACTCCTCATGGATGAAATCGGCTGTTCGTTTCATGTCCCGGCAAGAGACCGCTGAATTTGGCGCTCAGCAAACCTTGACCATGTCCAACACAGCTCCGAGTACAACCACCAGGATCCGGTGCCCGGCCGAGTCAGGCGGAGCCGGACACGGCTATTTTGCAGACCGTCTCGTCGCCTAGGTGGTAGGTGCCGTTCAGAGCGGCGAACCCCTCGGCCACCCGGTCCAGGGGAATGACATGGCTGACCATGTCGCCGAACGGAATGTCGCCCCGCTCCAGAATGGGCAGGGCCTGAACGAAGTGGCTGGTTTGTGACGCCCAGACGGCCTCCAGGGACAAGTTCTTGCGCATCAACAGCCGGTTGATGTTGAAGTCGATGGAGCCCATATCCACGAAGTGTCCGACCTCGACAAAGGTGCCGCTGTGACGACAGTAGCCCAACCCCTCTGGTGTCGCGGACAGGAAGCCGGCGCACTCGAACACGATGTCGGCACCTTCGCCGCGCGGCGTCTCCTGCATCACCAGTTCCGTACGTTCCTCGACCGAGGGCACCTCACCGATGTCAATCGTGACATCGGCCCCGAACTTGCGTCCGATCGCCAGCCGTTCCGGCGGGCCCCCGACCATGATCAGCTTGCCGGCACCTGACAGGCGGGCCGCTATCAGGGTGACCATGCCGATCGCCCCGGACCCCTGCACCACCACCGTATCACCGATGCGTATACGGGACCGATCCACGGCGTGCACGCCAATTGTGAAGGGTTCCGTCAGAACCCCCACTTCCGCCGGCATGTCCGTCCGCCACCATTCGGTTCCGGGCAGGTTCAGATGCATGTACTCGGCGAAACCGCCGCACAGCTTGGACGGTTCCTGAAATCCGTAGCCGAATCCGGCCGGGATGCCTGGCTGCAGCACGACCCGGTCCCCTTCCTTAACGGGCCGGCCGATGGAATCATGGGTCACCCCCTCGCCCAGAGCGGCCACGATGCCCACGTTCTCGTGGCCCAGGCCCTTCTCCTCGGTGAAGCCGTGTTGCCAGTAGTGCAGATCCGTGCCGCAGATGCCGCCCAGTTCCTGCTTCAACACAATGGCCCCCGGGTCCGGGTCCGGGATCGGATACTCCCGAACCTCAAACTCCTGGCCCATGACCACCACCGCTCTTGCCATTTCAGCCATGTCCCATCTCCTCAAGTTTGTTGGCCAGTGCCGAAAGCCGTCACTGGCCCGTAACTAATCCAAATGCCAGCAGGAACAGCGCCACGACCGTGATCACGGCTCCCCCGCCCAGTACTGCGTACAGAACCCAATGCATAGCCGCACCTCCACTCAACCACCCGGTTCCCGGCAGTATCCGACGCGGTCCGCCAAGGGAACTGGTCCGTAGGAATCCACTTGGCCGGGCGTCAGGTAGAAGTATGCGATGGCGTCGTACAAACAGTGGTTTTCGCCCCGCTCCCCCCAGCGATTGCCCTTGTACTTTTCGATGCAGCCCTCAAAACCCCGCTGAAAGGGGATGTCGTCGGCAATGTGGAACCGATTGACCGACGTGTGGCCGTTGCCGTCGATCGGCGTGAAGGGTTGGCAGGCAAACGGGCTGTCGAAGATCGGGAACGGCGGCTCCGCCGCCCAGGCGTAGCCGATGTAGTCCTCGGAACCCGTGCCGAAGGTGGATGGGAACTTCTCCCCGTCCACAAAGAACTTCTCGTCGCCTTCGCCCCACCACCAGTCGATGGTCTTGTCTCCGCCGCGGCCGTACCACCAACTGGAAGGCGACTCTGCCGGAATCTCCCAGCGGTTCCAGACATGCAGGGCGACTCCACAGAAACGACCCCGTCCCTCCACATTCAGGATGGGCCAGTCGATGTCGCGCCCGTTCCCCATGGACTTCTCGACAAAGGCGTCCCGGTGCCACTTGGCATGGAAGCGCAGCAGTTCGTCGGCGTCCTGCGCCAGCGGCCGGGAAGCAATCCGGAAGGCGAGGCTGTGTTCCACATCGCCGTCGTTCTGCAACCGCAGTTCCGCACCGCGGGCAAACGGCATGAACCAGTGGCTGTACAGGAACTCGTCGGTCATGCCCGCGGGCAGGGCCCGGTAGGACTGGATTCCCGGTGCCGCTCCAAAGAAGTCCCCGAGGGGAGACCAGACGCTGGGTTCCATCTCGCCGTCCCAGTGGATGGACAGGGCGAGTTCTCGCAGGGTGGTTTCGGCCTCGGCCCTGACCCCTTGGTCGGGCAGGCAGTGCAGGCCCGTGATGGCCCGGTTGCCGGGCAGCGTTGCCAGTTCCAGGCTGCCACCGGCGGGCACGGTCACCTGCACATCCGTGATCTCCGTGTCGTCCGAGGTCGGCAGACACCGGCCCCGGAAGGCCAGTTCCCGATCCTTTTCAGCCAGGGCAATGCGGTTGTCATCCTCGCGTTCGCCCTCGAAGGCAGGCAACACGGTGCCTTCGGGGAACGTGCTGTAGGTGATGTGGTAGAAGCGTCCCCAGTCCGGCTCCATCAGGATGCGGCAGGAACGGTTGTAGGGGATTGGGATGTACCGGTTGTGACCCCGGGACAGTTTCATGGACAAGCAGGGCAGGTTGTAGTCCAGCAGCCCCACCCCGCCGAACAGATGCAGGAACGGCAGATCCATGACCGGTTCGAGGGCGCCGTCCAGGAAGATTTTGACATGGCCCATGCCGGGCCAGGCGGACCAAATACGCCAGATGCAGCCTGGGCCCTCCGCCTCGAACACGACCTGAAGACCGTCCTCCATGCGGATGTAGCCATCACCGTCGCGGTTGGCATTCCAGTTTTCGTACAGGCTGGTCTCCGCGTTGTACACGGAGCGGCGGTCATAGCTGGTTTGGCTGCCGCACCGCTCTCCGGCCAGGGGCGGCACGGCCAGACGTTCCAAATCGGACAGCCGGGACACCAAGTCCCGATAGGTCAGCATGGTACTCATCCGCAATTTAGGCCCGGTTAAGCAGTGTCCGTCGAATCATGTCCATGACCGGGTTCCGCTGCTCACTCCGTCCTGCGGAGGATTAGTTCGCCCACCTGCGCGGCCTGTTCCGGACCTGTGGACAAAGGCTGGCCCCTCAGAAGATGGATGGGCTGTGGTTTCTCCGGCTGCTCGCTGGCTGAGACATAGGAGCGTCCGTCGTCGGTTCCGGCATCCCATACGCATAGGGGAATGACAGCCTCTTCGATCCAGGCTCCGCCGCTGGTCAGGGGTAGGGCCGCAACACCCACGAACCAGTCGGGGCTCGGGGCCAGCCTGCTGGTAACGGACAGGAAGGTGTGCTCGTTGTCCGTCCGGAAGGCAACGGTGGTGCGGCCCGGTGAATCAACCAGGTCCCCGACCACAAACTGGTCCGGCAATACCCGTGATCCGCCTTGCCGATAGGTCTTCTTCAACGGCCCCGGATCGCCGGTTTCGGCCTGCATTTCGATGGCCGGAGAGGCCGGTTCGCCCGGCTGCCAGAGACGGAAGCCTTCGCTGTGCGGACCGCCGGCCAACGGCGAGAAGTGCGGGTTGGGAGGGAAGTCGGCGGGGTGGTCCGCGGCATTCCAGAACACATGCACGGTCACTTCGTAGGCCACCGGGGACGGCAGCGACAATTCCGAAGCCATGGCATGTTCCTCGTCGCTTCTGAGCGGCTCCTTGGCATGCGCAAAACCGGGTTGGCAGGGATCGGCCTCGGTCCCGGTCGTCGCACCGTCCTCCAAGGATGGCCCCTCTCGGGGCGGAACCACACAACCGGACAGCATCAACGGAACCAGCAGGCAGACGAACAGACCGCGCAGGGGAAGCCTCCCGCCGTCCGCCTACATGAACTGCCGGAGGTAGCGTCCGGATTGGGACACGGCCTGCTTGCGCCGCTCCAGCGAGGACTCGTAGATCCGGTCTTCCACTTCAATGCAGACGGGCCCATCGTAGCCGGCATCCCCCAGTTCCGAATAGAACTTGCCCCAGTCGACCTCGCCCAATCCCGGCAGCTTGGGGGTGTGGTACTCGAGCGGCGTGGCCATGATGCCGACCCGGTTCAAATGCTCCCGATCCAGCCGCGCGTCCTTGGCGTGGACGTGCACGAACCGGTCCGCGTAGTTGCGGATGGCCGCCAGATAGTCCATCTGCTGCCAGACGAAGTGGGAAGGATCGAAGTTCAGGCCGAAGTTGGAGCTGGGGATGATCTCGAACATACGGTCCCAGACCGCGGGCGATATGGCGAGGTTCTGCCCTCCCGGCCACTCGTCATTGGTGAAGAGCATCGGGCAGTTCTCGATTCCCACCTTCACCCCCAGCGAGTCGGCATACTCGATGACGGGAGGCCACAGTTCCCCGAACAGCGCCAGGTTCTCCTCAAGATTCCGGCTCTGATCGCGTCCGATGAAGGAATTCGCCACACCGATTCCCAGTTCCGCCGAGACCGCGATCAGCCTGCGGATGTGGGCGAAGTGCATGGACCGGGCATCCTCGTCCGGAGTCAGGGGATTGGGGTAGTAGCCCAGACCGGAAATGCGCACACCGGTCTCGTCCACCAGATGCTGTACCTCTGCCGCGTCTCCGGGCGAGAAGTCGCCGACGTCGATGTGGGTCACGCCGGCATAGCGCCGCTCGGCCTTGCCCTTGGGCCAGCACATGACCTCGATGCAGTCAAAGCCCTCGGCCGCCGCGAAGCGCAGGTTTTCGGCCAAGGACAGTTCGGGCAGGATGGCGGTAACGAATCCCAACTCCACGGCAGGACCCCCTTCAGGTTGGATTTCCGATGATTTCCGAGGCGGTGCACCGACCGCGCGTCCTGTCCTGCGACAGGACGCGGCCGCGTGGCGGCTCGGCCAGATTATAAAAGCAGCGCCGATACCCCTGCCGGGCAGTCCGCGGGTTCTCTCAGTCCCCGATCCTGAATTCGGGCGCGCCCAGCACATCGGGGCGCGGCTCAATGCCCAGGCCCGGCGCATCCGAGGCGGTCATGCGTCCCTGCCGTCGTTGGGGGGCACCTTCGGCAATGCTGGTGGTGACGTAGCTGTTGAAGTCCGTGGCCGTGAACAGCAGCGCCGGCGACGTGCTGTGGGCCAGCGCGGCAATCGCGGCGGTCACGATGTCGCCGCCCCAGCTGTCCTCGATGGTCATCGCCACCCCCAACGCGGCGCAGAGATCCCGGGCCCGGCGGGCCTTGGTCAGGCCCCCAAGCTTGCCAATCTTCAGGTTCACCACGTCCATGGCCCCGTCCGCCGCCGCCCGCAGCAGTGCCGGAATGCTGTCGATCACCTCGTCCAGGATGAACGGATGGTCCGTGGCACGCCTCACGGACAGACACTCCTCGTAGCCGGCACAGGGCTGTTCAATGTAGACATCCACGTCCCGCACCGCGCGCACCACGCGGCGCGCCTCGTGCATCAGCCAACCCGTATTGGCGTCGGCTATCAGGATTTCGTCCTCCGACAGCACCGCCCGCACTGTCCGGATGCGTTCGATGTCCTCCTCCACCGAGCCGCCCACCTTCAACTGGAAACGGCGGTAGCCCTCGCTGCGATAGCCGGCCACGCGCGCCGCCATGGCATCCGGCGCCTCTTGGGAAATTGCCCGGTAGAGCACGAAGTCCTCGCCCTCGGCCCCGCCCAGGAGCCTGGCCGCGGACTGTCCGGCATCCTTCCCCAACAGGTCCCAGCAGGCCATGTCCACCGCGGACTTCACATACGGATGGCCCTTCAGCGTCCGGTCCATGCGCCGGTTGAGCACGTCCAGGTCGCGCGGGTCGAGACCCAGCAGCGACGGCCCCAGCTCGCGCAAGCCGGCCCGCGCCCCATTGGCATAGGCCGGCAGATAGAAGGGACCCAGGGGGCAGATCTCGCCCCAGCCGGTCAGGCCGGCGTCCGTGTGCACGCCGACCACGGTGCTGTCGAAGACTGCCACCGACTTGCCTTCGGACCAGTTGTAGCTGCCTTCATGGAGGGGCAGGTCCACCTGATGGACGGATAGACCGGTGATTTGCATGGAAGGTACTCGGGAAATGTGCGGCTGGGAAGCCTGCATGCCTGAAGGACGGCATGACACTTTGGCCTCTGTTAACTATAATTCGGCCTGCCCGTCAGGCCTTTCGGCCGATTCACAGACCCGCACGCAATGCCTTCCACATCCTTCCTGTTGCGCGTCGACCTGCAGGGCGCCAGTCCCAAGATCTGGCGCCGTTTCTTTGTCCCTCCTGCCATCACGCTGCCGGAACTGCACAGGGTCGTGCAGGCCGTGATGGGCTGGCACGGACCCCGCAGCTGGCACTTCGTCATCCGGCGCAAGTGCTATCCGGACGCCGAACTGACGTCCGAGGGCAGCGACATGGCCAAGGTGGCCCTGTGCAGCCTGGTGGGGCGCCGCGGCATGATCTTTCAGTACATCTGCCAGTTTGAGGACACCTGGAAGCATCGGCTGACCCTGTCCAACGACCACTTTGATTCCAGCAAACAGGATGTGGATACCATGTGCGTGGCCGGGGAGGGAGCCTGCCCGCCGCGCGATGTGGGCGGAATCGAGGGGTATGTCGAATTCCTGCGCGCGTTCGAGGACCCGGAACACCCGGACCACTATGACATCCTGGACGAGTTCGGGGAGGACTTCGACCGGGACGAGTTCTATCTGGACCGCATCAACGCCTCGCTGCGTGCCCTGACCTGAACCGGTGCCGACGGACGGTAGCCGAGTGTGAGCGGACCCGGCTTCTGGGACGAACTTTGGCACAGGGACCCGGACGGCGTGGAAGTGCCGGACCAGATCCTGGCCGCGGAAGTGGCCCATCTGGCACCGGGCACACTGCTGGACCTTGGCTGCGGACGCGGCACCAATGCCTTGGCCTTGGCTGCACGGGGATGGTCCGTCCTGGGAGTGGACATCTCGCCGCAAGCGGTGGCGCTGGCGCACCGTGAAGCAGCCCACCGCAGGCTCGACGCCATCTTCGAGGTTGGCGAGTTGCCGGGCTGGACCACCAATCGCCGGTTTGACTTGGTCATTTGCACCTTCGCCTTGCCGGAAGGAACCGCCGGCGATGCAACGCTGCGGCAGGCCGCGGCACTCGTCAAGCCGGGCGGCGAACTGATAGTGGCGGAATGGGACATTTCCATGCAGGAGACCTGGGGCTGGTCCGACCTGGATCTGTTCTCCGTTGAGCGCATCGTGCGCCATCTGCCCGGCCTTGAAATCCGGACTGCCGAAGTCCGGGACCTGACCGACCTGTACCTCGAAGGCGATCCGCGGGCCGGACAGTTGGCCACGAACTCAGCCTACGCCGCGGTGGTGCGCGCCGCGCGGCCAAGCCTGAAGGAGGACAGGACGCGTCAGGCCGCAACCCGCTGACAGAACGGACAGTAGTGGGTACTGCGCTGCCCGACCCGAATGCGCTCAATCACCGTGCGGCAGCGCGGACAGGGCTCTCCGGTCCGGCGGAACACCTGGTGCCGCGCCTGAAAGCGGCCGGGCACACCGCTGGGCGGCGCATAGCTGGAGATGAAACTGCCCCGCCAGGCGATGCCGGTTCTCAGCACATGACGGACTGTCCGGCACAGCGTCTGGCACTCCTTCAGGGTCAGGGTCGCCGCGGGCCGTTCCGGATGGATGCGCGCCCGAAACAGGGCTTCGTCGGCATAAATGTTGCCCACCCCAGCCCCGACGCGTTGGTCCAGCAACACGGCCTTGATGGCCGCCTGTCGGCGGGCCAGAACCTCGTGGAGCCAGCGGCCGGTAAAGTGACGGGACAGGGGCTCCGGCCCCAGGGGCGGCAGCACCCGGTCCGCATCGCGTACCAACCAGAACCGTCCAAACTTGCGGAGGTCCAGATAGCGCAACTCCTCCCCGCCCTCCAGGCCCAGCACCACCTGCGTGTGTCGATCCATCTCCCGGTCTGAGGGCACCACGCGCAGGGTACCGGTCATGCGGAGGTGCACCACCAAAGTCCAGCCGGCATCCAGGCCCAGCAACATGTACTTGGCCCGTCGTTGCAGTTCCCCGAACCGCCGTCCTCGGACCAGGTCGCAGAAACGGTCCGGATCGGGTTCCGCAATGGTGCGCGGCCAGAAGACCGATGCACCTTCGACGCACCGGCCTTTGAGCAGGGGGCGCAATTCCACAATGTGGGTCTCTACTTCCGGCAGTTCAGGCATCTCTGCAGTTCCAAACTCTGTTACCGGTCGAGGCTCCATGCCATCGCTGGGCATCCAAACAATCCGAGCTTGCTTTGCTCTCGGTTGCCATTGTCTTTATACTGTCCTGCCCGCCGGCCGGGGTGGCGAAATCGGTAGACGCGTACGACTCAAAATCGTGTGAGGTAAAACTCGTGTGGGTTCGAGTCCCACCCCCGGCACCAAACTTCCGGCATGCCCCTACCCGACTCTACGGACCGGGGCGCCGCCCAATGGCGTCCGTCCAACGCGGGTTGGAGTGACGCAACAGTTCGCCGCCGGCATCGGCCAGAATGCGCGTGCGGGCCAGGTCGATGCGATCCCCGGCCTTCGCTGCAATGTTGGCGGTGCAGTCCGGATCCGCCTCCAAGTCGAAAACCCGCGGCTCCTCAAACTCCAACGAACTGAAGAACCAAGTCCGCTGGTCCCGGTACCACACGTGGTCTCCGTAGCGACAGGTCAGCCACTCCCGGCTGCCGTCTGAATCCGCCAGCAGGTTGCGGCCCTCGATGCCGCCTTGCGGCGCAACGCCGGTCGCGGCCATGACAGTGGCTGGAACATCCAGGGTATAGACCAGTTCGTCCGAGGTTTGGCCAGCCCCGATGCCGTCCGGGTGGCGCACCATCAAGGGGATGTGCATCGTACCGGGGTACATGTAGCCGGCTGGCTTGCCGACCACCTTCTCCACGTTGTCCGCGAAGTTGGTCCCGTGGTCTGCAATCAGAATCACCAGCGTGCGGTCGCGCAGCTTCAGGTTGTCCAGGGTCTGCATGAGCCGCCCAAACCAGGTGTCCACGAGTGTCACCAACCCGGCGTAGTTTGCCTTCAGGCTTTCGAGGCTTGTTTCCAACTCGGGATTCTGGTCCAGCAGCGGCCCGTAGGGCACCGTCAGCCAAATGGGTTCCCGCACGTCGCGACTGGCGTACAGGTCGTAGTAGTGCAGCGGGGCCTCCCAGGTCTCGTGAGGCGAGAAGCTGTCCACATAGAGGTAGAACGGCTGCTCCGAGCTCCGGTTCTGTTCGAGAAAGCGCGTGGCGCTGCGGAACGTGCGGGCGGTGTGCCACTCTTCCTCCGGCAGGTCCGGCCGCACGTTGACCAGGTGGTTGCGAATGCGGTCGGGGTTGCCGCGGTACCGCTGCAGCAGGGCCTCGTCGGCGAATTGACCCGCCAGGAAGCGATCCTCGGCCTGCCCGCGAATGTACTCCCACTGCTGGAAGCCGCGCGTGAAGTTCATGCCCGGAACCATGTAGTGCGGCACATCGGAATAGAAGCCGGTGTGGTAGCCGCCCTGGGAGAGAGCCTCCGCTACGGTGGCCTCGTCCCGATACATCGGTTGCCACCCGGGCAGGTACACGTTGTCCCAGGGCACCGGATCGTAGGTGCGAAACGGAAAGGCCCTGCGGCCGGTATGCAGGGTGCGCCGCGTCGGAATGGTGGGGAGGCACTCCGGATAGGCCCGTGTGAAACGCAGGCTTTCCGCGGCAAAACGGGCGATGCTGGGCGTGTGGATCCAGTCGTTGCCGTAGGGCTCCAGGTACTGGGTGCGCAGTGTGTCCACCACCACCAGCACGACGTTGAGGGGCGAATTCCCGGAATTGGTCATGGTTCGTTCGACTCGCTGCAAGAACTTGGATGACTAAAGGAGACGGGCTGGAAGAAACCAGGCCGGGGATCCGTCAGAACACACGGAACCGCTCAAGGGCCGGATAATTGGGTTCCAGCCCCGCTCCGGGCACCTCGGGCGGACTGACGGTGCCGTCCTCGTTGATGACCACGTCATGGACATAGATCTGTCCGTGCATGGGATCCGTGGATTCCCGGTAGAACTCCAGGATCAGGCCGTTGGCAATCGCCGCCAGCAGATGAATGTGGAGCTGCTGCGGCCCGTGCGGGGCAATTGAGAGATCATGCGCCTGGGCCAGATAGGCCACCTTCATGAATTCGCTGACACCGCCCAGCACGAGGGCGTCGGCGTTGAAGATGGCGGCTGCCTCCTCCCGAATCAGGTCGCGAAAGCCGTAACGGGTGTATTCGTTCTCACCGGTGGCCACAGGTATGGATGTCGATTGAGCCAGGCGCCGGTGGCCGGCCATGTCGTCCGGCTGAACCGGTTCCTCAAACCAGAAGATGTCCAGGGGTTCGATCAAACGGGCAAACTGAATGGCCTCGTGGGCGCGGTAGGCGCAGTTGGCGTCCACCATGATCGCCACATCCGGCCCCACCGCCTCCCGCACGGTCCGTACGCGTGCAAGATCCTCGCGCTGGGAGACCGCCCCCACCTTCATCTTCACGGCGCGGGCCCCCATGGCCACGCTGTCCAGCATTTCCCGGGCCAGTTCGTCCAGCCCCTTGCCGTCCTCGTAGTAGCCGCCGGCCACATAGGTCGGAACGCGGTTTCGGTAGCCGCCCAGAAGCTTGTACAGCGGCATGCCGGCCGCCTTGGCCTTCAAGTCCCAAAGCGCGATGTCGATGGCCGCGATGGCCCGCGTGGTCAGCCCGCGGCGTCCCACCAGCTTGGGTACCCACATGTCGTGCCAGTGGCGTTCGATGTCGAGGGGATCCTTGCCGATCAGATCGGCGGCAAAGCGTTCCACAGCGGCCTTCACGACCGAATCGAGGCTGCCGATGCCAATGCCGGTCAGGTCGCCGTCCGTCTCGACCCGAACCACGCCCAGCCCCGAATGCGTGTACGTGTGGAGGCCGTTGGTGATGGGCTTGTGGCGGGGCCACCGGAAGCTTTCGGTAACGATGCGGGTGATTTTCATGTGCGGAATGGCAGGCTTGACAGGATCCGGATGCGGAGCCGGTGGACCATTGTAAGTGGGACGGAACCCACCATTGATCCCACGCATCGACTGCGACCGGACAACTCCAAGGGCTCCCCCTTGCCCGGCATCCCGAACCCGCTCCCCTCCGGGCACCCGGACCGTCAGGCGCGCAGCAAAAGGATGTTGGGGGCATGCTTCCACTCGTACCAAGCCAGATACAGGGCGGCCGCCATGATGACAACATTGACGACCGCGGTTTCGGAAAGCATGCCGACACGCAGCAGAGTGAACAGTGCCCCGGCCATGATGGCCGCCGTCAGCAGGCCGCTGTACCAGCGGGTAATGGGCAGCAGAACCATCAGAACCGCCAACAGCTCCAGGCCGCCGGTTACATACATGAACCACTCCGGATAGCCGAACCCGGCAAACATGGCCGCGGAATCCATGTCTCCGGGCATGGCCCCGGGCAGCAGCTTGGGCAGGGCACCCATCACCAACATGGTCAGGAACACGATCAGCATGGACGCGTACTTGAGCACGCGTTCCCATGTGGCTGGGCTGGATTCGGTGGACATCGCAGAATGAAGGAGCTGGATAGCAGCAAGGAATTATAGGTCTTGAACCGGTTGGGGTGGTGCAAGATACAACCAAAGGCCTGTGCCAGTTCAGAATGTGCAGGTGGCGGCCCCTGGCAGGGTTGCCGAGGTTCAGCAGATCAGACCTAGCCCTCAGAAGTCAGACTTGTGCATCGCGGGAGGGTTCCTATCCCCGGCCTGTGTTGCCGGTGGTAGCGCAGCCGAATGGGCCAGGTGCGGAGATAAACCAAAATATGCAGATGTCCAGTTTCAACCGACGACAGGACTGATCAGAACCCATAACAGCTTGGTTTTAAAGGTTTTAAATCTCTATCACGATATCCACATGTGGAATTTTGTCTATTTACAATTTCTTTCTCTTTGCCAAAAATCGCCCTCTAAGATGCCAAAATTTGAAAGCTGAATTGGGCTTCAGCGATAGCAGGGCTGCATCGCTCAATCCGGTCTGAGTGAACCCGTCAACTTGACAAGCGTCAGCACTTTTCACGACGATTTCTTCTGTTTCCAATACCACATTGTGCAACTCCTGAAGAAACCTATTGGGACATTCTTCCTTTCCGGCTTCAAGCAAATTTGACATTTCGGTCAGAACATTGGCTGTGGTTGCAATTTTATTGCCCCTTTCAAGAACCAATAACAGCATATCAAAGTCGATTTTCACGTATTCCCTGAGTCACCTGTGTGATCCGATCAGCCCCTTATCGATGCGGCCTACAATGTACAACACTAAGACATTCGCATCCAACAGAATCTGCTGCCAACGCGCAATTCAACCTTCCAAATTTTTTAGAACACAACATCATTTCTGTTGTCCCATATTCCACCACGCGTGTTTGTGATACTTTTCAAATCACCGTCGCCTTCACCAATTACTAAGCTCTTGTACTCCCGCTCGGCGCAGTCGAAAAGATCCTCTTCATTCCAACTTCTTTCGAACCCGATCGTAACATGCCAAAGTTGTTTATTTTCATCATATTTCAATTCTTCTAGCCCCAAGCGACGAATCCCTTCATCGGAAAAGTATTCGGGGACAATCTTCTTTGCTACTTCAACGACCGTCAGTCCATCCTTGTAATTCTCCTTTCTTGGCAGAGATACGGGTTGGACAGACTGAGGATTGTAACACCGATGTTGGATAACATGTATGACGTTGGGTGTACGGTCTGAGTCCGACAACGGCTTCCGGGGCCGGCCTGTTCGTCCTGCAAGGAGCCGGAGCATCGGGAAGGAAGTTGCACGAAGGACAGGACACGTACTTCACAGTGTTCAGCCTTGACAGGGCCAGATCCTGAGCCGACTCGCCCCAAGCCATCAGATCGATTGACAAGCATCGTTGCTCTTGCATGGGGATGGCCTGGTTGCCAAAGAACCACGGCGGGCACTCGTCGTTATAGAATAGCCCGAATCCCGGCGCGCGCCCTGCGCCGTTGCCCCCACCGCCACCCGACTGCTCCATGGACACCCTGGTTGAATACCTGCAAAGCGAATTTGCCGATCTGACCCCGGAGGAATTGCACCTGTTGGCGTCGGGCATGCAGGAGCGCACGGTCGAACAGTACCAATCGCTCTGCCGGCGGGGCGAGGACAGCGAATCCTTCGCCGTCATCAAATCGGGCCGGGTCGGTCTCCTGGACAGTGACGGTCGCACCATGGTCACCCTGACCGCCGGCAATGTGCTGGGCGCCAGGGACTTCTTCACTAACTCGCCGGCGCAGATGACAGCCCGGGCCGAAAGTCCGCCGGTGACGTTCTGGGAATTGACGGCCGAAACGTTTGCGGACCTGCTGGAGACCCAGCCCCGGCTGGGAGTCCATCTCGCGCACAGCCTTGGCAGCAACGATTCCTCGACCCGCCTGACCGAGCATCTGCGTCGGCAGCTGCATCGGTTGCCGGCCTTCTCGGGCCTGGGAGCAGACGTTTTGGCCATGGTGGCGGCGGCCCTGTCCCCCATGGAACTGCAACTGGGCGACACCTTGTACAGGTCGGGCGAACAGCCCAGCGGCCTGTATCTGGCGATGGAAGGCAGCCTGTCCCGCATGACGGACGGCCAGCCCCCAATGCTGATCGAGGATAGTGTGCTGCTGGGAGGTGAAAACCTGGCCAGCGACATACCCTACAACCACACGGTCCTTGCGGAGGAACCCACCCTTTGCTGGGAACTGTCGCGCAACGACTTCCATCGCATCAACCAGGTGCATCCGGTCCTGCAACGGGCCCTCAACCGACCGGCCATACCCGCGCGGCCGGACATGGTCGCCCCCCCTGCACCGGCAGCTGGCGACTTCTCGCTGGCCAACGTCCGCGAACTGGCTGTGTTGCCGGACCATGTCCTGAAGGCCGTGTCCCAGGTGGTTGCCACCCGCGCCGTATCGGCCGGGCAGGTCGTCTACCAACCCGGGGAACCGAGTGCCGAGTTCTATGTGGTCCACTCGGGCGAAATCGAACTGTCGACCCCGTCGGACATCGGGGTCAACCAGGAACTGAGCCGGGCCGCGGTGCAGGATGTCTTTGGCCTTGACAGCCTTCAGGCGCAGACACCCCGCACCAAGCAGGCAACGGCCACCGTGGACACGGAACTGCTGGTCCTGCCCCGCATCTACCTGTTGCGCCTGGCCGAACAGTTCCCCGAAATCAACACGCTTCTGGCTCCCGACACAGCTCCCCACCCGTCGGAGCCCGCGGAGGAGCCACCAACCCCGCCGACCGGTCTGCGCGCCGAGAGTGACTTGGGCGACCTGCACGGCTTCAGTGTCTTCTGGGGCCTGACCGGCCAGGAATTGGCACGCATTCAGACGGAATTGCAACCGGTCGTCTTCTATCCCCAGGAGCAGCTGTTCACGCGGGGCGACACCGTCACCGCCCTGTACCTGCTCCAGGAAGGCAAAGTCCTGCTGGAGGCGGAGGATGGGCAAATACGGTACCTGGAACCGACCAGTGCCGTTGGTCTGGGCAGTCTCCTGTCCCAGGCACCCGTAACCGAACACGCCTTCGCTTCCACGGAAATCCGGGTCGTCCTCATCCCGCGGGAAAGGGTGTGGCAGCTCGCCACTGAAATACCCCGATTTGACGAAAACCTCCGCAGCCTGGCCCAACAGGAAACCAGTGCCCCCCCGGTACCCGTTGTGCAACAGCAACCCGCGACACCGCCCCCAACCTGGCCGGGCGCGGCCGCACCGCCACCTGTTCAGCCTTCACCAACCATTCCCTCGGGACCTGCCACCGGGCCCAGTCTGGCAGAGCCGCCTTCCGGCCTGCCACCGGCCCACAGTCCCCAGATCACCTCGCGACCGTCCGAACCCGTCAACCCGTTCGGGCCGCCATCGGCGGAAACCCCGCCCCTTTCCGCACCGGGGCCAACCCCGGTGGTGGAACAGGATCCGTTCCTGGCCAGCAGCAAATCCAGCACGCGGGACGATCAGGGTTTTGGTGGTATGAGCATCGCCGGCAAAATCAGGGCAATCCTCACGGCGGTACTCGTCGTCTATCTGGTCGGATGGGCCGCCTTCAGCCTCATTCAGGATCTGGTTCCCGGCCTGTTCTAGACCCGGACCTGCGACAGTCCCTCCGCCAACCGGACATCCCGCCGGCCGGCCACCATCTGGCGGCTCGCCTCAATTCGACCCTGCCACGTTTCGTCGCGGCCTGCCAGGCCGCGCGCCCAGTGCAGCACCCGCAGGTGGGCCGTCAACGCAGCCTCCCCGAATGTGGCCCCCCTCTGCCATCGAGCCAGAAACAGCGGCAGGGTCGGTACCGGCAGCCAGTTTTCGCCAAGTACGCCATTCACCGTCTGGGCTCCCGCCACCAGCCAGGCATCGGCTTGGTGGGCGGAATGGCAGGCAATCGTGTAGACACATCCGAGATGCATGGGCAACCCGTGCCCAACCCGCACCGCCTGCAGTTCGTCCAGAAACCCCTGATCCAGGCAGGCGCCCTGCCAGCCAACCGCCCCCTCGGGCGATCCGTGGGTGAGCACCAGCAGGTCGGCCACGGCCCGCTGGCTGATCCCCACGAGGGTCGAAAGCAGCTCATCGGGACGTGCTCTCTGGTCCTCCAGAACCCGAATCTCCTGCCAGTACCGGTCCGCACCCAGCATGGACAGCATCGTGCGGGCGCCGCGTTCGCTCCAGTAGTCCAGTGCACGGCTCAGGGCCAGCGGCAGATTCAGGTGTCCAAACGCACCACCGTTTTCCAGGAACACCACCAAGCTGCGGCGCGTCGGTACGGAATTCTCCATGCTGCGGGATCCTTGGCACCGCCCGCATAGGCGGCGGTCAAACCTCTTCCTGTACCAGCTTCAGGGATAGATTGTCGACCAGTGACTTGAACTCCTCCCACAGCTTCTGCCAACGGTCGGTCCGCACCAGTTCCCGCAGGGCATCCGCCGAACCCTCCGCGACAATGCCGCCCAGGAACTGGGGTATCTCGCCCCACATGGTCCACCAGATCTCGCCGACATAGACTCGTCCGTGCCCTTGCACCAATGGCGCAATGTTCTGAGCGAAGAAGCGTTGCCCGGCACCGGCCTCCCCATCGCGAGCATCGAACGTAATGATGAGTTTGTACAGCATCATGGAGTCCAAACCTTCGTTATGCGGACATCGGCGGGCAAAGCCGCCGATGGTCAGGGCCGTCAGCCGAGTGGCACTCCAACCGGTTCGGCCTGCTTGGCCGGCGGATCGGGCAGCTGCTCGTTCGCCTTTCGCTGGAAGGCCTCCACCCTAATGGAACGCAACAGGAATATGGCTCCGATGATACCCGCGCCCTCCAACACAAAGACCGCGGCATAGCCCAGCCAGGCGCTACCGCTGAGAATACGGAGGGACTCGCCCAGACTTACGGGAACGAAGATCATCGCCTGGCCCAGAAAGTTCGCGACGCTCCAGGTACCGATATACAGCGCCCTGGCCCGGGGCACGGTCATGCGCAGCATGAACGTCAGGTTGCTTTGTGTCATCAAACCGCCACCCAGGCCCAGCAGAAACACGGATCCCATGAACAGGTAAGGTTGCCCCAGCAGGCCGGACCCGGAAATGAGGAGAAAGGCGGCAGCGGCCATGCAGGACCCTGCCCGGGACACGGCTCGCTCGCCGTACCTGCGCACGAGCAGAATGCCGCCCAGCATGGTGACCAGGAACCCGGCCCCCCAAATCGAGACCAGCCGCGACGTGGCCGCGACGGGCATGCCCAACACTTCCGCTCCGAAGGGTTCCAGCAGGACATCCTGAGTGTGGATGCAGATCAGCACAAGCATCAGATAGCCGAAGAAGCGCCGTGCCACAGGATTGTCCTTGAGCGACTGCAGCAGCAGGCCAGGCGAGGTCCGTTCCTGTACCTTGCCTTCCGTTGAGGCGGGCGGCCCTTCCAGACCCAGGCCGCCCAGCAGCACGAGCACCAGGGCGATCACCGGAACCGCAATCAGCACCACGGTTAGGCGGGTCTGGGAGTAGGTTTCCAACTGCGACGACAGAAAAAGGCCGGTACCGATGCTCGCCGCAATCATGGCGGTAAACATGACCCCAACCGTGCGGCTCCGTTCCTGCGCATCCGCCTGTGCCGACAGCAGGGCCAGATAGGCCACCGACGACAGGTTGATGCCCACGCCCCATAACAGGAACACCACCGCCGTAGCGGCGAGCCCAAGGACTGGACCTTCCGGGATCAGGAACACGGTGAAGGCCATCAGCGAGGCACCGACCGTTGCCAACAGACCACCCAGCCGCGTCCACGGCACAAACCGGCCGCCGGCGGCAACCTGCCGATCCATAACCGCGCCAAACCAAATCTGCAGCGGCGACAGCAGATAGGGCAGCGTCACGAGAAACGCCACCAGTGTGCTCGACAAGCCCATCTCGGCGATCATCACGCGGTTCAGGACACTGGTGACCGGCACCACGGTCAGGGCGGTGCCCACGTGAATTAGCGTGAACTGCAAAAGCCGGCGACCGGCGGGCGACCGGAAGTCAAACATGGCTCATTCTCTTCCCAGTAATCGGATTGGCAGTTCGGTCATGGTCCGCAGCAGCCGAAGTTCCTGACGGAGATTGCGCACCGAACTGATTTCGCGCTGCACCCCCACCGTGGACAGTCCCAGGGTACGGGCCGGAGCCAGAAACACGTCCAGGCAGCTGACCAGCACAATGCGCTCCGGGTCCAGCCCCAGGCCGAGCAGAGCATGGCGCACACCATCCCGCTGCGGAGGCAGCTTGGACATCTGCTCCCGGGTCACCACCACATCGAAGACATCCAGCGGCAGACCCGCCTCCCGCAACTGTGTTTCGAGTGCGGACCGGGGCCGGATGGTGATCAGGCCCAGACGCAGACCTGCCTCCTGCAGCCGGTTCAGTGCCGGCAGCACATCCTCGTGCAACTGCAGATTCGTGGCCGCGGTCAGGCCCAGGGTGGGATGCAGGATTCTCTGCAGACGGCGATCATTCACGCGCAGGCGAATCAGCAGGTTGTACAGGCGCGCCACAAATCCCGCCAGATCGCCCTGCATGTGCAGCAGGACTTCGCGGCGGCGCCAGACGGGCCAGCGTTCGCTTCCCAGTATCCAGCCCAAGGGGGTCAGAAACCGATCTGCCAGACGGGTGCTGAACCGCGTCAGCGTCCCGTCCAGTGTAAACAGCACCGCCTTGATGTCGTTGGCTCGCAGCGCCTCCCACTCCAAGGCCGGATCCGCCGAATCCTCGGTAATGCGCGGTACCCCGGGACGGTCCCACAGCTTGTTCCAGATGTAGCGCACGATCAGGACGGAACTGGCAAACGTCGGCGCCGCCAGCAGCACGCCGATCACCCCAAACTGGAGCGCACCGAAGATGATGACCGTGAAGGTTACGGCCGGGTGCAGGTGGACCCGCCGGCCAATGAAACGCGGAATGAAGTAGATGCTCTCGACCTGTCCAATTACGATGTACAGGCCAGCAACCAGGGCTGCAAACCACAGGTGGGGCATGTCCAGCCAGTTGGAACCGGAGATGAGCGCCACCGTGACCCCAACCACACCGCTGGCAATGGGTCCCACAATCGGCAGGAACTCAAGCACGCCGGCGATGACGGCCAGGGCCCGGGCATTCGGCACCCCGACGATGAACAGGGCCATGAAGACCGTGCAGCCCACGACCAGGCCCAGCAGCACCTGTCCCCGCAGGAATGCCATCCAAATGCGATCCAGCTCGCTGGCCAGTTCAACCGCCTCGGACCGCCAGGGATCGGGAATGGCGCGGGCAAAGACCGCCTTGAGCCGGTTCCAGTCCTTGAGCATCCAGAAACTGAGGACAATCACATAGATGATGCTCAGCAGACCGGAGGTCAGGTTGCCCAGATAGGTGGTCAGACTGCCCAGGCCGTTCACGATGATGGTCTGTATCTCCTGGTTGAACTGGGTGATCAGATCACCGCTGAGAAACTCGACCTCGCCGACCAGGGGCAGGCTGATCGACTCCATCCAGGGCACGGTGGAGGTATTGATGCTGCGCAGCAGCGCCTCCAGATCGGACTGCAACTGCACCAAAAACCTCTGGATCCACGGGCCCAGGACAAGCCACAGCAGGGCCACCAGCCCAATGAGCAGTGCATAGACGATGACCGCCGCAATGCTGCGCGGCAGATCGCGGCGCTCCAGCCCCTCCACCGGGATATTGAGGATGAACACCACCAGGCACGCCACCACCGTGGGGGCAATCATCGCCCGAAAGACGATCAGCAGCCCAATCGCCAGTAGGCCCAGGATGGAACCAACTGTGATCTTGACCGCCGGTGGCCAGTGGGTCCCGGTGAGCATGGACACTCAGGATGGAAAGAGCGTTATGTCGGGCAGAGGCCAGTAGCGCAGCCAGGCGCGGCCCACGATCTGATCACTGACAACCGGGCCGAAATTTCGGCTGTCGTGGCTGTTGGGCCGGTTGTCGCCCATCACAAAATATTCGCCGTCGTCCAGTTGCCGCGGCCGGAGCGATTCCTCCATTCTGCTCTGGACGTAGGCCTCCGGCTGCCGGATGCCGTTGACCCAGACCTCGCCCTCCACGATCTCCAGGGTGTCCCCGGGCGCGGCGATCACCCGCTTGATCAGGTTTTCCCGCTGGTTCGGTATGTCCAGGACCACGACATCGCCCACGGCCGGCGGGGCAAAGCGGTACGAAACCTTCTCCACCACCAGACGCTGATACGGGCTCAGCAGCGGCTCCATGCTCGAGCCGAAGACCACGGTGGTCTCGGCCACCAGCCGGTTGACCAGCAGGGCCAGCACCAGCGCGGGGACCAAAACCAACAGCAGTTCCTTGGCCACCGACCAAATCAGCGCGAACGGAGACAGATCCTCCGCGGCCGTGTCTCCCTGTGCGAGGTCCGCGTCTTGCACGGTGGTTGCCGGTGGTTCCTTGTGCATGGTGGCTCTGGGGCCGAACCAAGTCCCTAGCGTATGAATCCGCGCCCGCGCAGGTAGTCCATGATGGTCCGGGCGTTCTCCAGCGGCTCATGGTTCACGGTATCCAGCACGATTTCCGAATGCTCGGGCGCCTCGTAGGGATCATCGATGCCCGTGAAGTTCTTGATTTCGCCGCGCCGGGCCGCCTTGTACATCCCCTTCGTATCACGCGCCTCGCAGACCTCCAACGGCGTATCCACGAACACTTCGATGTAGTTGTCCGGCCCCACCATGTTCCTTACGTCGTTACGCGTCGTGCGGAAGGGGCTGACCGCCGAGGCCACCACGCAACCGCCGTGGCCGGCGATCTCCGCCGCCACGAATCCGATGCGGCGAACGTTAAGGTCCCGATCCTCCTTGGAGAACCCGAGGCCGCGCGAGAGGTGGGTGCGCACCACGTCGCCATCCAGCAGGGTAACCTTGCGGCCCTCCTGCATCAGCAGCGGAATGAGGATGCTGGCGGTGGTGGACTTGCCGGAACCGCTCAGGCCGGTAAACCAGATGCAGATTCCCTGACGGTCCAGCGCCGGGTAGCTTTCCTTCAGGATCTCCGCCACCTCCGGCCGGGTGTACCAGGATGGCAGCAGGCGACCTTGGCCCAGATATTCTTCCCGCGCCTGTGTGCCGGAGATGTTCAGGGTCTTGGTACCGGGTGCGACCTCGCTCTCCGGTGCATACCGCTGCTCGTTCTCCAGATAGACCATGTTGTCGAACGGAACCACCTTGACACCGATTTCGGCACTGTGCCGCTCGGCCAGCTCCTGGGCATCGAATGGACCGTAGAAGGGCTTGCCCTCCGAGTCGTTGCCGGGGCCGGCGTGGTCGCGGCCGACGATCATGTGGTTGGCGCCGAAGTTGCGCCGAATCAGCATGTGCCAACAGGCCTCGCGTGGGCCGGCCATGCGCATGGCCAGCGGTAACAGGGCCAGGTGCACGCGCTCCCGCGGATAATGGTTGTCGATCAGGGCCTGGTAGGTGCGAACGCGAGTGAAATGGTCCACATCGCCGGGACGCGTCATGCCGACCACGGGATGCAGGAGGAAGGAGCCGTCGATGTGCGCCATGGCGCGCTTGGTCAGTTCTTCGTGGACCCGATGCAACGGATTGCGGGTCTGGAATGCGACCACGTTGCCGTGGCCGGAAACGGCCAGCCGGGCCCGGGTGGCGGCCGGGGTCAGGCGCAGATGCGCGAAGTCGAAGTGCGCGGGCAGGGCCAGCACACGCAGATGCCCCGCGACGTTGACCGAGCCCCAGCGGTCCATCTCGGATATCAGCGGATGGCGCGGATTGGTGGAGCCAATCACGCAGGACGCTTCTTCCTCCGCGTTCCAGGCAAAGATTTCCCGCACGGAAAGCACAGCCAGGATATTGTTCATGGCATCCCGCAGCGTGATGTCCTGTCCCAGACGCAGTTCCGGGACCGGGTTCAGGGGCAGCGTGACGGGAATCGGCCAGAAGATGCCGTTCGCAAGCCGCATGTCCGACAGTACACTCCGGTAGTCGGCCTCGCCCATGAAGGAGGTCAGCGGCGAGAAACCGCCCGTGGCCAGCAGTTCCAAATCGCAGACGGCCCGTTCGTGCAACTGGAAGGATGGGAGCCGGTTGGCGTAGTCTTTCAGTTCCTGCGTCTCCTCCGGCGGCACGAGCAGGTCAACCAGCGTTCCCCCGTACGGGGCTGCCAACTCTGCGATATCTGTGTCCATGGGTTCAAGTCTCTCGAATGGGTGTTTTCGGGTCATGCCCAACCAAGGGCAGGCCGAAGATTATACCCGGATTCGAGCCTCTTTTTTCAGGCATCCGCCGGCGCGGACGGCTGGTTGCGGGCAACCTGTTCCGCCAGTGTCACAAGGTACTGCCCATAGGCGTTGCCGGCCATCCGCTGTCCCAGATCCTTCATCTGCGCGAGCGAGATGAAACCGCGCCGCCATGCGATTTCCTCCGGTGCCGACACCATGAGCCCCTGCCGTTGCTGCAGCATCTGCACGAGGCGGGACGCCTCCAGCAGGGAGTCGTGGGTGCCCGTATCCAGCCAAGCAACGCCGCGCCCCAACTCCGTGACCCTCAGTTCGTCCCGTTCAAGATAGGTTCGGTTGACATCCGTGATCTCCAATTCGCCGCGGCCGGACGGCTTCAGCTCCCGGGCGATGGCGCACACCTGGCCGTCGTAGAAGTAGATGCCGGTCACGGCGTGGTGGGAACGGGGCCGTGATGGCTTTTCCTCCAGCGACAAGACCCGTCCCGTGCCATCGAACTCGACCACGCCGAACTCGCTGGGATTGGCCACGGGGTAGGCAAAGACCTGGGCGCCCTCTTTCAGGGATGCAGCCTCCTGCAGGACTTCCGGCAGGCCGTGGCCGTAGAAGAAGTTGTCGCCCAAAATGAGGCACACACTGTCGCCGGCGATGTAATCGGCGCACAGCAGGAAGGCCTCCGCCACACCCCTCGGCTCCGCCTGGGCCACGTAAACGATTTCGAGACCCCACTTGCGGCCATCGCCCAGAACCGCCTCGAACTGCGGTTGGCTGAGGGGCGTGCAGACCACCGCGATCTCGCGCAGCCCTGCCAGCATCAGCATGGACAGCGGGTAGTAGATCAACGGCTTGTCGTAGACGGGCAGCAGCTGTTTGCTGGTCGCCAGCGTGATGGGATGCAGACGGGTGCCGTACCCGCCCGCCATCAGGATTCCCTTCATGTCGATTGCCGAGTGCCGGCCGGCTTCGGGCGCGTGTTAGTAGCCGAAGCGTTCCTCGGCAAACGGCTCGCCGCGCATGTGGTACCCGTGCTGTTCCCAGAAGCCCGGACGGTCCCCGTTCATGAACTCCAGGCCTGTCAGCCACTTGGCGCTCTTCCAGAAGTAGTACTTCGGCACGAGCAGGCGCATGGGGTATCCGTGTTCACGCTCCAGGGGCTTGCCGTCGTAGAGGTAGGCCAGCATGGTGTCGTCGTCGTCAAGGATCTCCAGGCTAATGTTGGTCGTGTAGCCGCCCACGCAGTGCGCCATGACATGAGTGGCCGCGGGCGCGGGCGCGATCTGCGCCAGGAAGCGCCGCCAGGGGATGCCCGTCCAAGTGGTGTCCAGCTTGCTCCAACGGGTCACGCAGTGGATATCCACGGTTTGAGTGTCGGCGGGCAGGGCCATCAGTTCGCTCCAGGTGAACTCCCTGGGTTCCGCAACCTCGCCGAACACATTCAGCCTGAATCCGTCCAGGTCCGTGATCGTGGGAGTCGGGCCATAGGTCAGGACCGGAAACTTGCTGGTGAGGAACTGGCCGGGCGGGGTCCGCGCGTTGGCCTGCTCCTCCGGGACGTTGGTGACCCGGCGCAGCCGCTGGACGCGGCGAAAGGGGTTCTCGAGCCTCATGTCAGCCTTCCGTAGTTGCCTGGTTCAGTCATCGTGCCGGAGCAGGACCAGCGAGGCCGATTGGCCTCCCATGCCGAACCCGTTGACCAGGGCGGCATCCACGGCATGGGGCCGCGCCTTGTTGGGCACGTAGTCCAGATCGCACTTCGGGTCGGGTTCCCGATAGTTGATGGTAGGGGGGATGCGGCCGTCGTGCATGGCCTTCACGGCGGCCACGATGCCGTGCGCCCCCGCTCCGCCCATGGCGTGGCCGAGCATGCCCTTGAGCCCGGTGACGGGGCAATTCCGGGCGTGTTCGCCCAGGGCGCAGTGAATGGCGCGGGTCTCCATCACGTCATTGGCCTTGGTGGCCGTGCCGTGGGCCACAACCCAGTCGATGTTCGCCGGGTGCAATCCGCTGTCGGCAATGGCATCGGACATGACCCGGCCCGGCACGCGGCCTTCGGGATCCGGGTTGGCAAAATCGCTCGGATCCAGCCTCAGGCTGTAGCCGCCGAACTCGGCCAGGATGCGGGCCCCGCGGGCACGGGCATGAGCGAAGCCCTCCAGCACCAGAACGCCGGCCCCCTCCCCGATGACCATGCCGGTGCGGTTGCCGGCAAAGGGGGCGCAGGCAGCAGCCGGATTGTCCACCTCGAACGACATGGCACCCAGTCGACCGAACATGCTCACGGTCATCGGGGTGACATAGCCGTCACTGCCGCCGGCCAGCATGACATCGGCTTCGCCGTACAGAATGCGTCGGGCAGCCTCGCCCACGGCGCCGACCCCGGTGGCGCAGGCCGCCACCGGACTGTTGGCGATACCGGTCACGCCCAGCCGCATGCCGATAAAGGTTGGCGTGCCGCTGATCAGGGCCGCCAGCGACAGGACCGGATTGATACGTCGAAAGCCCTTGCTGTAGAGGACGCGCGTCTGATCCTCAATCAGATCCCACCCGCCGAAGGCGTCACCGATTTCGATCCCCAGGCGACCCGCCTCCACGTCCTCCGGATCCAGGTCGGCCTGGCCCAGGGCTTCCTGGGCCGCCTTCCATGCAAACTGGGTTGCGCGGGAGGTCTTGCGCGCGTCCCGGCGATCCATGTGGTCTCCGGGCTGCCAATCCACAACGGCCGCGCTGGCGCGCTCAAGGCCCTTGACTTCCCGCACCTCAATGAGGCGGGTGCCGGAACATCCCGCCACCATTCGCTGCCAACTGGTGTCGGAATCCAGGCCCAGTGCGGACACCATGCCGATGCCGGTCACGACGACCCGTTCCCGGTCGTCCCGCATATTCCGCTGAACCCTGTCGGTCATAGCAAGTCGATTGCTGTCTTTACCTTCTACAGTATCGCGCAGAATGTCGCCGAGAATCCGGGCAACCGGAACTCAGTCGGGAATCCGTTCCAGGCGGGCACCCAGCCGGACCAGGCGGTTGCCAATGTCGCTGTAGCCCCTGTCAATCTCCGTCACGTTGCCAATCTCCGTCACACCGTCGGCACACAGAGCCGCCAGGATCAACGCCATGCCAGCCCGGATGTCCGGCGTGCTGACCCGTTGGCCGTACAGCAGCGACGGCCCCGAGACCACCACGCGGTGGGGATCGCAGAAGATGATCCGGGCACCCATTGCGATCAGGCGATCGACGAAGTAGAGCCGGCTTTCGAACATCTTCTCGTGGAACAGGATCGTACCCGCACTCTGCGTAGCCACCACCAGCGCAATGCTGAGCACATCCGTGGGAAAGCCGGGCCAGGGCGCACTGGCAATGCGGGGAATTCCGCCTCCGAATTCAGGTGCAACCTCGAGTGCCTGTTCCGCCGCGACGACTAGGGTATCCCGTTCACCCGCGCCACCCGGCCACAACGCCATTTCCACGCCGAGCCGTTCGCGGAAGACCATCTGCATCATGCGCAGATCCTCGGCCACCACGCCCTCGATGCGCAGTTCGCCGCGGGTCACGGCACCCAGCCCAATCCAGGTTCCGATTTCCATGAAGTCCGGTCCCACGGTGAATTCCGCACCGCTCAGGGCCGATTGGCCCTCGATGATCAGCCGGTTGGTACCGATACCGTCGATGGTGCAGCCCATCGCGACCAACAGGCGGCACAGGTCGGACACATGCGGTTCACAGGCCGCGTTGTGAAACACCGTGGTGCCCTGCGCCAGGGCCGCCGCCATCACGCCGTTCTCGGTGGCCGTCACCGAAGCTTCGTCCAGAAGCACATCGGCACCTTGCAGATCGCCGTCGATCTGAAGCGCGAAGGTATCCCCCCCGCCAAGGAGTTCCACCCCCAGGGCACTGAAGATCTGCAGATGCGTGTCGATGCGGCGGCGTCCGATATCGTCCCCGCCGGCGCTGCCGGCCACCCGAAAGGCACCGGTCCTTCCCAGCATCGGCCCCATCAGGGTCAGTGATCCTCGCAACTGGCGGAACAGGGCGGGGTCCGGCTCGGCAAACGCCAGCGTCCGGGCGTGCAGGTGCAGCGTGTTCGGTCCCTGCCAGGCAACATCGACGCCCAGCCCCTGCAGGATCAGCAGCAGGTTGTCGACATCCCCGATGCGCGGCACATTGTGAAGGACGACCGGCTGGTCGGTCAGCAGGGCGGCACAGATCATCGGCATCGCCGCGTTTTTGTTCCCGGCCGGCCGCACGGTGCCGGCAATGGGATGGCCTCCCTCAATCAACAGTCGCGCCATGGTTCGCGCCTCCACAGGATGCGGCTGACCGAACTGGGTGGATCAAAATCCAACTTGCGCAATTTTAAACCGATACCTGTGACACACAAGCCCGCGCCGACCCGTCGCTCGGACCGCCCGGAGCTCCCGGAAAACCCCGGCCGCGAGCTCCCGGCGCGTCGCCAGGCCGCATTTGGAGGGGTTTCCGGATGTTCCAAGCCCCACAGTAGATTTATTTACGAACATGATTTCGGATACACGTTTAGCACAGACTGGTTTCCGCCGCGATTGTCGGCCCGCGGGACTGGCGAAGACCTTGCTGAATTGTCCCAATCAATCTTCAAACTTGCTCTGTTAGTTCCGTTTTATTTTCAGGAGCCGTGCGCCCCGCAGTCAAAAACCCGATACCGGACCAGTCCTATGCTATGATGTGTAGAGGAGCGCGCGCATTAAGTTAACAAACTCGCGTGCATGGGCTTCCAGTTGGACGGGTATTTGGGAGACGGCATTGATCAACAGTCTGGCCCTTGGATTCAGAATCCTCGGTCTTCGCCTGGACCTCCTAATTATCCCTGTGTTCCTGAGTCTGGCGGCCCTGTATTGGCCACCGGCGGACATCTCTTTGCTGTTTGCCGATCTGCAAGCCATTTTTGCGGAGGCCCAGGACGCGGCGTTGGGGCAGGCCGCCGACGCGGGTCTGACCGCCGATACCCCGTCCTCCTTTGCGCCCGAGGCGCTGCTCGAAAGCCTGAACGCCTCCACCCTCCCCCTGGGGCAACTATTGGTCAACCGCACGTTCCTGCGCGTGCCCGGCCTGGTGATGACCCTGCCCCTGGAGCGGCTGTTGACCGACTGGAGCCCCCACCTTTCCTCGGTGGCCGACGTCCTGTTGGTACTGGCCGCCTTTTCGGCCGCCGGAGTGGTCATGGGCACACTGTACCAGTGGCAACTGGCGCGCACGGTGAACGCAGCCCTGCGCGCATGGACGGAACGGGACGCCTCAAACACGGATGAGGCGGTGGAACCGGACCCTTGGGAAGCCTTCTGGTTTCGCGCCCGTCAAACAGGCCTCTATCTGGTTCTGTTGGTGGTGCTGGTGACGGTGCTCTCCTTTGTGGTCAGCCTGCTTATGGCGGCCCTCGCCCTGGTTATGCCAGGAGCCGTATTTCCCCTGATGGGTCTGTACATGCTGTTCCTGCTCATGGCCCTGCCGGTCTTCCTGTTCCTCCAGACCTACATCATTCCCGGCATTCTGTTGGACAGGCTGAAGGTGATCGCGGCAGCCCGGCAAAGCGTCGCCCTAATTCGCAACAATGTGGTCAGTACGCTCGCGTTTCTGCTCCTGTCCGGGTTCATCCTGTTCGGGATCGAGGAGGCGCTTGGTTCAATCAATATGTCCATCAATACCGGCTTTAACCCGGTCATACTGCTTCTATCGTCCATGTCCTTTGCCTACGTCGGCACCGGCACGGCCCTGGCCTTTCTGGTCTTCTACCGTTCCCGCTGCCTGATGTTGGACGGAGTGAACATCATGGCTTGGTTCAAGTCCATGGAGCTTGAATAAGCCGCCTGTTGATCCTTGTGGAACTTGATGCTGAAGAGGAGAGCCAATGCCCCCAGAGGTTCGCTGTGAGCCGACCGTCACAGCATGCGCGGCTTGGATGTTCCAAGCCGGTAGCGGAGATTCCGCTACAACCACACGGCAGGAAGGTTTCCTGCCGTAGGCACATGGCCACGACCATACGCCTGCATCGCAATCGACCGAATGTCGACCGCACGGTCGCGGGTCGTCAGGTTCGCCGCCGGTTTACCGCAAGGGGAGCGCAGGGCATGGGGTTGTGTGTCGCCGGTTTCGACCCGGCCGCGGTGGGGACTGCTCCACCCGGACTCGAGTTGCAAGGGACCGCAAGCCCTTATCAACCGAGAGCGAATCAACCAAGGCCCAACAAGTTTTAAGGAACAGAATGGCGATGGCTAACACTCCGATGCCCCCAAACGCCGAACAGAACACCAACGCCTACAGTGCCGAAGCCATCCAAGCCCTGAAGGGCCTTGAGCCGGTACGCGAACGTCCCGGCATGTATGTCGGTGGCACCGGCGAAGGCGGTCTGCACCACTGCGTCTACGAAGTGGTGGACAACTCCATCGACGAAGCGATGCAGGGCAGCTGCGACCGCATCGACATCCGCATCCAGGCCGACGGCAGCATCTCCGTGTCGGACAATGGACGCGGCATTCCGGTGGACATGCATCCGACGGAGAAGATGCCGGCCCTGACATTGGTCATGACCACCCTGCATGCGGGCGGCAAGTTCAACGAACGCAGCGGCTACAGCGTCTCCGGCGGCCTGCACGGCGTGGGCGTGAGCGCTGTCAACGCCCTCAGCGAGTGGATGGTAACCCAGGTCAAGCGCGGCGGCCAAGTGCACCAACAGCAGTTCGAGCGCGGCCATCCGGTCACCGACCTGGAGGTCGTGGGACCCTGCGATCCGGAGGACACCGGCACCACCCAGCACTACAAATGGGACGAGACCATCTTCGACAAAGGCGTAGCCTACCGGGCGGACGAACTGCTGGAGCGCTTCCGGGAAATGGCCTTCCTGAACCGCGGGGTCACGATTCGCTTCACCGACGAGCGGGAGATCCCGGTCGAGGACACGACTTTCTACTTCGAGGGCGGCCTGGGCTCGTTCGTGCGCTACATGAATCGCCAACGCCATGTCCTGCACCCGCCCATCTACATTCATCGCACGATTGAAGGGAACGAGATCGAAGTCGGCCTGCAGTACACCGACTCCGACCAGGAACACACGGTGGTCTTCTGCAACACCATCAAGAACCCGGATGGCGGCACCCACCTGACCGGTCTGCGCAAGGCGCTCACCCGGCAGATGAACGAGCATGCCCGCAAGATCAACCGCCTCAAGGACAACGACGCCAACTTCACCGGCGAGGACACCCGCGACGGCCTGACCGCTGTGGTCAGCGTCAAGGTGCCGTCGCCCCAGTTCGAGGGGCAGAACAAGCTAAAGCTCCTCAACAAGGAGGTTCAGGGGTACGTCGAGACCGTGGTTGCCGAGGAACTGGCCGAGTGGATGACCGCCAACGCCGCTGACGCGCGCGCCATCATCGACAAGTGCCAGAATGCGGCGGAGGCCCGTACGGCCGCCCGCCGCGCCCGAGACATGGTACGCCGCAAGGGACTGCTGGACTCGATGACGCTGCCCGGCAAGCTGGCCGACTGTTCCAGCCGCAACCCGTCCGAGACCGAACTGTACCTGGTCGAGGGCGACAGCGCCGGCGGTTCGGCCAAGCAGGGACGCGATCGTCAGTTCCAGGCCATCCTGCCACTGCGGGGCAAAATCCTCAACGTGCAGAAGGCCAAGGACAGCAAGGCGCTTGAGAACAAGGAGATCCAGGCCTTGATCAAGGCGATGGGCACGGGCATCAAGTCCGAGTTCAGCCTGGACAACCTGCGCTACCACCGCATCATCGTGATGACCGATGCGGACGTGGACGGGGCCCACATCCGGACCCTGCTGCTCACCTTCTTCTACCGCTACATGAAGCCGCTGATCGAACAGGGACACCTGTACATCGCCCAGCCGCCCCTGTTCAAGGTGGCGGTGACCGAACAGGGCAACGGCAAGACTAGGCGGAAGCAGACCAGCTACGTCTACAACGAACGGCAGCTGGCGGACCTGCAGCGGGAGAAGGGCAACGACAACGTGAAGCTGGAACAGCGCTACAAGGGCCTCGGCGAAATGAATGCCGAGCAACTGTGGACCACGACCATGGATCCCGAGGCCCGGACCCTGCTGCAGGTGACGGTGGACGACAATGCGGGCGACGCCGATCAGCTCTTCATGGACCTGATGGGCCCGGATGCCGAACCGCGCCGGCGCTTCATCCAGCAGAACTCGGACCGGGCCACACCCGACTATTGACGAACCGCCACCGGGGGACTGCCGTCTCCCGGCATGCACTGCCAACCGATGGGGGCCGATCGTGAATCGGCCTCCGTCACAACTAGAGAAATCCCTTCAATTTCCGCTTGCGGCTCGGATGCCGCAAGCGATTCAGGGCACCCGCCTCAATCTGGCGGATCCGCTCCCGGGTCACCCCAAACTTCTTGCCGACTTCCTCCAGCGTGTAGCTGTGCCCATCGACCAGGCCAAAGCGCAGCTCCAAGATGCGGGTCTCGCGGGGGGTCAGGCTGGTGAAGACATCCTGAATCTTCTCGCCCAGCAGGGTCTGGTTGGCCGAATCCTGCGGGCTGTCGGCATCCTCGTCGGGAATGAAGTCCCCCAGCACGCTGTCCTCTTCCTCGCCCACCGGCTTGTCGAGGCTCAACGGCCGCTGACTCACCCGCATGATGTGCTCGATCTTGCCCGGCGGCACCTCCAACTCTTCGGCCAATTCGTCAATGGTCGGTTCGCGACCCAGCTTTTGCGACAGGTAGCCGTTGGTCCGGGTCAGGCGGTTGATCTGCTCGTACATGTGAACCGGCACCCGGATCGTGCGGCCCTGGTCGGCAATGGCCCGGGTGACCGCTTGGCGGATCCACCATGTAGCATAGGTCGAGAACTTGAAGCCGCGGTGGTAGTCGAACTTCGTCACCGCCCGCATCAGGCCAACGTTGCCCTCCTGAATGAGATCCAGGAAGGGCACGCCGCGGCCGGTGTACTTCTTGGCCACGCTCACCACCAAGCGGCTGTTGGCGGTGATCAAGTGGTTCTGGGCATCCTCGCCGTCGCGGATTAGCCAGCGCAAATCATCCTTTTCGTCCTCGCTTAGAAGTTCGTCCGGGTTGTTCAGGCGCACCTTGGCCTCCTCGGCCTTCTCCATACGCTTGGCCAGCTGGACCTCCTCCTTGGCGGTCAGCAACGCCACCCGTCCTATCTCGCGCAGGTAGAGCGTCGTCGAGTCGTTGACGCCGTCCTGACCGAGGGCCACCTGATCCTGTTCCTCCTCCTCTTCTTCGGGCCGCTCGTCCCGGACCTGGCCAATGTCGATGCCCTTGTCGATGAGTGCGGCGAACAGGTCCTCCAGCAGGTCCATGGCCAGTTCGGCCCGGGGCAGGACCGAGAGGACATCGCCGTACTGCACGACCCCCTGCTTGGCACCCAAGGCCAGGATGTGGTCCTTGACCGACTGGCTGTTCATGCCCGGGGCAAAGGCCTCGGATACGGCTTCGGTGTGTGGGGTTTGCGCCACGGCCGTCCTCCTTCGATTGTGAACAGGGTGCCGGTTTTTTTGCGGAGAGACCGGCAACTCTCCTCAAGTGTCCTGTCGTCCGCCGCTAAACGAACCAGTTCAGGCTCTTCCTGCGGCTGGAATGGCGCAGCCGAGCCAGCGCCTGGGTTTCGATTTGGCGCACACGCTCCCGCGTAATGCCGAACTTCTTGCCTACTTCCTCCAAAGTATAGGCGTAATCATCCACCATTCCGAAGCGAAGTTGCAATGTGTGGATTTCGCGTGGGGTCAGATCCTGGATGATGTCCTCGATCACTTCCCGCAGCACGGTCATGTTGGACGTCTCCTGCGGGTTGTCCGCGTCGTTGTCCGGGATGAAGTCCCCCAGCACGCTGTCCTCCTCCTCGCCCACGGGCTGTTCGAGGCTGCGCGGATGCTGGTTGACCTTGATGATCTGCTCCACTTTCTGGGTCTGGACCTCCAGACCCTCGGCCAGTTCCTCCACCGTGGGATCCCGGCCCAGTTCCTGGGACAGCTGGTGGCGGGTGCGGATCATGCGGTTGATCTGCTCGTGCATGTGCACGGGCACACGGATGGTGCGGCCCTGGTCGGCAATGGCTCGGGTAACCGCCTGGCGAATCCACCAGGTGGCATAGGTGCTGAACTTGAAGCCCCGCTTGTAGTCGAACTTGGCCACGGCCCGCATCAGCCCGTTGTTGCCCTCCTGCACAAGATCCAGGAAGGGCACGCCCCGGTTGTTGTACTTCTTGGCCACACTCACCACCAGGCGGCAGTTGGCCGAGATCAGGTGGTCGACGGCCGCCTGGCCATCCAGCACCACCCATTCCTGCTCATCCCGCTCGTCGTCCGTCAGGTCGGCATCGAGCTCCGCCAGCTTCTCCTTGGCGGCCTCGCCCGCCTCGATGCGCTTGGCCAAGGCCACCTCCTCGGCGGCGGTCAGGAGATCGACCTTGCCGATGTCGCGCAAGTACAGGGCCACCGAGTCGCTGGCGGCGTCCTGCAGGGGATCGTCGAACCCGTCCGTATCCTCGTTCAGATCCTCCTCAAGATCATCCAGATCCAAGCTGCTTCCGGAATCCCCAATCTCGATGCCCTTCTCCATCAGGCTGGTGAAGACATCCTGGAGCAACTCCGTATTCTCCTCCACATCGGGCATGACCTTCAGGATGTCGTCAAACTCAACGATACCGTTCTTGTCACCCAATGCCAGCACATGTTCCTTGAAGCCGACGGCGTCGAATTCGCCGTCGGCCAGCTGGTGCCCTTCGACCATTTGCGTCACTCCTTCCTTCATGTTGACCTCTCTTCCGCCATTGCGATTGCTTGCGAACCGAATCAAATGCCAGTCTTGAAATCCCAAATGCCGTCAATGCATCGATACTCGGCCGCGCAGGCTCGGCACGCCAGTGCATCCTCCCCCTGCACCCCAAGACCCGCCGAAGCGGTTTTGCAGACTGGGCAGGCGAGCCAATCGGCCGGTGCAGCACCGAATTCCCCCGTTCCGGCCCGGTTACCCTGCCGACGGCTGTGCACGAAGACGCTGGGCGCCACTTCGCGGCCCACGGTCAACGAACCCGCCACCAAGTCCAACCCGGCCAGCCACTGCGGGGGAAACAGTTGCTTAAGCAGCGGGAGCCGGAAGTGGGAGACGCCCATGGCACGGTCGATGCCGAGATCCAACCTCCGCATCCGCTCCCGAATCCACTCCGGATGGAAGTTGAAGTTCATTTCCGCGAACTCCACGGGCTCCCGCGCATGGGGGGACCAGGACTGCCGTCCCAACAAGTGGCGTCCCACGGCCTTCAAGTTGCGCTTGTTGGCAAACTCCAGGATGGTCGAACCGCCGGGACGCAGCATCCCGGCAATGCGCTCCAGGGCGAGTTCGGCGCGCTCCAAGTGGTGAATGACCCGAATCATGACCACCGTGTCCATGGCTCCGGGCCGGAAGGGTGGCCGGTACACGTCGCCGTTGACAAACACGAACCGTGGATCGTGGCCCCAGCGTTCCACAGCCTGTGCCAGCATTGTGCGGCTGTAGTCGAAGAAGACCACCTGCCGGTAGCCGGCGTATTCCGCACCGAGGCGCCCGAAGCCGCCGCCGATGTCCACCAGCCGGAAGCCCTGGGGAGGCAGCAGGGCGCGCAATGCCGCCCGTTCCGCAACGTCCTCGTAGCGGCGATCGACCTTCTCCCAGAACTCGGTCCGGTAGGCACTGTTTTCGTAATCCATCACCCGGATGGATTCGGACACCTTCGACGCCGCCTGCCCTGACTGAACGACCGCTCTCATTACCTTGCCTGACCCAAATTTCCGGCTCACGCGCCTGACATACGATGACATGGGGGGCGAAGGCGCCCGATTAGTATAGAAGAAAAATACAGCAAACATTTCCCAATATACCAATGTGGGTTCCCCGGCCGGGGCCGTGGGCTTCCGGACGGAGGCGGGAGCCCTCGACGGCGTGCGGCTGATGGCACGCACCACGGCCTGTGCCGGGAGGCTGGACGCGAGGAGGCGCCCATACCGCAGCCGCATCAACGAGACTGAAACTGTGTCGACCGACCGGCTCCCCGGCCGGTCGGGATAACGGTTGGCTATAATCGCCGCCGCGGACCGGAACACGGTCCCACCAGTTCCCGATGCCTTCTGTCCAACGTTTACTCCGAACCTGTTCGCATCCTCGGCCTGTGCGGCAGTCTGCGTGGACCGGACAGCTTTACCCGACGCTTGCTGGTCCTGGTCATGGCCGAGTTGGATGCGATCGGTGTGTGCACCGACTTCCTGGACCTGGCCGAGACCGAACTGCCCATGTGCAAGAGCGCCGCGGACACGGACGACCATCCCGGCAAACGCGACCTCGTGGCGCGGGCCGCGCGGGCCCAGGGGTTCGTGTTGGCGACACCGGAGTATCACAACAGTTACAGCGGTGCGTTGAAGAACGCGCTGGATCTGCTCAGCAGCGAGCAGCTGGGCGACAAGATGTTCGGGCTGATCGGCATTGCCGGAGGCGACATGGGCGCCGTCAACGCCCTGGGCCACCTCCGTATCGTCATACGCGGGGTCAACGGCCACGTCATTCCACAACAGATCAGCCTGCCTTCCGTCTATCGTCATTTCGACGGAGACCAGCTCGCCGATGAACGCACGGCCGGCCGCGTCAGGGACTTCGCCGCAGCCTTGGCCTTGCACACGCGCCGGCTGGCCGCAACCCTCGAGGGCCTCCGCTGAGCGGCATGTCCGCAGTCCGATGGCCAAAGACGAAGGACAGGCTCGCACCTGGCACGCCCATCCCCAGTACGCCATGTTGGCGTCGTTGCTGGGGATCTTGACGATTTGGCTGGTGTTGCAGGACGGACGCCGGCCGGACACCGGCAACATGCTGATGGCCCTGCTCGCCTTCGGCCTTGCCCTGTGGCACCTGCAGTGGTTGGGCAGCCGCGTTGAAACCAATGCCCGAGGACTGGTCCTGCACCGGATCGGACGGGCCCGGCAGGCCGTGGCTTGGTCGGCTGTAACCAACATTCGCTGGACTGGACGCGTGACCCGCTCGATCCTGGTGGAGTGCCGTCGGGAATCCCACCGCGAACAGCTGGAGCTGCCCCGACTGCGGGATCAGGAAGGGTTGTGGCAGCAACTGGAGGACCGATTGGCGCGGGACGGATCGTGAACTGCATAAGCGTTCAATAATGTGTCGGTTTGTGTCGGTTTGTGTGTTAGTATGCCCGTATGAGCAAAGTCTACAGCATTGGGAAGTTCGGTGTGCGTGTGGGGCGGTCGCCCAGCCAACTGCGCGAGATGGATCGCAGGGGTGTTTTCCCCGCCCGTTGGACGGCTACCGGTCGCCGGTACTACACGGAAGCCGACGCCCGGCGTTTCCTGGGCGAGGGCCCTGCGGCTGCGGGCGGCCTCACCGTCGTCTATTGTCGTGTGTCCAGTCAGGGGCAAAAGGCCGACCTGCGACGCCAGGTGCAGGCCATGGAGACGTACTGTCTGGGTGCGGGCGTGGCCGTGGATGAATGGCTGTCGGAGATTGGCGGCGGCCTGAATTTCAAGCGCAAGGTGTTCCTGAATCTGATGGAACGGATTGAGGGCCGGGAGATTGCCCACCTGTTGCTTGCCCACCAGGATCGGTTGACACGGTTCGGATTCGACTGGTTCGAGCACTTCGCCCAGCAGCACGGTTGCACACTCTCGGTGGTCAACCAGGAGAGTCTGTCGCCGCAAGAGGAGATGGTAGAGGATCTAATGACCATCGTGCAGACGTTCTCCGGCCGCCTGTCCGGGTTGCGTGCGTACCGCCAACAGATTCGGGAAGCCGCCCGCGATGGCTAAGCCGGAGCCGGTGACGCGCATCCTGCGCAGCCAGAGCTTGAACCGGGACAAGTTCAAGCGGTTGCAGGCGATGGCAACCCTCCGCAGGCGCGTGCGTGCGGACGCGTGGCAACGCTGTAGCGGCTTGTCCACGGCGCCACGATCCGCCTATGCGATCCGCAACGCCTGGATGGCGGAAGGCTATGACTGGCACGGGTTGCCGGCCATGCTGGGGAGAGCCCCCCTGCTGGACGCACTGGGCGACATCAACGCCTGTCGCGAGGCCGCCAAACTACCGGTCAAGAAGGCCATCTGGCACAAGACCCGCGGCGACGGCGCCGAACGCCACCGCCTGTACTCGCTGTTGAAACGCAACCAGTGGGGCGAGGACCCGTTCCTGCACCGGCAGATGCGCAAGCAGTGGAAGGGCGGCCACTCGCACTGCACCCATCAAATCGTGCTTGAGCCCGGAGCCTACACCGCCAAGGTCTGGCATGGGCGGGCCTGGATCTACACGCAGTGCCTGGAGCGCGGGCAACGCCTGGCCATTCCGCTGCGGGGAGCCGCTCTGCCGACCGGCACCCTGCGCCTCATCCTGCAGGACGACGGCCAGGTGGAGATACACCACGCCGTGGACGAAGACACGGCCTGCAGCACGAAGCCCTGCGGGTCGGAAACCGTGGGCGTCGACAAGGGCTATACCGAAGCCTATGCCGACAGCGAAGGCGAACGTCACGGCGAAGGCTTGGGCGACCTGCTGGCCCGGGAAAGCGACGACCGCAAGGTCAAGGGCCGGCGGCGCAACCAACTTCGGGCGGTCGAGCAGAAGCACCGCGCGGCCGGACGGATCAAGAAGGCCGACAACATCCGCCGCCACAACCTCGGCAACCAGAAGTGGGACCGCCGCCAAAAGCAGCACAACGCCCAGGTACGGGATCACTTGTGCCAGGCCGCCCACAGCATCGTCGACCGCGCAGGCACCGTCGCCTGGGAGGCCCTGACGACCCCCATGAAATCCGCCAAGGTCAGGCACCGCGACACCCAACGCCGCTTGGCGGGCCGGGTCAAGGGCCTGATGGCGGAGACCCGAACCTCGATATCCCGGCGCCGAGGTTCGGCGTTGGTGTTGGCGAACCCCGCCTACACGTCGCAAATCGACTGCCGGACAGCCGGGGCTGTCCTGACAGGCTGAGAGCGAATCACCCTGCTTGTTGATTGGAAATCCCCAAACCGACAAGATTTTGGGAACTGATGCACATCCTCATGGTGACCGGAGAGTACCCCCCAATGACGGGCGGGGTGGGCGACTACACGCGCCTGCTGGCCCGGGCGTTGATCCGGGAGGGCCATCGGGTGAGGATTGCAGCTGCCACGGGCACGCCGGCCGCCGGCCGCGGCGCGGCGGACGAACCGGAAGTCCTAACCTTGCCGAGACGGTGGGCCCGGGGCCACAAACTGGCGATTGCCAGGATGGCCCGAGCCGAGCGGGACAGCTGGATCCATGTGCAGTACCAAACCGCGGCCTACCGAATGAACCCGGAGGTAAACCGGTCCCCGGCAGCCTGGGCCGCACGGGGGCTGCGCGTAGCCTGGACCTACCATGATCTGCTGCCGCCCTATCTCTTTCCCCTTGCAGGCAATGCCCTGAGACAGCGCGTGACCCTGGCTCCGGGGCGGGCCAGCCGCATAGTGGTTTCGACCAATCGGGAGGATGCCGACCGGCTGGCCCAGGCCGGGATCCGGGCGGAGGTCAGTCCGGTTGGCAGCAACATTCCCATCGCGCCCCTGAAACCACGGGAACGGGCCGATTTGCGTGACTCCTGGCAGGCCCGGCCCGGCGAGCCGGTGATTGGATGTTTCGGCCTGGCCGGTCGCACCAAGGGCCTCCAGACCCTGGTCGAGGCGGCGCGCCTGCTGAAATCCAGGGGCACCGACCTGCGCATCGTGATTATCGGCGGCACCCCGGGAACCTCCAACCGGAGCAACGCGGCCTTTCTGCAAAGCCTGCAAAGCGCCATCCGCACGGCCGGCCTGGAGGATCGGGTCCATTGGACCGGAGCCCTGTCCGACCGGGAGGTCAGCCGGTCCCTCTCCGCCTGCGACCTGATGGTGCAACCCTACACGGAAGGGGCCAGCACGCGTCACGGCTCCCTGATGGCATGCCTGGATCACGGCTGCGCCACCATCACCAGTACACCGCTGTCCGACGGCTGGCTGGCCCCAGGGGTACCGACCGTACCGCCCCTGGACTTCCTGGCCTTGGCATCCCGCATCGCATGCCTGGCCGCCAGCCCGGAGAAACGCGCGGCGGCGGCCGCCGCCGCGCGGACCAGCGCCGCGGACCGTTCCTGGGAACGGATCGCCAACCAGCACGCGGCCCTGTATGCCGCCTCCTGAGAGCGAGCCGGAACCGAAGAGAACGCTCTGCCATGCAGTTTGATGCCCTTGCCCTCAACTGCCTTGTACAGGAGACGGCGGCTCGGGCGTTGCCGGGCCGCATCCAGAAGATCGTGATGCCGGACCCGCGCTCGCTGGTGCTTGAACTGTACGGTAGGGGGCAACGCCATTGGCTGCGCATTACAGGCTGGGGCCCGGAGTGTGGCTTGTACCTGACGGAGATCCGTCCACGCCGGGGCGAGGGGCCCAACCAACCGTTCCTGGAATTGCTGAGAAAGTACGCGGACGGGGCCGCGGCTTCTGCCCTGTACCTGCCCGATCCGGACGAACGCGTGGTGTGTCTTGCCCTTGCGCATCGGGAACACGGCGATCAGACTCTGTTGTGCGAATTGACCGGACGCAACGGCAACCTGTTCCTGTTGGGGGACGGCAACCGCATCCTCGGCTCCCTGCGACGCGTTCCGCCGGGTACCCTCCGCGACCTGCGGCCCAGGCAACCCTACCAGCCGTTGCCACCCAGGGACATGTGCTCCCCGCTGGAGTGCCCCGTACCCAGGCTGGAGGCAGCGCTCCAGGTTCAGGCCGGTGCACCGGGTTGGCGTGCCCTGACGGCAACCGTGGCCGGTATGGGCCCCATGCAAGCGCGGGAGATTGTGTTCCGAACCAGCGGCCGGGCCGATGTCGCGGCAGGGGAACTGGACGTGCCGGCTTTGGCCGGGGCCATCCGAGACCTTTGGCAGCCGGTCCTCACTGGGGAATGGTCGCCCAGCAGCATTGGGGACAACGGCGGTGTAACCACCTGTGCACCTTATCCCATCCGCCATCTGCCCGGAGCCGAGCCGGAATCTGAACTAACGCCCTTGCTCTCCCGCCTGCAGCCTCCGGACCCCTACACCGAAGTGCGCAGGATCCTGCGCACCCGGATTGGCAAGGCCCAAACCCGGACGGAAAGGCGGCTCAAGGGGGCCGCCCGCGACCTGCCCGAACCGGGTGCTGCCGAGCGGTTGCGCACCCAGGCCCAGTGGCTCTTGGCCCTGCAGCATTCCATTCGGCCCGGCCAAACCGAACTGGAACCGCCGGACGGCAGTGGGCCCGTGGCACTGGTGCCGGGCAGGACGCCGGTGCAGCAGGCCGAGGCCATGTTCAACCGTGCCCGCAAGCTGGAACGGGCGGCCGAGGCGGTGCCGCGCCGCATCCGGGAACTGGAGCGCGACCGGGACTATCTGGCGCAACTGCTGCTGGACCTGGAACAGGCCGCCGACCGACCGGAACTGGAAGCCGTGCGGGAGGATTTGGAGCAAACCGGCCTGGCCGGCCCGTCGCAGGTGCGCAAGTCCCGGCCCAAGGTGCCGCGTCCGGCCCGCGGTCCCCGCCGTTTTCGCCATGGCCAGTTCACCGTCCTGGTCGGCCGCAACGCCCGCCAGAACGACCAAGTCACGTTTGCCAAGGGATCGCCCAAGGACCTGTGGCTGCATGCACGGGACCACCCGGGATCCCATGTTGTCATCCAAAACGGCGGCCGCAACGTGCCGCATGACACACTGGAAGGCGCGGCCCGACTGGCGGCCTTCCACTCGGGCCTGCGCGGCGAGAACCGGGCGCGCGTGATGGTGGCCGAGCGGCGGCATGTGCGGAAACCCCCGCGCGCGCGTCCGGGACAGGTGACGATCCGCAAGGGCAAGGCCCGCACCGTGGTGGTGGACGCGGTCGAGCCGGATTGGCAGGAGGCCGGCGATCCCGGCGTCAGTGCTCCAGAATGACGCGCATCACCGGGTGGTCGACGGCACCGAACCGACCCTTGTATTCCTCGTCGCCCTGCATGAAGTCGAACACCTTGTGGCCCGACACGATGGCGTACTGCAGGGCGTAGGAGAGGATTACCCAGCCGGGACTGAGGTGATAGTGCAGGTCCGGACGGAACCCGCTGTTGTAGAGCAGATAATGGCCGTCCTGGCTGAAGGCGAGCAGGGCGGCGGCCTTTTCGCCGTTCAGGGTCAGGAACATCAGCGACAGCTTGCCGGCATCGAACATGTCCCGGCTCATTTCGTGGAAGAAATGCTCCATGTCGGGGGTCATGAACTCCCGCTTATAGGACTGGCTGGCCTTCTGCAGGGCGATGAAGTCCCCAACCTCGCGGCGGAGATCGTGTTCGGGCCCCACGATGTAGACCCCCACCTCGGCCTCCCTTTCGATGCGCCGCTGCTTGCGACGGATCTCGTGCCGCTGCTTGGACGCCACCTGATGTTCCAGATAGTCCTCGTAGGTGTCCGGCAGCTCGATGGCCGGTGCCACATCCTCCTGGAACACCCTGACCGACAGCCCCCTGGCCTCGGCCAGCACGGGCAGAACCTGCCAGGTGGTGCTGGATGAAGGCAGATTGCAGAGGTCAACCACCTCCCACAGGGGCGCAGTGGGACCCTCCAGCCAGTCCAGGAACGCCCGGTAGACGCAGTCCTCCCAGCCGCAGGCCACGATCACATCCAGGTAGTCGCTGACCTCGATGCAGCCCACGATGCTGAGTTGGTCCCGGCCGCCGTGCAGGGAATCGTCCCCGGTCAACCTGTACAGGGGCAGAATGCCGACCAGCTCCCCCGTGTCGTGGCGGCGATAGGCGGTAATCCAACGTTCGCCCAATCCCAGGTTGTGCCACCAGACCTTCTGCCAGGCCAGTCGCATGAAGAAGGCCCGGGAACCGGAGCGGTCCACGAGTTGATCCCAGACATCAGCCAAGGCGTCAAACCCGTCCGGATCGGCGTCGGGTCCCCAGACCTGCACCTCAAGGGATACGCCGTCGCTCTCGGGACAGGATGTGGCGGCAGGAAGAACGGGGGCTTCCGGGGCCAGCAGTTCGGACACTGTGGATCCCATGATGACAGGAGATGGCGACAGGGCATTATAGCAACCGATTCCGCTGGATTTCCGGCCAGCCAACCCTTTCCAAGATTGGTGGTGGTGGGCGAGTCAGGCGGTCCCGTCCGCGCCATTGAGATGGCGGTTGAACCAATCCATCGCGGCGGACCACATGGCATCCGCAAACCGGTGCCCAACACCTGTGTGCCGGGCAATGCGCAAGCATTCCGGATAGTCGCGGTAGGTTGCGGCCAAGGCGGCGCAAAACCGTTCCGCGCCGTCCGGCGGCACCTGCCGATCCTCGTCGCCACACTCGAACGCCAGGGCCGGACGATGGGCGTACCGATCCAGGTGGGACAGAGGGTTGCCGTCGCGGTAGGCCCTCCAGGCCCTGGCATCCGGCGCGCCCGGTGGTTCGCAAGAACCGGGACGCAGCCAATCGGGAGTGGCAATGACCGCGGACACGGCCGCGATCCGCCGGTCCAGGCCGGCCGCTGTCACGGCGATGTCGCCGCCCATGGAAACACCACCGATGCCCACCGCCCTCCGCAAGCCAAGACAGTACTCGCTCCAGTCCAAGACTCCGACCATGTCCTGAGCCGTGCGGTACAGAATGGGCCAGAACCAACGGCGGATATTGCTACGGACCCGCGCCCGCAGTTCCTCCTCCGACTCGATGCGGCGCTCACCATGCTGCCAGGCATCGAAGCTCAGGGCCGTGAAACCCTGGGCAGCCAAAGCCCGCAATTGAGGTGCGCAATCCTCCTTGGTTCCGCCAAAGCCGGCGAGCCAGACGACGAGGGATCCCCGGTCGGTGTTCGGATCCGGGGAGTGCCACAGCACCGGAATGCCGTCCACGTTTTCCCTGAACATGGGATGGACGCCGACCAACCCAGGAGCAAACGCGGCTACCAGCTGCCGATACCGCCCAGGAGAAGCTTCTGCAGCGACGTTCCGTGCTCCCTAAGTTTGGACACGCGCGGCCCGTCAAAGGGTTCACGCGACTTCATCCAGGCATTCTGGTAACACATCAGGCAGGTGCGACGTGACGCCCCGCTCCGGTTGGCCGTACCCCGATGGTACAGCCAGCCATTGAACATGACGGCCTGGCCGGGTTTGGCCAAGACGAACTTCTCGTCCGGAAACCGGGACGGCGGTTGGTGTCCCTGTGGCGGTACGGAGCGGACTGCATGTGTGCGGACAGGTCCTCGCAGGCGAGGGTGCCGGCCTTGTCCACAACGGTGTGGGCGGCCTGGCAGAGGTGATCGCGCACCTGCCTGTGGTGCAGGGTCCGCCGCCGGTCCCACTTCTGGTTGCCGAGGTTGTTCTGCCGGATGGTGTCGGCCTTGCGATGGTTGCCCTTGGCCTCGTGCTTCTGCTCGGTGTCCCGGAGGTGATTGCGCCGTGTT